>NZ_JBEZDW010000012.1:0-204288 GCF_040802045.1 Microbispora sp. NPDC049125 | reverse complement strand
TCCCTGCCCGCATGCACCCGCCCCACCCGCCCCGCCACCGCCGCACCCAACCGATCCCGCACCCCCAACAACTCCTCCACCTCAGCCAGACACACCGCCGCCGACTCCGGCACCCCACCCTCAACCAACGCCGCAACCGCCCCCACCACCCGCTCCACCAACACCCACGACGGAACCGCATCACCACCGCCCGAACCGGCCAAACCACCATCACCCCCGACCCCACCACCACTGACGTCGCCACCATCACAACCGCCGGCGCTACGGCCGGAGGCACCCCCATCCGACGGGAACGAGCCATGCTCGCCCCCGGCCTCGCCCCTGGCCTCAGTCCTGGCCTCAGTCCTGGCCTCGACCACTGGCCCACCCAACAGCTCGGCCTCCGGCGTGCCCACCGGCCCAGCGTCCACCTCACGCACAGGCCCAGCCCCCGGCATCGCCGCCGAGCCGCAACCGCCCCACAACACCTCCGCACGCCGGGCAGCCGAACCCTGCGACGACAACACCGACGCATGCTCCATCAGATCCACCCACCACCGCCGCCCCCACGACGGGCTCGCGCCGTTTGCGCCACTGTCGGCGGACGGATCACTTGACTCGAACATGCCAACCATCACAACGACTCAGCGTGATACTCGAAAACATGTACTAATGATCGCACACGAAGAGTGAGTTGACAACTTCAAATTGTGACACCAGGTGGTGTGGTAGTAGATCACGGGATCTGTGCGCCCTATCGCGGTCGCCGTACGGACCTCACCGCATCGTCGTCCCATCCGCGCGCCCACTCGCGAGCGTGGACTCACAGCACCGGGTTCATGGCGCCGGCGCCGCCGCACCGGTGTCATGGAGCCGAGCCGTCGGCTTGGTGGCGCGGGATGGCGCCGGGTACGGGGTAGCGCCAGGCGCGGGGTGGATGCCGGGCAGCGGGTGGCGTCGGCTACGAGGACGTGCGGGATGACGTCGGGTATGGATGACGCCGGGTACACGGGGGCCGGCTGCGGGGAGTGCCCCGCACGGCCTGAACGACGAGAAGTGCCCGGTGGGGGCTCACCGGGCACTTCTGTGGGGCACCCGCGCGGGACAGGTGCGTGGTCAGGCGTTGACGGTGGTCCTTCCACGGACCTGGAGGACCGTCAGGAGTGCGGCGATCACGGTGACGGCGCCGGTGATCCACGCGGTCCACGCGGCGGCCTGGTCGCCGTCGAACCCGAAGGCCCACGGCGAGACGAACAGCAGCGCTCCGAAGGCGGCGGTCACCCAGGAGCTCGCGCCGCCGGCCCCGAGGACGGCCCACAGGCCGGAGATCAGGAGCAGCGCGCCGAGGATCAGCAGCGGCTGGGTGGCCGTTTTGGCGTCCACCCAGAAGAACGGCGCGAGCACCGCGACCAGGCCCGCGACCAGGGCGACGATGTCGGACAGCGATCTCGACAGATCCATCCGTGCCTCCTACGGGGGAATGTGACCTTTGATCTGACGGTCCTTTTGATTGACCGCCCGGTCAACAATCCGGAGCGTGAGGCTTGTCTAACCATTGGTCATCGGGACCGGTGAGATTCCCGGCGACCCGGGGACGACTCAGCGGAACGCCGTGAGGCGGACCGCCTCCTCGATGGGGACGCTCCCGCCGATGAGCTCGAACACCCGGTGCCGCGTGTCCGGGACGTCGAGCAGCGCCGCGACCACCGCCGCCACGTCGTCCCTGGGCACCATGCCGCGGGGGAGCGGCGGGTCGGCGAGAGTCACCAGGCCCGAGCCGGGATCGTCGGTCAGTCCGCCGGGCCGCAGGATCGTCCAGTCGAGCCGCCGGCCGCGCAGGTCGTCCTCCGCCGCCGTCTTCGCCGTGATGTAGGCGGCCCAGACCTCGTCACCGCCCGGCGCGGGCGGCGCCCCCGCGCCCATTGAGGAGATCTGGATGAAACGGGGCACCCCAGCGCGTTCGGCGGCGTCGGCCAGCAGGACCGAGGCCCCCTCGTCGACGGTGAACTTGCGGGCGACCCCGCTGCCGGGGCCCGCGCCGGCGGCGAACACCACGGCGCCCGCGCCAAGGAGGATCTTGGCGACCTCCTCGACCCCGATCCGCTCCAGGTCGCAGACCACCGCCTCGGCTCCGGCGGCCCGGACGTCCTCCGCGTGGTCCGGGTTGCGTATCAGGCCGACCGGAGCGTCCCCGCGTGCGGCGAGAAGCCGTTCCAGCCGTAGAGCGATCTTCCCGTGCCCGCCCGCTATCACTACGCGCATACGCTCACCCCGTTTCCGATCCTCCCACGGCGGCCCGCCTCACCCGGGAAAGAGCCGGGTGAGGTTTGTGCTGGTTCGCGCTCTCACGGCTTGCGGCCGACGGCTCCGTACTGCGCCACCTGCGTGGGAACACCGATCTCGCTGTCGCCCGCACGCCAGAGCGAGCACGACACCAGGCCGGGCTCCAGCAGTTCGAGACCGTCGAAGAAGCGGGCGATCTCCTCGCCGCTGCGGGCGGTGATCGGCGGCGTGGCGTGCTCGTTCCAGAACCGCATGGCCTCCACGTTCCCCTCGCCGCCGAGCTCAAGCGTGGGATGGGTGAGCGCGAGGTGGCTTCCGGAGGGAACGGCGTCGACCAGTTGATCGACGATCGCCCTCGCCTCGTCGGTGTCCAGGACGAAGTTGAGAACGCCCAGCAGCATGATCGCCACGGGCCGGGTGAAGTCGAGGGTCTCGGCGGCCAACCGAAGGATCTTGCCTGGGTCGTGCAGATCCGCGTCGATGTACGCGGTGACGCCGGGGGTGGTGCTGGTCAGCAGGGCCCTGGCGTGGACCAGCACGAGGGGGTCGTTGTCGACGTAGACGATCCGCGACTCCGGGGCCACGCGCTGGGCGACCTCGTGGGTGTTGTCGGCGGTCGGCAGTCCGGTGCCGATGTCCAGGAACTGGCGGATTCCCACCTCGCCCGCCAGGTGGCGGACCACGCGGCCGAGGAAGGCGCGGTCGGCCCTCGCGACGTGCACGATGCTGGGGAACATCCCGAAGATCTGCTCGCCGACCTCACGATCGACGGCGTAATTGTCCTTGCCACCGAGCCAGTGGTTCCAGACCCGGGCGTTGTGGGCCACGGTGCTGTCCAACGCGATCGGCGGGGCCTCGTCCGGGCCGGAGGTGCCAGGGCCATCGGTCACAGGAGCGCTCTTTCCGTCTTATGGGCATACATGTGGGTTCCCATACTGCTGCGATCTTCGACGCCATGCCACGCTCCCCGTCGGATCGGGCGCCGCCCGGAGGTCTGGGCGCTCTCCCTCGCCGGCCCCTGAGGCGTGATCTTCCCTGTGCCGCCACATAGTCATCACCTCATGTGATAGTCATGTGACTGTCAGTGATCGCTGTGGGCCTCCGCCCGCGTACCAAGGGATGGTCATGCTGGTCTGCGCACTCGCCGTGGTGGCCGCGGTCGCCACGGTGGCCCTCGCCGCCTTCGTCTTCCGCAAGCTCGACCACGGCACGGACGACCGCGATCCGCAGGGGGCCTCCGCCGGCCACGCCGGATCCATGCTGTCGTCGCTGTTCCTGCTGATCTTCGCCATCGCCATCGTCGTGCCGTGGACGTCGGCCGACTCGGCGCGGCAGAACACCTACGTCGAGACCCAGGCCGCCGTGGAGACGTACTGGGCGGCGGCCGCCCTGCCCGCCCCCGACGCGGCACAGATCCAGGAGGGTCTGCGCGACTACGTCGCGTTCGTGGTCGCCAAGGAGTGGCCGATGATGGCGAGCGGGGAGCTCAGCCCGGAGGGGTCGGCGCGGCTGGAGTCGTTGCGGACACGGGTGACGGCGCTGCCGGTGACGAGCGACGACGCGCGCGACGCCCGTGCCGACGTGCTGAGCCGGATGGGCGACATGTTCGCCGCCCGCCGTCAGCGCGCCGCGGACGCCCACACCACGCCACCTCCGGGTGTCCTGATCCTCACGGTCGTGGCCGGGCTGATGATCGTCGTGTTCCCGTTCATGGCGGGGGCCCGGCCCAGAGGCATCACGCTCATCCCGATGTCGGCCATGGCGGCGCTGCTCGCGGTGGGCGTCTACCTCGCGTGGGACATCTCACGCCCGTTCACCGGTGGCCTGGCGGTCAGGCCCGACGCGTTCACCGCCGCCCTGGAGGAGTTCCAGCGGATCCCCGGAGGCCGCTGACATGAGGCTCCGACTCGCGGGCGCGCTCGCGGGGGTCGCCGTGCTCGCCACCGGCACCGCCGCGCCGGAGGCCGCCGCGATCACCACGGCGCCCCTGACGCCGATCAACGGGACGGCCGTGACGCCGATCGCGGGGACGGCGGCGGCTCAGTCGCGAGCGGCGGCGGTGGCGCCGATCATCCGTGGGGCCATGGCGCCGATGAGTGCTGCGGCCGTGCTGCCGCCTCCGGTCAGGGACGATCCGGGCGGCTCCGGGCCGGGTCTCGGTGTCGCGGTGTGCGTCGAGCTCCACCCCGTGGTGGACCTGCACGTGGGCCTCGGCATCGGGACACCGCCCCCCGCGTGCACGCCGCCGACCCTTGTCCCACCGCCTCGCGCCGCGCCGCCGGAGCGTCCCCGGCCTCCCGCGCACCGGGCGAGAGCTGCTCCCGCCCCGCGGGCACGGCCCCCGGCCAGGACGCCGGTCCGGCCGGTCCGGGCCGTCCCCCGACCGCCGGCGGCGTCGCCGGAGCCGAGCCCGGTCTCCCGGCCGTCGCCGTCCCGTACGCCGGTCTACCGGGTGCAGGCCAGGCGGGCCGAGGGGCCGGTACGGCGTCGCCAGCCGCTGCGCACGGTCGTCGTCCTGGTGATCCTCTCCGTGGTGATCGCCGCCGCCGCTGCCGTGGCCTTCGGCAGGTGAGGACGCCCAATCGGCCGGGCCGCCCCGGCCGATGGGACACCGTAGGGACGCCGTCATGACGGAACGGTCATGACGGCACGGTCATGACGGCGGCGGGGGCGCGGTGGGCGGATGAGGCCGGGAGGCGGTCGCCCGCGCCACGACCTCCTCGGTGGTGAGCGGGCTCCTGAGGTGGTGGCTCAGGCACAGTGGCGTGCGGACCTTCTTGAACGTCACGCCCTCCACTGCCACGTAGAACTGGCCCGAACGCAGCTTGCCCACGTCGGGGACGGCGCCGCCCTTGGCCCTCGCCATCTCCGTCGCCGCCGTGATGTGGGCGGGTGCGTTGAGCAGCCCGAAGAACTGCGTGGCGGCGTTCCCCGGTATCCGGTTGTGCAGCCCCTTCGGCGCCTGCGTCGCGAACACCAGCCCGAGGCCGTACTTGCGGGCCTGGGCGGCGAGGACGAGCGTGCTGTGGGTGGAGGCCGTCATCGCACCGGACGGGGCGAACGTCTGGGCCTCGTCCAGCACGAGGAGACCGCCCAGGGGACGGTCTCCCGCCGGGTGCCGCTTGATCCACGAGAACAGTGCCATCTGGAGCTGGTTGACGAAGTTCTGCCGCTGGGTCTCCGACGGCAGGCCCGCCAGATTGATCACCGAGACGCGCGCCTTCCTGCCCTCCGCAGGAGTCAGCAGGACCCCGGCGTCCACCGGCGTCCCGCCGCCGGCGAACAGCGGATCGTTGACCGTCGCCGCGGTCAGGCTCTGGCCGATCTCGGCCGCGAACCTGGCAGCGCCGTCGATCCTGCTGAGGCCGTCCGGCAGCTCGGCGAGCATGGCGATCAGCCCTTTGAGCCCCCGGCCTCCCTGCCTGCCGTAGAAGGTCACGGCCTCGCGGAGCACCGCGCGGCACAGAAGGGCCTTCCTCGTGCTGCCCTGCAGGTTGGCTCTGGGCGTCAGCGACGCGACCGCCACGTCCACGGCCTCGCGGAACTCGTCGGTGTCGCCCAGGACGCTCGCGAAGTCCGGCAGCGGCTGGAAGCTGAGCGGGCGACAGTTCTCCTTGCCGGGAGTCCAGACGACCACGTCGGTGGCGGCCAGGTAGCGGGCCGCTCTGTCCGCGTCACCCGGGCCCCACTCCGGCGGCGGCTCCGGCCACGGGTCGCCGAGCCGGGCCAGGTCGTTGTTGGGGTCGAGGACGATGGAGGAGACGCCTCGCAGCGCGCACTCCTCGACCAGGCGCCGGATCAGCACCGTCTTGCCCGACCCCGACCCGGCGAAGATCGCTGTGTGCTTGCGCAGGGCCTCCAGCTCCAGATCGACGGGCGTGCCGTCCAGCAGGGTCGTGCCGATCGTGAAGTGCGGCGCCCGCCCCGTGCCCGGAGATGGGGAGTCGGCCGGCGGCGAGGCGGGGGGAGGGGGTTCGGCCGCGTGTGGGTTGGCAGAGTGCAGGTCGGCCGGTTGCGGTTCGGTGAGGTGGGGCTCGTCCAGAGAGGGAACGGCCCGCAGATGGGGGACGGTGGAACCCGATCGCCTTTTTTCCGCAGGCCGATCGGGTGTGACCGCGGGGGAGGCGGCGGTGGCGCCCACCGCCGTCCGCGCCAACGGGGCTGGGGTCACCGGGGCCGGGGCGACCGGGGGCACGCGGGTCATTGAGGCCGCCTCTGCGAGCTGCGCCGCCCGGGCCGGTGCGACGGTCGCCGGGGCGACGTAGGCGGCCGGCGCCGGTGTGGTGGCGGGCGTGGGTGCGGTGGCCGGTGTGGTGCCGGGCGCAGGGGACGGCGTGGCGGTGGGTGTGGTGCCGGACGTGGCCGATGTGGCGCCGGGCGCGGCGCGCGTGGCCTGCTCGGCGGCCGGCGGGGTGGAGGGAGCCGGCACTGACTGTCGCTCAGCCGGGTCGGTCCACGCGTCGCCCAGCGCCTCGCTGAACAGCTTCACCCCGCTCGCCGGCTTCCGGGCGGACAGCCACGCCTGCAGGTTCACGGCGTTGTCCGCCAGGAGGTCGCGCAGCGCGGCGAGGATCCGCAGGTCCTCTTCCACCACCTGGACGACCCGGCCGCCCGCCTGCTCGAACGTGGCGACCACCTCCTTGGTGCGCGGCCCGTTGGCCCAGGGATGGTTGCGCAGTATGAACAGCCTGCGCTTGCGGACCGCCACGTCCAGCCCGGCCGCGACCGCTGCCGCACGCAACCGGTTCAACGCGGCGGTGTGGTTCGTCGCGGCGATGGCCCGGAAGCACCAGTGCGCCTCGTCCTCGATCGCCTCCCGGAGGCTCCGGCGCAGTCGCGCGTGAAGGGGAGGCTTGGTGCTCGGCGGCGGGTCCTGGGTGAACGCGTCCCCGGCGTCTCCCTGCTCCGCGATCCACGCGGAGAGCCCGGCGGACAGCAGCGCCGGCATCTCCACGTCCTCCGTCGCGGGGTCGAGCGCCGCCGTGACGTCGGCCTTGTCGCGGAGCTCGGCGAACCGGGCGTCCAGCGCGGCGAAATCGTCCGCCAGGGGATCCTTCGGCGAGAGTCCCGGCAAGGGGCCCGGCAAGATATCCGGTGGGTCTTCCACCACAGGGAGGCGCCCGGTCGTGTCGCGGGGCGCGTCGGTCAGGCGCTCAAGCTCGGTGATCCCCTGACCGGCCAGGCAGGCGCGGACATGGGTGTCGATCCGGATGAGCAGCTGGCGGGGGGTGTACTGAAAGGCCTCGGCGAACGCCGACGGCTTGACCGGCCAGGTGGGGTACGGCGGCTCGAACCCCGCGGCGCCGTACTGCGCCGTGAACCGTTTCTCGATCAGCGCGCGGCCGACCTCGGCGTCCGGGATGGTCTTGAGGGGCTCGGTCACCCTGAACCGGTCCTGCGCCGTGTCGGTGGCGTGGCTCTTGATCAGCACCCAGGTGCTCGGGAGGCAGGAGATCACGGTCAGCGTGCGGCGCGTCACCTCGCGAAGGGCCATCAGGCCGCCCGCGATTCGTACGATGTCCCGCGTCTGTCCCTGGGCGTGCCCCATCCCGGGGTCCGTGACCATCGCGGTCTGGTCGATCAGCGCGTCGAACTGGTCCACCGCGATGACCGAGGGCCCGGTGAGCGCGAGCAGCCACGACAGGTCCCTGACGATCTGCTGCGGGGACTTCTCGATGGTCCGCAACCCCCAGGCCGCGCGCTCACCGGGCTCTCCCTCGGGCGCCGAGGCCAGGTACGCGTCACCGACGTCCTGGGCCCTCAGGTCGCGGGACGCACGCAGGACGAGTGCCCTCGCGGTGTCCTGAACCTCCCGGCCGACTTCGCGGTCGTACGTGCGGAGGGCGTCGACGAAGCGGTCCAGGTCCGGCCTCGACAGCGGAGCGTCTCCCGTCACCGACCGGAGGACCGCCTGCGGCACGTCGGTCAGCATGGACAGGCGCCACAGGAGCTCTCTGAGCTGGCTCCCCGTCCCCATGATGGGACGGGACAGGCTGTCGAGCATCGACAGCAGGACGCTCTCCCAGAAGTTGCCGGCGTCGAGCAGGCTGACCAGGAAGAAGTACGCGTCCTCCTCGTGGGCCTTCTGACGGACCCAGCCGAGCAGGTGCGTCTTGCCGGCGCCGCGCTGGCCGCGAATGACGACGCCGATCGGGCTGGCGTCGGCGCTCTCCTCGGCCTCGATCAGGCCGTTGAGGAGGACCTGCACGGTGTCGCGGTGCAGTGCTCCGACGTGGAACGGCGACGGACGCCACACGTCGTCGGGGACCTGGGCGTAGTTGAACCGCAGCGCCTCAAGGGCCCTGCGTGCCTCGGCCGTCATCGTGCTCCGATCAGGATCAGGTGCTTGGCCTGGTCTCCGATGGTGACCGCGGCGTTCCTGTCGTCGTCGGTGAGCATCTTCTGGTTCGACTCGGGCACGATGTGCACGCCGGGCATGCCGATCATCCGCCGGAGGGTGTCGTCGACCTCGGTCCTGGGGGCGTCGCCGAGCAGCGGGCGCAGCCTCGTCAGGCTCACCCAGGCGCCGGGCTCGGCGGCCAGCTTCTCGTACGCGGTGCGGATGAGGCCTTCCACATCCGGAGCGCTCGACGAGACCACCTCCGGAACGGACGGCGTGATCTCGTCCGGGGGAATCGGGTGGATCACGTCCTCGTCCTGGGCGAAGATCTCGGCGAGGCGGCCGTCCGAGCGGTGCAGATGGCGCTGCAGGCCGATGACCAGCGCGCGGAGCGCCGCCCCCGGCGAGCCGCTCTTGGGGATGGGGAGCCCGTCGTGGAAGAGTTCCGCGACGTGGGCCCATCCCGAGTCGGTCAGCGTGTGCGTGAACGAACGGCCGGTCTTCCAGCTGTCCACGAGCTTGCGGTCGTTGAGGGCTGTCCGCTCTTTGCCGGTGATCGTGATGCCGTACTTCTCCTCAAGCTCCGGGTTGGAGACCTCTCTGGCCTCGGCCATGAGGATCAGCAGGGCGCACGTCGCGGGGAGGGAGAGGGGCTTGTCAGCCATGTGATGATCCTTCGAACGTTCCATTGCGGCGTTTGTGGAGGAATTGCTCCAGCTGGCGGAGCACGGTGTCCAGCTCGGTGAGGACGTGGGTGTTGGTGAAGCGGAGGACGGCGAAGCCGTCCATCTGGAGGCGTACGTCGCGGCGGTGATCCGCCTCGTACGCGGCGGCGGAGCGGTGCTCGGAGCCGTCGATCTCCACGGCGCAGCGCTCGTCACGCCAGAGGAGGTCCACGCGGATGGGGTTGGTGAGCACGTGCGACTGGTAGGTCTGGTTCCACGCCCGCCCGGAGGCCCAGCGGCGGGAGGTCAGGGCGGCCTCCAGCGCCTTCTCCGCCCGGCTCGCAGGATGCGGCCGTCCGGCGACCGCCGGATAGCGTACGGCGGGCAGGGGAGGCGGATCGGCGGGCGGCGTCCCGCTCCCCAGGCCGGGAAGGCCGGCGACACCGTCCGGGAGGCGTACGGACATCTCCTGCAGCCGGTCGACCGCCGCGAGCGGGGCCCCGGTGAGCCAGACGCCGAAGCCGCCTCGCGCGGCGAGCCATTCGCCTGCGGCGACCAGCACCTCCTCGCCGGCGGGGGACAGGCCCGCGGGGACGTGGAAGAGCAGGGCGACCCGGTCCCGGCCGAAGCTGCGGGCGAGGACGCGGGCGAGCCCGGCGGCCCTCACCTCGGGGGCGAACCCGCCGCTCGCGGCCGCGGAACCGCGCAGCGCCCGCTCGGCCAGGTCGGCGAGGAACGGCCCGAAATTCCGGGTGACCGACGCCGTCCGCGAGGCCAGCGCGCGGACGGCGGCCACGTTGGCGCCTCCGGGGCCGTCGATGCCGTCCGCCTCTGGCAGCCATGCCGGGAACAGATCGGCGGCGGCCGACTCCAGCTCGGCGAGGGCGGCGGACACCGCGTCCGCCGCCGAACGGGTGGGACGGGGAAAGTAGGTGATCACCGCCGGCGCGGCGTCGGGCAGCGGCTCGACGGACAGGGCGACCGCCTCTGCCGCCGCACGGCCCAGGAGGATGACCCGGCCGGTCGGCAGCTCCACCCACGATCGCGCCACGCCGATTCCTTCTGCCGCTGCGATTGATGACATATCAGCGTGGGAGAGGGTATATGCCTGCCGGAAGACCGTCCACGTTTCTCGGGGAATTCCCCGAATTTCGCTATTAGGGCACACTTGTCCCCTCTGACCAGTTCGGAGTGTCGACTTAATCGACTTATATCCGATTTAGTCCTCCGAGGTTGCGCGATTGACATGCGCGCCTGTAAATGACAATGTTGAACGTTCAATCCTGTTTAGAGTGACCACCAGCAGTACAGGTGGTGCTTTCGGCGGACGGTCCGCACGGCGAGGTCGCGCAGCTGCTGCAGGCTCTGGAACGCGTCCGCCGGGTCCTCGTCCCACCAGAACTCCTCCGTGCGGGACCACGGCCCGGCGACCTCGCGCAGCCGGTCGTCACTCGCGCCCGCGAGCACGGCGGTGACCTCGTCGGCGATGGTGACGACGCCCTGCTCCTCGCCGTCCTCCCAGGGCGTCAAGGTGATGGTGTTCCCGGGGTGCCGGACGAGCTCGGCATAGGGCACGCCGGTGAGCAGCGCCTCAAGGGTGCCCAGCATCACGGCCGGATCGATGCCCTTGAGGTCGATCATGTCCTTCGGCTCGACGCCGTTCGGAGGGCAGCCCGGCCCCGCCGGCCAGCCCTGGACCGAGACCGCCTCGTCGTCGTCGGCGGCGCTGAAGTAGTCGTACAGAACACCCATGCGCGGCAGCGTGCCAGGCGGCCGGCGGCGGCGTCACCGGGAGTGGCCCGATTGTGATCAACGACCGGCGGCCGGCGCCCGTGTGACGGACGCCGGCCGCGCGAGCCGCTGGAGTGCCGGGACGCGCGTGAGCGACTGGGACGTCGCGACGTGGTCTGCGACAGGTCTAGAACACCGGGACGCCGTCCCGGACGAGCCTCCAGTTCACCTGGGCGAAGCCGGCCGGGTCGATCGTGCCCGAGGCCGTGGCGTACTCGATCAGTGCCTGACGGATCTCCACCTGGGCGTTGTAGACCACCGGCGCGGTCGTGACGTGCGGGAACCCGCCGCCGCCCGACTGCCGGTAGTTGTTGATCGCCACCACGAACTGCTGGTCGGCGGCCACCGGGGCGCCCTGGTACGACAGGCCGACGATGCGCTGCCCCACCGGCTTGGAGACGTCGATGTCGTAGGAGACGCCCGAGAGCTGGTCGTAGTTGTAGTCAGGCGTCCCGGCCGCGTTGGTCAGCGTGGCGAGGTCGACCGGGGCTCCGGGGGCGAGCTGGGTGAAGTACTTCGCCGAGTACTCCAGGTAGTCCTTGATCTGCGCGCCGGTCAGCTTGATCCCCAGCAGCGTGTTGTCGTAGACGTACAGACCCGCCATGTCGCGCACGCTGACCGGCCCCGCGGGGAAGACGGCGGTGCGGCTGAACGGCGCCGCGATCGACAGCACCGGCAGCGAGGCGTCCGCGGTGCCCGCGATCGCCTTGCTCACCAGGTCGGTCTGCACCTTCTGGATGTAGTCGAGGATCGCCGTGTCCTTGTACGGCGACTCGGCCGCCGACAGCTGCTCCTTCGACTGGGCGATCACCCGGTTGACGTACGCGACCGTGGTGTCGTGCTGGGCCCGCATGAGGGAGACGATCTTCGGGTCCTCGGGCACCGTGTTCGTGTTCACGGTCGTCGACGCCTTGCCGGTCACCGCCCACCGGCCGCGCTCCTTGGCGAGGGTGAAGTCGACCACGCTGAGCCGCTGGCCCCACTTGCTCGGCTCGGTGAGCAGGACCTGCGCGCCGGTCGCCTTGTTGGTGACGAACCGCTGCGGCACGTCGTTGTGGGCGTGGCCGAACAGGACGGCGTCGATGCCCGGCACCTCCTCGGCCACCATCGCCGCCGCGTTCTCTACCGGCAGGTCCGTGCCGTAGGAGGACAGGCCGTTGTCGCCCGCGTGGGCGGTCACCAGCACGACGTCGGCGCCGAGCCCGCGGATGACCGGCACCCACTTCCTGGCCGTGGCGACCAGGTCGAGGAACTTCAGCCTGCCCTCGACGTTGGCCTTGTCCCAGATGGCGATGCCGGGGTTGGTGAGGCCGAGCACGCCGACCTTGATCGGCTTGTCGCCCTTCACCTTCATGGTCTTGATGACGAACGGCAGGTACGCGGGCAGGCCGGTCTTCGCCGAGACGGCGTTGGCCCCCAGGACGGGGGCCTTCATCTGCTTCACCCAGGTGGCCAGCAGCGGCAGCCCGTAGTTGAACTCGTGGTTGCCGAGCGTCACGGCGTCGTACCCGATGGCGTTCATGGCCTTGGCCATCGGGTGGGTCTGGCCGGTCTCGGTGATGGGCTCGACCTTGGCGTAGTAGTAGTCGAGCGGCGTGCCCTGGATGGTGTCGCCGGAGTCGAACAGCAGGGTGTGGTCCGCCCCGCGGTCGGCCCGGATGCGCGTGACCAGCGTCGAGACCTTGGCCAGGCCGACGTCGTTGTGCGCGCTGTCGTCGAACTCGGCGTTCTTGTAGTAGTCCCAGTTCAGGGCGTTGCCGTGGATGTCGGAGCTGGCCATTACGGTGATCTTGACCGTGTGGCCGGAGGCTGCGGACGCGGGGGCGCCGGGGGTGAGGGCGCCGAGGGCCACGACGGTCGTGCCGATGGCCAGCGCCCGGCTGATCGCTGCATACATGGATGGCGACGATAGTGATGATTGATCACCCAAGGGTCACGGGATCCTTAACCGGACATGTCGCGGGAAGGTGTCACCGTCATGACGATCACCTCTGGCCTTCACGGGTAGTACCCCCGGGATGGACGACCGACGACACGACAAGCTGGGGACGTACCGGGCGAAGCGTGATCCACGGCGCACGAGCGAGCCCATCCCGGACGACACGCGGCGGGGCGGGGACGACACGTTCGTGATCCAGGAGCACCACGCGCGCTCCCTCCACTGGGACCTCCGGCTGGAGCGGGACGGCGTCCTCGTCTCGTGGGCGATTCCCCGGGGGCTGCCGCCGGATCCCGCGACCAACCACCTCGCCGTGCACACCGAGGACCACCCGATGGAGTACGCCGCCTTCGAGGGCGAGATCCCGGAGGGGGAGTACGGCGGCGGCACGATGACGATCTGGGACAGGGGCCGCTACACCACCGAGAAGTGGAACGACCGCGAGGTCAAGATCGTGCTGAGCGGCTCCCGGGCGTCGGGACGATACGTGCTGTTCCAGACGGACGGCCGCAACTGGATGATCCACCGGATGGACCCTCCGGACGCCGGCTGGGAGCCCCAGCCCATGTCGCTCGCGCCGATGACGCCGGTGACCCGCTCCCGCGTCCCCCGGGACGCCGGCGCCTATGCCTGGGAGTTCGCGTGGGGCGGCCTGCGGGCCCTCGCGCACGTCAGCGGGGGCCGGCTCGTCCTGCGCTCCGCCGCCGGCGACGAGATCACCCGCGAGCACCGCTGGCTCCGCCCGCTGGCCGAGTCGCTCGGGAGCAGGGCGGTGACCCTCGACGGCGAGATCGTCACGCTCGGCGGGACGTCCGTCTACGTCTGCTACGACCTGCTGTACGACGACGGGCGGCCGCTGCTCGCCGAGCCGTACGAGCGGCGCAGGGCCGGCCTGGAGGAGCTGGGGATGACGGGCGCCCGCTGGCAGATCGCGCCGAGCTGGCCGGGGGAGGTCCAGGCGGTCCGGCGGGCGGCCGCGGGCCAGGGGCTGCCGGGCGTGGTGGGCAAGCGCCTCGGCTCGCCCTACACGCCGGGGGAGTCGCCGTCCTGGGTGTTCGTGGCGGCCTGAGGCCGGAACATGCCCAGCTCGGCCGCGTAGCTCTCGAGCTTGGCCCGCAGCTGCCGCCGCCCCCGGTGCAGGCGCGACATCACGGTCCCGATCGGCACGTCGGTGATGTCGGCGATCTCCTTGTAGGAGAACCCCTCCACGTCGGCGAGGTAGACCGCCAGCCGGAAGTCCTCCTGAAGCTCCTGCAGCGCCTGGCGCACCCGCGAGTCCGGCAGGGCGTCCAGCGCCTGCGCCTCGGCCGACTTCAGCCCCGTCGACATGTGGGACGCGGCCTCGGCGAGCTGCCAGTCCTCGACGTCCTCGGTGCCGGCCCTCTGGGGCTGCCGCTGCCGCCGCCGGTAGAGGTTGATGTAGGTGTTGGTCATGATCCGGTACAGCCAGGCCCGCAGGTTCGTCCCCTCGCGGAACTGGTGGAAGCTCGTGAAGGCCTTGGCGTAGACGTCCTGGACGAGGTCCTCGGCGTCGGCGGGGTTGCGCGTCAGCCGCAGCGCCCCGGCGTAGATCTGGTCGATGTACGGCACGGCGTCCCGTTCGAACCTGCGCCGCTGCCTCTCGACCGCCGTGTCGTCGACGATCGTCATGTCCCCACCCCCTCCTGAGAGACGTGCCCCCTCACGATTACTACGACCGCTTCCTCCCGTACGGCCTCACCTGACGCCGGCGACCGCTTGGCCACCGTTTGCCGATCAACACCGATGAGCTTGTACAAAACAGTGCATCTTAACGAATTCTCCTGCCCCACTCCGGTGTGGCCCCCCCACGGAGGAGTGAGGCGGAAGCGCGACGGCCGCGGTCGCCGCCGTTCCTCGGGGGAAGGGCGGCGCCGCGGCCGTCGTGAGAGTGCGGGTCAGCGCACGTAGATGACGGGCTGGGGCGGGGTGGACATGCCGTTGCCGAGGAAGAAGCTCGGGTGCGGCGGCTGGTTGTAGGCGGTGTTCTGCCAGGCGATCGCCTCGCGGTACTGCACGTCGTGCATCAGCGTCCAGAGCCGCTGGGTGGTGACGTCGGGCGTCGAGTAGATCCGCAGGGCGGTGTTGGAGGTGGTCGGCCAGACGACCTCCTCGCGCCAGTCGCCGAACAGGTCGGCCGACAGCGACGGGGTGGACTTGGTGCCGTTGTTGGAGTGGACGTCGCTTCCTGTCAGGAGACGGGTGTCGCTCGACGTGCCGTACTTGTCGATGTGGGTGCCGTCGAGCAGCTCGCGGACCGGGTCGGCGTCCCACCAGGCCAGGAAGTTCGCCGAGCCGGGCTTGCGGCCGACGTTCTGGCCCCGGGTGTTGTACACGCCGGAGACGGCGGACGACCACGACTCGGCGCCCGGGCTGCCGGACCAGATGTCGCCGGAGACGCCGCGCCCGTTGTCGCAGCCGCAGGAGGCGTTGCTCCAGATGATCGAGCCGGTGCGGGCGTCGGCCATCCAGGCCGCCGGCTTGCTGGTGTCCTCGTCGACCTTGAAGACCTCCAGCCCGCTGCGCGACGGGTCGAGGTCGCCCACGTGCAGCGCGTCGCCGTGCCCGTTGCCGGTGTTCCACATGGCCGAGCCGTTGTCGTTGATCGCCATCGCACCGTAGATGATCTCGTCCTTGCCGTCTCCGTCGGTGTCGGCGACCGAGAGCTGGTGGTCGCCCTGGCCCGTGTACTGGCTGCCGGCGGAGTTGGAGTCGAACGTCCAGCGCTTGGTCAGCGTGCCGTTGCGGAAGTCCCAGGCCACCACCACGGTACGGGTGTAGTAGCCGCGCGCCATGATCAGCGAGGGACGGGTCCCGTCGAGGTAGGCGGTGCCGGCGAGGAAGCGGTCGACCCGGTTGCCGTAGCTGTCACCCCAGGAGGAGACGGTGCCACGCGGCGGGTCGTAGTTGACCGTCGACATGGCGGCGCCGGTCTGGCCGTTGAACATCGTCAGGAACTCGGGGCCCGACAGGACGTAGCCGGAGGAGTTCCGGTAGTCCGCCGAGGAGCTGCCGATCACCCTTCCGGTGCCGTCCTTGGTGCCGTCGGCGGTCTTCATGGCTACCTCGGCCTTGCCGTCGCCGTCGTAGTCGTACACCTGGAACTGGGTGTAGTGGGCGCCGGCGCGGATGTTGCGGCCGAGGTCGATCCGCCACATCCGGGTGCCGTTGAGCCGGTAGGCGTCGACGAAGACGTTGCCGGTGTAGCCCGACTGGGAGTTGTCCTTGGCGTTGGACGGGTCCCACTTCAGGACGAACTCGTACTGCCCGTCGCCGTCGAGGTCGCCGACACTGGCGTCGTTGGCGCTGTAGGTGTAGGCCACCCCGTCAGGGGTGGTGCCGCCCCCCGGCGGCTGGATCGGCACGTCGAGGTAGCCGCCGCCGGTGAAGCGGAGCGACGACTCGGAGGCCGCCTGCTCGCTGCCGTTGACCACGGCGCGGACCGTGTAGGAGGCGTCGGCCGCCGCGCCGCCGTCCAGGTAGTTGGTGGAATTGGTGATCGGCGTGGAGTTGACCTTCGTCGATCCCCGGTAGAGGTTGAACCCGGTGCTCAGGCTCTCGGTGCCCAGCAGCCGCCACGACACCAGGTTGCCGCTGCCGGACCGCACGCTGATCAGGCCCCGGTTGAGGTCCTCCATCTGCCGCGCGCCCGCCGGTGTCGGCGTGGGTGTCGGAGTGGGTGTGGGTGTCGGGGTGGGTGTGGGTGTCGGGGTGGGTGTGGGCGACGGTGTCGGGGTGGGTGAGGGGGTGGGTGTGGGTGTCGGGGTGGGGCTGGGCGTCGGCGTCGGCGTCGGGGTGGGTGTCGGGGTGGGGGTGCCCGGCGTCCCTGTGCAGGCGACGCCGTTCAGCGCGAAGTTCGAAGGATCCGGGTTGGACGAGTTGTTCCATGACGCGTTGAAGCCGAAAGACGTCGAGCCGTTGGTGGCCAGGGACGCGTTGTAGCCGGCGTCCTTCGCGCTCACCTGGGAGCCGTTCTGGGTGGCGGTGACGTTCCACGCCTGGGCGATCGTCTGTCCTGCCGTGAACGACCAGGTGAGAGTCCAGCCGTTGATCGGGTCGCCGAGGTTGGTGACCGTCACCTCCGTCCCGAAGCCGCCCTGCCACTGGTTGGTCACCTTGTAGTCCACCCGGCAGCCGGTGGCCGCGGACGCCGCGGTGGGGACGACCCACGCGCCGGCCAGGGTGGCGCAGGCGACGACGGAGAACAGAGCGTATCTTCGCCGCGAGATCATGGAATCTCCTGTGTGAGGGGTGCGCGTCCCGCGGTGGACGAACGGCGGGATGGGTTGACACGATTTAATCGGCAAAGCTAGGAAGCGTCATGCCGCACGTCAACGACACCGTCGGGCAGGCCGAGGGCCGCCCGGCCTCCGTACGAGGTGGGCGGCCCGGCCCGCGGTGAAGGGGCTGAAACTTACACCCGGCGTCACCCGCCGAGAGTCACCTTGAGGATCTTCGCGTTGCTGTTGTTCGGGATGCCGTCCTTGTCACCGGCGCTGGTGGTCAGCCACAGGCCGCCGTCCGGGGCGGGCTCGACCGTGCGCAGCCGGCCGTACGTGCCCTGGAAGTGCTGGGTGACGTTGGTCAGGGTGTTCCCGCTGATCACCGCGCGGTACATCCGCTCGCTGCGCTCGCAGGCGATGTAGACGACGTCGCGGACGACCGTGAGGCCGCTGCAGGAGCCCTCGGCGACCGGGTAGGTCCGGACGGGCGCGATGTAACCGGCGTTGGCGCAGCTTCCCGTGGTGCCCTCGCAGGCGGGCCAGCCGTAGTTGCCGCCCTTCGTGATCAGGTTGGTCTCGTCCATCACGTTGTTGCCGAACTCCTGCTCCCACAGCCGGCCCTGGGAGTCGAAGGCGATGCCCTGCGGGTTGCGGTGACCGTAGCTCCAGACGTAGTTGCCGAACGGGTTGTCCGACGGCACGGTGCCGTCCGGGTTGATCCGCAGGATCTTGCCGTTGAGGCTGTTGAGGTTCTGCGCGTTGTCGCCGTTCTGGGCGTCTCCTGCGGAGGCGTAGAGCTTGCCGTCCGGGCCCCACCGCAGCCGGCCGCCGTTGTGGTACTTGTTGCGCAGGATGCCGGTGACCAGGATCTGCTCGGTGGAGGTGTCCAGCATGCCGTTGACGTACTTGATCCGCACGATCCGGTTGTCGGTCGGCGACGTGTGCATCATGTACAGCCAGTTGTCCGTGGAGAAGTTCGGGGAGATCGCCAGCCCCATCAGGCCGCCCTCGCCGTTGGTGTCGTCCACGTTCGGCACGGCGCCGATGTTGGTTTTCGCCCCGGTGGCGGGGTTCAGTCGCATGATGTCGTGGACGTCGCGCCGGCTGTAGAGGATGTCGCCGTTCGGCAGCGTCAGCAGGCCCCAGGGAAGGTCGGGTTCGGACGCCACCTCGGTGACCCCGCAGACCGGGTTGGTGCAGGAGCCCCCGGTGGTGACCCGGACCTCGGAGCTGTGCGGGGAGACGTTGCCCGCGGCGTCGAGCGCGACCACGTAGTAGGTGTAGGCGGTGCTCTGCGCGAGCCCGGAGTCGTTGAACGTGGTGCCGGTGCCCGAGCCGACCCGCGTGCCGTTGCGGTAGATCTCGTAGTTCTTGACGCCGACGTTGTCGGTCGACGCGGTCCAGGTCAGCGTCACGGAGGTGCCCGACGCCGTTCCACGCAGGTTCCCCGGCGCCGTGGGCGCCTGGGTGTCGTTCTGGCAGGCCGGCGGCGTGACGCTGACGGTGGCGCTGCCCTGCGAGACGTTGCCGGCGGCGTCACGGGCGTTCACGTACCAGCCCCATGTCACGAGCGGGACCACGGTCAGCGAGGTCGACAACGTCGTCCCGCTCACCGACTTCACCAGCTGCCCGTCGTGGTAGACGTCGTAGGCGGTCACGCCGACGTTGTCGGTCGAGGCGTTCCAGGAGAGCGTCACGGAGGAGCACGTCAGGTCGCTGCTCCGCGGGTTGCCCGGGACGGTGGGAGGCTGGGTGTCGGTCGTCCCCGTGGTTCCCTTCGTCCAGCGCTGGTTCGCGCTCGCGTTGCAGGTGGCCAGTACGACCGCCGTGCCGTTGGCGTCCGCGGCCCCCGTGACGTTGAGGCACAGACCGGACTGCGTCCCCTTGACGGTGCCGTCGGCGTTCAGCGTCCAGCGCTGGTTGGTGCCGCCGGTGCACGTCCAGATGACCACGCGGGTGCCGGGAGTGGTCTGGCGCCCGTAGGCGTCCAGGCACATCGTGCCGTCGAAGTCGCGCAGCTCGCCGGCGGAGGTGAACGTCCAGCCCTGGCTGGTGCCGCCGTTGCAGTCCCAGATCTGCGCGGCGTTGCCGGCCGTGCCGGTGTGGTTGGCGACGTCGAGGCAGCGGCCCGAGTCGGCGCTGATCAGAGGTGTCCCCGTGACCGCCGACGCCGGGACGGCGGCGGCGAGCGGAGCGGTGACGGCCGTCAGGGCGGCGATCGCGAACGCGGCGGCCTGGTGGCGCCACCGGGACGGGCGCGTGCGTCCGGGGCGCGTACGGAGGGAGTCCATCCATGGCCTCCAGAGGGGAGTCGAGACGATCCGAGTTGATCGGATGAGGGTGTCGAAGAGGCCATGAGAACGCGAAGCGGGCGTAGCAGTCAATTCAGAGAGTCAATATCCCGGACTGCCATCCGTCCGGGACACGTTCCAATTACGGTCCCCCCGCGCCGCCGCTCCGGCCCATAGCTGGGATGATGGCCGTCCATAAGCCTCACCTGCGAAAACCGGCCGGCGTGGGCGGACCTGAAACTTTCACGCGTCATGGGCCGAGAGGGAAATCGGCGGCCCTCGGGGGGCCACCGATCTCCTAGAAAACCCGATTTCTTCGCTTTTTCGCGTTTATTTGCGGAATTTCCGGTTCGCCGGAACGCATCCTCTGGTGGATGCGGCTACGCGGTGGGGTGTCCGGGCAGCTCCAGCCAGTGCTGCATGCGGACGATGAGCTCTTCGGCGTCGACGGGCTTGGTGACGTAGTCGCTGGCGCCCGACGACAGCGTCTTCTCCCGGTCGCCGTGCATGGCCTTGGCCGTCACCGCGATGATCGGCAGATGGGCGAACCGCGGCATGGACCGGATCGCCAGGGTGGCGGCGTATCCGTCCATCTCCGGCATCATGATGTCCATCAGGACCACGTCGACGTCCTCGTTGCGCATCAGCACCTCGATGCCCTTGCGGCCGTTCTCGGCGTAGAGCACCTGCATCCCGTGCAGCTCCAGGATCGTGGTGAGGGCGAAGACGTTGCGCACGTCGTCGTCGACCACGAGCACCTTGCGGCCCAGCAGTGCGCTGTCGACCCGCTCGACCTGCTGCGCGCCCTCCTCCGAGGAGGGCTGTACGAGCGGCAGCACGTTGCCCGGCTCCTCGGCCGACAGGTGCAGGGTGATCCGCTCGCGCAGCTCGTCCAGGCTCGGCAGGCGCTCCAGCGGCTGGTTACGCGACCGCACCTGCAGCAGGTCCTCCTGCGGCCGGGACAACTTGCGGGAGTGGTGGGCCAGCACCGGCAGCGCCCGCAGGGCGACGTCGGCGTCCAGGCCCTTGAGGAACTCCGCCGCCGCGTCGTGCGGCATCCCCAGGTCGAGCACGATGCAGTGGAAGCCCTCCTGCCTGAGGGCGGCGAGCGCCACCACCGGGTCGCTCGCCGTCGACACCTGGACGGGGCCGTGGGTGTCGTTGAGATCGGCGGCGACGCTCTGGGCCAGCATGGACAGCAGGCCGCCCGGCCGGGCCTCCACGACCAGCAGGCGGCGCCGCTCCTTGCCGTCGAGCCGGTGCGACTCGACGGAGGCCGTCGCGGGCGCGTGGGGCGTCTCGGTCGTCATGGCCGTCGCAGCTGTCACAGCCGTCTTCGCGGCCGCCGGCTCAGGCAGGCGTACGGCCGGCTCCCTCTCCAGAGGCTCGGCCTGCTCGGTGAAGTGGATCAGCGGCAGGTAGAGGGTGAACGTGCTGCCCTCGCCCAGCGTGCTGGTCGCCCGGATCTCCCCGCCGAGCAGCGTGGCGATCTCCCGGCTGATCGACAGTCCGAGGCCGGTCCCGCCGTACTTGCGGCTGGTGGTGCCGTCGGCCTGCTGGAAGGCGTCGAAGATCTGGGAGAGGTTCTCCGCCGCGATGCCGATGCCGGTGTCCACCACGTGGAAGGCGAGCACCTCCTGCCCCGTGTGGCCCGGGAGGCTCACCCCGTTCGCCCGCTGGATGCGCAGCTCCACCGAGCCGTCCTCGGTGAACTTCACCGCGTTCGACAGCAGGTTGCGCAGCACCTGCCGCAGCCGCTGCTCGTCGGTCATCAGGTGGACGGGGACGTCCGGCCCGACCGTGACGCCGAACCGCAGGCCCTTCTGCGTTGTCAGCGGCCGGAAGTTGGCGTCGACGTAGTCGAGGAGCTGCCGCAGGCTGACCGGCTCGGGAGTGATGTCCATCTTCCCGGCCTCGATCTTCGACAGGTCGAGGATGTCGTTGATGAGCTGGAGCAGGTCGGTGCCGGCCGAGTGGATGACGTTGGCGTACTCCACCTGCTTGGGCGTCAGGTTGCGGGTGGGGTTCTGCGACAGGAGCTGGGCGAGGATGAGCAGCGAGTTGAGCGGGGTGCGCAGCTCGTGGCTCATGTTGGCGAGGAACTCGCTCTTGTACTTCGAGGCCAGCGCGAGCTGCTGGGCGCGGTCCTCCAGCTCCTGCCTGGCCTGCTCGATCTCGCTGTTCTTGGTCTCGATGTCACGGTTCTGCTGGGCCAGCAGCTCGGCCTTCTCCTCCAGCTCCGCGTTGGAGCGCTGCAGCTCCTCCTGGCGCACCTGGAGCTCGGTGGCGAGGCGCTGCGACTCGGTCAGCAGCGAGTCGGTCCTGGCGTTGGCCACGATCGTGTTGACGTTGACGCCGATCGTCTCGACGAGCTGCTCAAGGAAGTCGCGGTGGGCCTTGGAGAAGCGGCGCAGGCTCGCCAGCTCGATGACGCCGAGGACCTGGTCCTCCACCACGATCGGCAGGACCACCAGGGTGACGGGGTCGGCGTGCCCGAGGCTGGAGGCGACCGTGAGGTAGCCCGGAGGGATGTCCTCCACCAGGATGGTCCGCCTGGCCAGGGCCGACTGGCCGACCAGCGACTCGCCCATCGCGTAGCGGCGGGAGGTCTCCCGGTGGCCGTAGCTGCCGACCACCCGGAGCTCGACGCCGTTCGTGGTCTCCTCGGCCAGCAGGAACGTGCCGTGCTGCGCGCCGACCAGCGGCGCCAGCTCGTTCATCACCAGCTCGGCGACGGCGGCGAGGTCGCGGTGGCCCTGCATGAGACCGGAGATGCGGGCCAGGTTGGTCTTCAGCCAGTCCTGCTCCTGGTTGGCCCGGGTCGACTCGCGGAGCGACTCCACCATCGAGTTGACGTTGTCCTTCAGGTCGGCCAGCTCGCCCTCCGCGTCCACCGTGATGGAACGCGTCAGGTCGCCGGAGGTCACGGCGCTGGCCACCTCGGCGATCGCGCGGACCTGGCGGGTCAGGTTGCCCGCCAGCTCGTTGACGTTCTCGGTCAGCCGCTTCCAGGTGCCCGACACGCCCTCGACCTCGGCCTGCCCGCCGAGGCGGCCCTCGCTGCCGACCTCGCGGGCGACGCGGGTGACCTCGGCCGCGAAGGAGGAGAGCTGGTCGACCATCGTGTTGATGGTCGTCTTCAGCTCCAGGATCTCGCCGCGGGCGTCGACGTCGATCTTCTTGGTCAGGTCGCCCTGGGCGACGGCGGTGGTGACCTGCGCGATGGACCGCACCTGGCTGGTCAGGTTGTCGGCCATCGAGTTGACGTTGTCGGTGAGGTCCTTCCAGGTGCCGGCCACGTTGGGCACCCGGGCCTGGCCGCCGAGCTGTCCCTCGGTGCCGACCTCGCGGGCGACGCGGGTGACCTCGTCGGCGAACGCGCTGAGTGTGTCGACCATGGTGTTGATGGTCTGGGCGAGCGCGGCGACCTCGCCCTTCGCCTCTACGGTGATCTTCTGCGACAGGTCGCCGCGTGCGACGGCGGTGGCCACCTGGGCGATGGACCGCACCTGGCTGGTCAGGTTGGACGCCATGACGTTGACGGAGTCGGTGAGGTCCTTCCAGGTGCCCGACACCCCGCGTACGGTGGCCTGGCCGCCGAGGCGGCCCTCCGTGCCGACCTCGCGGGACACCCGGGTGACCTCGTCGGCGAAGGAGGAGAGCTGGTCGACCATCGTGTTGATGGTCTCCTTCAGCTCCAGGATCTCGCCGCGAGCGTCCACCCGGATCTTCTGCGAAAGGTCGCCGCGTGCGACGGCGGTGGTGACCTCGGCGATGCTGCGTACCTGGTCGGTGAGGTTGTCGGCCATGACGTTCACCGACTCGGTCAGCGCCTTCCAGGTGCCGGAGACGCCCTTCACGTCGGCCTGGCCGCCGAGACGGCCTTCGGTGCCGACTTCGCGGGCGACGCGGGTGACCTCGTCGGCGAACGCGCTGAGTGTGTCGACCATGGTGTTGATGGTCTGGGCGAGCGCGGCGACCTCGCCCTTCGCCTCTACGGTGATCTTCTGCGACAGGTCGCCCTTGGCGACGGCGGTGGCGACCTGGGAGATGTTGCGTACCTGGCTGGTGAGGTTGCCGGCCATGAAGTTGACGGAGTCGGTGAGGTCGCGCCAGGTGCCCGACACGCCCTTCACGTCGGCCTGGCCGCCGAGCTGTCCCTCGGTGCCGACTTCGCGGGCGACGCGGGTGACCTCGTCGGCGAAGGAGGACAGCTGGTCGACCATGGTGTTGACGGTGTTCTTCAGTTCCAGGATCTCGCCGCGCGCGTCGACGTTGATCTTCTGGGAGAGGTCGCCGCGTGCGACGGCGGTGGTGACCTGGGCGATGGAGCGGCCCTGGCTGGTGAGGTTGCCGGCCATGAAGTTGACCGAGTCGGTGAGGTCGCGCCAGGTGCCGGCGACGCCGGTGACCTGCGCCTGCCCGCCCAGCCGTCCGTCGGTGCCGACTTCGCGGGCGACGCGGGTGACCTCGTCGGCGAAGGAGGACAGCTGGTCGACCATGGTGTTGACGGTGTTCTTCAGTTCCAGGATCTCGCCCCGGGCGTCGACGTTGATCTTCTGGGAGAGATCGCCGCGTGCGACGGCGGTGGTGACCTGGGCGATGGAGCGGACCTGGCTGGTGAGGTTGCCGGCCATGAAGTTGACCGAGTCGGTGAGGTCGCGCCAGGTGCCGGCGACGCCGGTGACCTGCGCCTGCCCGCCCAGCTGTCCCTCGGTGCCGACTTCGCGGGCGACGCGGGTGACCTCGTCGGCGAAGGAGGACAGCTGGTCGACCATGGTGTTGACGGTGTTCTTCAGCTCAAGGATCTCGCCCCGGGCGTCCACCGTGATCTTCTGGGAGAGATCGCCCTTCGCCACCGCGGTGGTCACCTCGGCGATGGAACGCACCTGGCTGGTCAGGTTGCCCGCCATCGCGTTGACCGAGTCGGTGAGGTCCTTCCAGGTGCCGGAGACACCCGGCACCTCGGCCTGGCCGCCGAGCTGCCCCTCGGTGCCGACCTCGCGGGCCACCCGGGTCACCTCGGAGGTGAACAGGGAGAGCTGGTCGACCATGCCGTTGAACACGGTCGCGATCTCCTTCAGCAGCCCGTCGCCCTCCTCGGGCAGCCGGGTGCCGAAGTCACCGTCGCGCACGGCCGTGAGACCCGCGAGCAGCTGCCGCAGATCGAGCTCCGAGTCGCCGCCGCGGCCGGTTCTCGCGCGCTTCACGGTTGCCGCCCTGTCGACCATTCCACCCTCACACTCCGCGTCGTGACCAGGAAAAGAAAGCATATAAACCGTCGTGATCGTTCGTACGGCTCGGTGCGCCCAGGCGGATCATGGAAGACGGCGGAGCGTGGACCCGGAGGTGCTCAGCGGGCGGGGGCCCGCGCACCCCCGCTGATCACTGAATGTTCATGACGAGGATGACGCCGGGGCGCGAGCCGTCGTCGCCGTGCAGGGGAGACAGCGTGACGGCGAGCTTGGCGGGCCGGCCGCGCCGGTTCACCGCGTCCACGACGAAGGTTTCCGGCGCCGCGTCGAACGGGGCGCCGGTGTCCAGCATGTCCTTGATCCGCGGCAGGAGCGTGTCGAGCGGCAGCCCGATGTCGAGGGCGGCCAGGTGCAGGGCGGCGGCCTCGTCCGCGCGCAGTCCCCACAGCTCCTCGGCGCCCGGGCTCCACATGAGCACCCGCAGGTCGCGGTCCACCACGGCGACGGCGTCGCCGAGGGAGCGGACGACGGCGGCGACGAACTGGTTGGCCCGGTCCAGCTCCAGCGTCCGCCTGTTGAGGGTGTCGTTGATCTGCTGGAGCTCGTCGTTGCTGGACTGGAGCTCCTCGTTCATCGTCTCCAGCTCCTCGTTGGTGGACTGGAGCTCTTCGTTGGTGGTTTCCAGCTCCTCGTTGGTGGACTGGAGCTCTTCGTTGGTGGTCTCCAGCTCCTCGTTGAGCGACTGGAGCTCCTCGTAGGCGTTCTCCAGGTCCTTGTTGGCCCGTTCCAGCTCGTCCCTGAGCCGGCGGTAACGGGTGACGTCGTGGAAGTTGACCGCGACGCCGACCAGCTCGCCGCTCGGTTCCTGGAGGGGGACCACCGAGATGTCGAAGATGCTCGGGTCCGTCATGCCGGGCCGGTGCCAGGGGACGTCCTGGAGCTCGACGGTGCGCGCCTCCAGCTCGACCCGCTCGATGACGGACCTGAGCTCGACGGGGCGATAGGAGACCTCCAGATCCTGGAAGGGCCGTCCCAGGTCCCTGGGGTTGAGATGGAAGAGGATCTCGGCGCGCGTGTTCAGCAGCGCGAGGTTGCCCGAGCGGTCGAGCACGATCTGCGCGATGGGGCCGGAGGCCAGCGCCGAGACCTGCAGCGCGGAGATGCGCGCCAGCGGCTCGGGCAGCAGGGCCGCGGAGTTCCACGCCGTCCTCGTCGCGCCGGTCGCCGAGCCGATCTTCCTGAACAGCCGCATGCGCAGGTCCACGGGGTCGAACCTGTCGCTGTGGTTGAGCAGCATCTCCGCCTTGCCGAGGAAGAGGTAGCCGGGGTTGGCCAGGGCGAAGTGGAACCGGCGGACGATGCTGAGCTGCGTCTCGGTGTTGAAGTACATCAGGGTGTTGCGGGCCAGCAGCAGATCGACCCGGGAGATGGGCGCGTCGCGGGTGAGGTCGTTGCGCCCGAAGATGACCTGGCGGCGCAGGTCCCTGCGGAAGGCGAAGCCGCTGTCGACCGGCTCGAAGTACCGTGTCATCAGCTCTTCGGGGACGTCGGCGACCTGACGATCGGAGTAGACCGCGGCCCGCGCGACCTGAAGGGCCTTCTCGTCCAGGTCGGTGGCGTATATCTTGACCCGTTCCCGGAACTCGTCCAGGCCCATCTCCTCCGCCAGGACCATGGCCAGGCTGTAGGCCTCCTCGCCGGTGGCGCATCCCGCGCTCCACGCCCGGATGGGCTTGCCCGCGCTCTTGGTGGCGAGCAGCGCGGGGACCACCGTCTCCCGCAGGGTCTGCCAGGCCGCCGGGTCGCGGAAGAAGCCGGTGACGTTGATGAGCAGGCTGTCGAA
This sequence comes from Microbispora sp. NPDC049125, assembly GCF_040802045.1. Lineage (NCBI taxonomy): Bacteria > Bacillati > Actinomycetota > Actinomycetes > Streptosporangiales > Streptosporangiaceae > Microbispora > Microbispora sp. NPDC049125. The sequence continues at coordinate 177,721 of NZ_JBEZDW010000012.1, read as the reverse complement.
GAGCTTGCCGAACTCGTCGGGCTCCAGCTCCAGGTAGTCGCGGTACTCACCGAAGTCCCTCAGCTTGAGCGCCGCCAGCCGCCGGGTGATCCGGCGCATCAGCGTGGTGCGCTTGTACCCGGTGAAGTCGAAGCCGCGGATCTCCTTCAGCATCAGCAGAAGATCGTCGAACTCGCGTTCCTCTCCGGGCATCATGCGTCCACGTTATCCTCGCCCGCTCCGCTGGGACAGGCGAAGGGTGTCTCCACAGCGGAACCGATCCTGGCCTGGAGCCCGCGCAGTGTCTCCATGGCCTCACGGTCCTGGTCCATCTGCTGCCGGAACCGGCGGACCGTGCTGACCTGACCGTGCCCCTCAGCCGTGGCCACCATCCGTTCCAGCAGCCGCAGCCGCTCCTCCAGTCGCAGGATCGCGACCCAGAACGCGCGCTCCACCGCCGCGCCCTGCCCGTCGATCATGCTCTCCAGCGACCAGGCGTGCCCGACGACGCACTCGTAGCGCTCCGTCGGCCCGATGCGCGTCCGGTACAGGGGGCCGCTGCAGTCGGGGCAGCTGATCATGGTCAGGTGGCCGGCGGGTACGGAGGGCATGCTGACCGGCAGGAACGTGGCCAGCTCCCGCTCGATCTCCCCGTCGGAAGCCGCCGCCATGCCCACCTCCGTACGGCTCTGCCGCACGATCAACGCGGCGATCTCCTTGACGGGCGCGACCACGGCGTCGGGGACCGCGGAGATCGCCGCCGTGGGCATGCCGTTGAACGCGCTTTCCCGCGGGTCCTGGACCGCCACCGCGCCGCCCCGGCTCCGGACCGCCTCGCACCCCCTGGCGGCGTCGTCGAGCGTGCCGCTCAGCACGACGGCCACGGTGCGCGGCCCGGCGGAGGCCGCCGCACTGAGGAACAGCGGGTCGGCCGCCGGGCGGTGCCCGTTGTGGCGCGGGCCGCGGGACAGCCTGACCTTGTCGCCGTCGATCAGCAGGTGATGGTCCGGAGGAGCCACGTAGACGCGGCCGTGCCGTAACGGCTCGCCGTCCTGCGCAGTGGCCGCCTCCAGCGGTCCCGCGCGATCGAGGATCCCCGCCAGCGCGCTCCCGCTGCGCGGTGAGATGTGCAGGACGACGAGCACCGCCGCCTCGAGATCGGAAGGCAGCTCCGCGAGGAGGGCCCGCAGAGCCTCGACGCCGCCCGCGGAGGCGGCGGCCACGACGATGTCACGACCCGGGATGGTGCCCACGGCATCGTCCTACCCAGAAGGCGACGGGCATGCCGCCGGAAGGTGTGAACTCTTGGTGTCCGCGACTTCTTTACGCGGTTCACGGGGTAGGAAGGCACTATGCGATTGTCGGTGCACGTCGTCCACCGTGAGACGGGCTCAGCGACCGTCGTCATCTCCGGGGACCTCGACCTCTCCAACAGCGGGATGCTCGAAGGCGTGCTGATGCCTCTGGCGGCCGACGGCCATCTGTCCCTGTTCGTCAACGGGCAGGGGCTCCGGTTCTGCGATCTGTCCGGTGCCCGGACTCTGCGCCGGGTGCACGAGCGGGTCCAGCGGGACGGCGGGTCCGTCGTCCTCACGGTCCAGCGGGGCCTCGGCAGGCTGCTCGACCTGCTGTGGCCGGGCGGCGACCCCGGCAGTCCGACAGTGCTCTACAGCCTGCCCCGTCCGGACGCCGCCCGGCGGCATCTCGCGGTGATGCGCGGCGTCAACCCGGATCGCCTCAGAGCGAGAGCCGGACGGGCGGAGGCCGTTCCCGCGGCCCTGCCGCTCGCGTCGGTGCTGGAGCGGTCACGGGCGCTCCGGCGGGAGACGGCGGAACGCCTTGAGATCATGCGCGCGCACACGGAGTCGCTCTGCACCGTTCTGGCCGACGTCCAGGACCGTCTGGCGGCCATTCACGTCACGCTCGTGACGACGCGGCCGGTCGGCGGCCCCGCCGGCGCCCTGCTCTGCGACGGGCACTCCCACGAGGCGAAGGCGGAGGAGTTACGGCTCCAGGCGACCGCTCTCGCCCGCCAATGACCCGGCCTTCCCCGCTTGCCTTCCCCGTCCCGCGCCTTCCCCGTCCCGCGCCTTCCCCGTCCCGCGCCTCGCCGCTGACCGGCGCGGCCCGCCGGGGTCAGCCGGTGGAGTCCCGCCCGACGTCGAACGCCTTCTCGTAGTGCTGTCTGGCCTGCTCCACCACCGAGTCGTCGAGCCAGGCGACGGGCTCGACCTCGTCGATCAGCGGCTCATGGTCGGGACCCCGGGCGACGACGCGCCCGCTCAGGATCCACGCCCGCCTGTCGCCCTCCTTCGCCAGGTGCGTGTACTTGCACACCTGGCGGGCCAGCCAGTCCTCCAGGGGGCTGGTCCACCAGCACTCGGCGTCGAGCACGGTGGCCGACAGCCCGGGCAGCGGCAGGCCGCTCTCGTAGTCGACGCTCGGCCGGCCGATGTCGGACTCCGGCCCCTTGGAGTACCGCAGGAAGAGCCCCGGCCTCCGTTCCACCAGGGCGGTCAGCTCGTCCAGGCTGTCGATGGCCGGGAGCTCGCCGTTCCCCACCCCACGCTCCTTGCCGGGCCCGCTCATCGGGCCCCTCCAGGCACCTCGCTCATCGTCGTCCCCTCCCAGCGCCGTCGCCGTGGATCGTCCCAGGCGCACTCGTCCTTCCCTCCCCGCCCGTCCGTGAGGCTAACCAGCGGGCTCCTCCACCCGTGAGCGGCCCTGGCGGAGCCGTTCCGGGAGCTCCTGCCAGGGGCGGTGCGAGGCCTGTGACCTGCCATGGAAGGATTCTGACGTGGCACAGGGAGACGATGAGACGGTTCCGTACACGCGAGGCCTGCACCGGATAGCCCCCGATGTGTGGTCGTGGCTGCAGCCGGACGGAAGCTGGGGCTGGAGCAACGCCGGCCTGATCGCCGGGGCGGACGCGAGCTGCCTCGTCGACACGCTCTTCGACCTGCCGCTCACCCGGGAGATGCTGGCCGCGATGGCGGACGTCACCCCGGGGCGGCCGATCACCGACGCCGTCAACACCCACGGCAACGGCGACCACTGCTTCGGCAACGAGTTGCTCGCGCCGGAGGTGCGCATCCACGCGGCGCCCGAGGTCGCGGCGCGGATGCACGGGGAGGCCCCGGAGGTGATCACGGCGCTGCTCGGGACGCGCTTCGGCCCGCCTCTGGACGCCTTCGCGCACCGGTGCTTCGGATCGTTCGCCTTCGACGGCATCACGCTGCGCGAGCCGGACGTCCCGGTCCTCGCCGACACGACGCTGGAGGTCGGCGGCCGCGAGGTGCGGCTGCTGCCCCTCGGGCCCGCGCACACCGGCGGCGACGTGGCCGTCCACGTGCCGGACGCGGGCGTGCTGTTCGCCGGTGACCTGCTTTTCATCGGAGGTACGCCGGTGATGTGGGCCGGGCCGGCCGCGAGCTGGATCGCGGCCTGCGACGCGATGATCGCGCTCGGCCCCGAGGTGATCGTCCCCGGGCACGGGCCGGTGACGACGGTGGAGGGCGTCCTTGAGATGCGGGCGTACCTGGAGCACGTCGACCGGCAGGCCCGGGAGGCGTTTGACGCGGGAAAGACGTGGGAGCGGGCGGCCTTCGAGATGGACCTCGGCCGCTTCGCCGGGCTCCCCGACGCGGAGCGGGTCGTGGTGACCACCCACGCCGCCTACCGCCACCTGGACCCGGACCTGCCGGACGCCGGTCCGGTGCGGCTGTTCGAGCTCATGGCCCGGTGGGCGGCCGAGCGGTCGGGCTGAGGCCCCCGCCCGGGCGTCCCCGATCGATCGCCGTATCGGGTGAGAAGGCGGCGGCGGTACCACGACTTCAGGCTTACGCCGGGCCGATCGTGCTGACAACGCGTAACCGCCGGGCTCACGGTTTCCCGCGTCCTCAGCGGCGTGTCCGCGGCCGGCAGTCGGTCGGCGTGCACGGTCAGGCGACTTGTCACCCGTTCGCTCATCGCCCGCATCGCGAACACCAGCGGCACGGATCGCCGCACGATGGGCCGGGGATGAGCGGGCTTGAGAAATCGAGAACCCTCGGCGGCCGCGGCGGGCCGTTAGAGTTTTGACCGCCCCGCCTCCCGACCCCCCGGAGAGTCCATGCCGGACGCGCAGCCGCTGGAGCCGAGCGACCCCTCGCAGCTGGGGGCGTACCGCGTGACCGGCAGGATCGGGGAGGGGGGACAGGGCGTCGTCTACCTGGGGCAGGCCGAGTCCGGCGCCATGGTGGCCGTCAAGCTCTTCCACGCGCGGCTCGGCCGCGACCCCGTGGCCCGGGACGACTTCTCGCGCGAGCTGGAGCTGGTCCAGCGGGTCGCCCGCTTCTGCACGGCGCAGGTCCTGGACTTCGGCGTGGCGGAGAGCCGGCCGTACATCGTGAGCGAGTACGTCCCGGGGCCCGCGCTGCACCAGCTGGTGGCGGCCGAGGGGCCGCGTGCCGGGAGCGCGCTGGAGCGCCTCGCCATCGGCACGGCGACCGCGCTGGTCGCCCTGCACGACGCCGGGGTCATCCACCGGGACCTCAAGCCGCACAACGTGCTGATCGGCCCGGACGGCCCGAGAGTCATCGACTTCGGGATCGCCCGCGCCCTCGCCGGGACCAGCACGATGACCAGCCAGGTGGTCGGCACCCCCGCGTACATGGCGCCGGAGCAGCTCGCCGCCGGGGAGCTCGGCTTCGCCCTCGACACGTTCGCCTGGGCGTCGACCATCGCGTACGCCGCCAGAGGCCGCCCGCCGTTCGGGGACGACGCCATCCCGGCGATCATCAACAGGATCCTGAACCAGGAGCCGGACCTCGACGGGATCGAGGAGCCGCTGCGGGGTCTCCTCGCCGAATGCCTCGCGAAGGACCCCGCCCGGCGGCCGTCGGCGCAGGGCATCCTCGACCGCCTGGTGCGCGGGGGAGCCCGCGCTCCGGCCGGATCGCCGACGGACCCCAGGCCCCGGGACGTGCCGACCCATCCCGGCGGCCGAAGCGGCGCGGGCGGTCCCGGCGACCCGCCTGTCGTGAGCGGTCCCGGGGAACCGGCCGCCGCGGGCGTCGCCGTCGCCCCGGAGGCGCGGAAGGGACGCAGAGGAGTCCGGGCGGGAGCCGCCGTCGCCCTGGCGGCCGCGGCGATCACGGCCGTCGCCGGAGTGGCCCTTATGTCCCCCGGGGACGTGTCGGCGACGAGGAAGGGGGCGGCGGCCGTCACGGGCTCCGCCTCCCCGTCAGGCACGGCATCTCCCCCCGGGACGGACTCGAAGGAGGACGCGGCGTCCCCGACGGGCACGGCGGCGAGCGGGACGCTCGCTCCCGCTGACCCTGTCGCCGCGACCGGCCGCCCTCGGGCGAAGCCGACGGCGGCCCGGCCGCCCGGCACCTCGCCCAGCACGCCGCCCCGCACGGCGAAGCCGGCGCCGACCGAGGGCAGGCCTTCGGCGAAGGGCTCGCCGTCCGCACGGCCATCCTCGTCACGGCGGCTCGTGGAGCTGGGCCCGGGGCACTTCACCGCCTACTGCGAGTCGCTCGGCTGGGAGTGGGTCGAGTACCGGGAGACCCCCACGCCCGGCGCGTACTGCGTCTTGCGGAAGGGCGACACCATGTACCTCACCCCGAGCAAGCGTGACGCCGGATGCCGCTGGCGCTTCCACGAGCCGCGCGCGTTCCACCGCTTCAAGGGCAAGTCGAGCTACTGCTACATGTACGTGTGACCCGGCGGTTCAGCGCCGGGGCTGGTAGGAAGGCGCGGGCACGTCCGCCACGGGGACACCTCCCCGCAGGTTGCCGTAGGTGAAGAGGCCGACCGGGCCGAGGCCGGCGGGCGCCGCGTCTTTGGTGGTCACCGCGAGCGCCAGGGTGTTGGCGCCGTTCTCGCGCAACAGCCCTCCGGGGAGGTAGAAGTCCCGCTGCGGGCCTATGTCGCCGCCGTACTGGCCGACGTTCCACCCGTTCAGGAAGATCATCACTCGGGACGCCGCCGGGATCTCGCCGCCGAACCGGAGCCCGATCGGCACGTCCTCCCCCTTGGGCAGGCCGAGCCGGAACGCGGTGCGGTACCACGTGACGCCCGGCACGGCGGGCCCGGCCTGCGGGGACGCGACCCGGGTCCACGACGAGTCGGGGAAGCCGGGCAGGTGCCACCCGTTCCGCTCGCCGTACAGGCCGCCGGTGTTCAGGGGGCCCCGGGTCACGTCGGCCAGGTCCTCCCCGCCCTCGGCGCCCTGGATCCGCCAGGTGATCGGCTCCGGAGAACCGGCCACCGACGCGGCGATCAGGCCGCGCGGCTGCTTGAACCGGTTGTCGTCGGCCGTCCAGTCGTCGTTGTGGCCCATGTTCTGCACGAGCACCGCCAGCGTGGCGGGCCGGCCGGGCTTCAGCAGCCCGTCCGGCACGGCGAAGTGGCCGGGCCCGGGGTCGGGGTTGGGGGTGTCGGCGTCCGCCTGGACGCCGCCCGCCGCCCAGCCGAGGTAGCGGCCGTTCAGCCAGACCAGATAGTCGCCCCGGCGTCCGGTGATGGCGTTGAGGTCGACCTGCGTCTCGGTCCCGGTGGCGGTGAACCGGCCCCGGTACCACACGTTGCCGTAGTGGAAGCCGTAGTCGTCGGCGTAGAGGACGGGCGGCGTCTTCGGCTTGAGCGGGCTCTCGGTCGTCGTCTTGGCGGCGACGGTCCACCCGGAGTCGTCGAAGCCCGGCGCGGCCTCCGGCGCCTCGGCGTGGCCGCGCCAGCCGGTGAGTGCGGGCAGGTGCACCGCCCGGGGACCGGGGGCGGTGACCAGCAGCGACCCGCTCGGCGTCCGCCCGGCGGCGACCTCCGTGGAGCCGAGCCGCACCCGCTTGGCCGGCGCCGGTCCGAAGACCTCGACCTTCCCGGCCTCGGCGTAGTCCGCCTCCAGCCGTACGACCTGGCCCGTCACGGTGGCGGACCGCAGAAGGGAGGTGCCGCGGACCAGGATCGGCCCGGCCTCGGTGTCGGCCCGCCAGAACGCGGCCGCGGTCTCGTCGGTGCCGATCAGGAGCAGCAGCGGGCGCCGTCCGCCGCCGGACACCAGCACCCGGGCGAGCCCCTCGTGCGAGTAGTCGAGGCGCAGGTCGCCGGAGGAGTACGACGAGCGGACCCGCCCCTCCAGCACGGTGACCTTCGGCTCGGAGGTGTAGCGCAGGACCGTCGCGCCGGGGGAGCCCTCGGCGCCGTAGAGCACGGCGACGTCCCGGTCGCCCGTGAACATGTGCGTCATGATCTCGGAGCTGGACGCCGCGAGCCGCTGGCCGCCCAGGTCGTACGCGCCGACGAGGACATGGGCGTCATGGCCCTTCACCTGGACGGGGAGCGCGTAGGTGCCGTCCACCGTCGTCCACGTGAGCGTCGCCGAGTCGGTGGCCGTCGCCGCGCGGTCGGTGTGCCGGACGAGCGCGAACCGTGTTCCGTTGTCGGGGTTGGCCCGGGCCACCACCTGCACGGCGGCGTTGTCGGACGTGGGGGCGGCGGCCGCGTCGGTCTTGGCCAGCGGCGTGACCGCCTGCAGGAAGTAGCCCTGCCGCTTGAACTCGTCGTACTTCGGCGTCAGCCGGCGCGCCTCGGTGATCGCCGCGCCGTAGTCGTAGGAGGTGTACACGTCGTTGGGCTGGGGGAGCCAGCCCCAGCTGGTGCCGCCGTACCCCATGTAGTAGTTGAACATGGTCGCGCCGGCCACCATGAGGTTCGACTTGTAGAAGAACTTCATGTACGCCGGGCCGGTGAGCTCGCGGCACCGGTCGTAGCCCGCGTTGTCGAGGTCGATCGCCCCGGCCTGGTACTCGGCGGCGAACACGGGGATGTCGTCGCGCAGCCGCTCGGTCAGCCCCTCTCCCCACGGGCCCCACACGCTCTCGGCGTTCTGGCACTCGAACGACTGGGGGTAGTCGTCGACGCCGGGGAGTGGCACGGCCCCCGGCCCGGTCGCCCAGGTCGAGGTCCAGCTGCCCGCGTCGCAGCAGTCGTTGGTCGTGATCGGCACGTCGATTCCGGCGGCCCTGGCCTGATCCTGGATGTCCTGCATGTACGCGGCGTCGGTGGCGACGGCGTACTCGTTCTCGGCGTTGTAGAGGATGACCGAGCCGCCCTCGCCGATCTGGTGCCTGGCGATGATCGGGTTGATGTGGGCGAGCCAGTCGCGGTAGGCCTCGGTGAAGCCGGGGGCGCTGCTGCGGGCCCGGCCGGGCACGTTCTTCAGCCATGCGGGGAAGCCGCCGCCGGTGGTCTCGGCGTTGATGTACGGCCCGGGGCGGGCGATGACGTACAGGCCGGCCTGCTCGGCCGTGCGCAGCAGCCGGTCGACGTCGCGGACGCCGGTGAAGTCGTACACCCCGGGCTTGGGCGAGTGGTAGGCCCAGTCGAAGTAGATCGAGACGGCGTTGAACCCGCCGGCCTTGAGCTTCTCCATGATGTCGCGCCACAGGCCGGGGCTGGGCAGGCGGAAGTAGTGGAACTCGGCCGCCTGCACGATCACGCGCCGGCCGTCGATCGTCAGCGAGTAGTGGTCGTAGGCGACGGCGGGCGACTGGCCGGCGGAGGCGGTGGATCGCGCCGGCTCCGCCGAGCTCGCCCGCGCGCCGGCCGGGCCTCCCAGGGGGAGGAGGACCAGCGACGCCGCCAGCGCGGCGGACAGGTGTCTGAGCTTCATGTGACCTTCCGGGAGGGGCGTCAGGTGGGAAAGTCCTCTGCGGTGCCGCGAGCCCGATCTTGCCGGAGTTCGCTGATTTAGTTTGCTTAGCGTTCCAACAAACGTCAACGCCGATGTCGGACCGGGCGGCGTTCCCGGCCGTTGCGCCGTCTGCTGCCGGCCGCCGCCCGCGCGGCCGCGTCATCCCCGAGGGGCCCGCTCCCAGCAGTCCGTACGCCGGATTCGCGGCGCGTGGTTCCGGACGGCCGAGGCGGTGGCCGGGGTGTGGCAACTTGGACTCGGTGAGCTGTGACGACAAGCAAGGAGTCCGATGACGGAAATCCTCGGCGTCCGCCCGCGCATCGCGGCGGACACGAGCCCCTGCGCGTGGACCTGCAAGACCCCCGCCCTGGCACCCGACGCCCGCGCCGTCGCCTACATCAGTGACAGGGACGGCTCGCCGCGAGTGTGGATCCAGCCCCTCGCGGGAGACCCCTCTGGGGGCCTCGCGGGGGACGGGGAGGCGTGGCCGGTGGACACCGGCCCCGAGCCCGCCGCCGACGTGAGCTGGTCGCCCACCGGAGGGCGCCTGGCCGTGCTTGTGATCCCCGGCGGCGGCGAGCACGCGCAGATCTGGACCGTCCGTCCCGACGGCGGCGACCTGCGCCCGCTCGCCGCGCCCGAGGGCGGGTCGGCGTCGTTCGCCCGCTGGACCGGGCGGGGGGAGACGCTCCTGGTCGGCGAGGTCTCCGCGACGGGCGGGTCGGAGGCGGTGCTCGTCGACGCCGTCTCGGGACGGCGCGAGGTCGTCGCGGCCGGTCCGCTGCTGGTCCCCGCCGCGATCAGCCGCGACCACCGCAGGCTGCTGGTCCGCTGCGGCCCGCGGGGGGCCAGGCAGATGTACGTGGTCTCACCCGGGGGCGGCATGCGGCCCCTGCTTGAGGGCCTGCCCGGCTCCACCGATCACGGCACGCTCTCGCCCGACGGGACGACCGCCTACCTGCTGACCGACGCCGGGAGGGACCGGGCGGCCCTGCTCGCGGTGCGCGAGGACGGCGAGCCGGTCGTGCTGGCCGAGCGCCGGGACGCCGAGCTGGACCAGTTCGCGATGAGCGCCGACGGCCGCCGGATCGTCCTCGTGTGGAACGACGGGGGCAGGTCCACGCTGGAGTCGCTCGACACGGAGACCGGGGCCGTGCGCCCGCTCCCGGCCCCGCCGGCCGAGGTGGTGACCTCGGTCCGGGTGTCGCGGGACGGCTCGCTCGCCGTCGTGGCCGCCGAGGGGCCGGCGCGCCCGTCACACGTGGTGCTGTGCGATCTGACCACCGGAGGTCACCGGGAGGTCGCCGGTGCCGCGCGGCTCCCCGCGGTCGCCGAGCCCGAGCTGCTGACCTTCCGGGCGCGGGACGGCCTGGAGCTCAGCGGCTGGCTCTACCGGGCCCCCGGCGTCGAGGGGCCGGCGCCCTTCGCGATCCACCTGCACGGGGGGCCGGAGGCGCAGGCCCGGCCCGAGTTCACCCCGCTGTTCCAGAGCCTTCCGGCCGCCGGGATCGGGGTGTTCGCGCCGAACGTCCGCGGGTCGAGCGGGTTCGGGCGGCGATTCCGCGGCGCCGACGATCTCGCGCTGCGCTTCCACGCGATCGACGACGTCGCCGACTGCGCCGCCGAGCTCGTACGGCTCGGCCTGGCCGACCCGGGCAGGATCGCCTGCATGGGCCGCTCGTACGGCGGCTACCTGACGCTGGCGGCGCTCGTCACCCATCCGAGGATCTTCCGGGCGGGAGTCGACGTGTGCGGGATGGCGGACTTCGCCACCTTCTACGCCCGCACCGAGCCGTGGATCGCCGCCGCGGCCGTCAGCGAGTACGGCCATCCGGTCGCCGACCGTGAACTGCTGAGGGCCCTGTCGCCGTTGCACTCCTTCGACCGGCTCACCGCCCCGTTGCTGGTCGTGCACGGCGCCCGTGACACCAACGTTCCCGCGTACGAGGCCGAACAGGTGATCCAGGCGGCCCGGGCGCGCGGGGTGCCCTGCGACCAGCTGCTGTTCGAGGACGAGGGGCACGAGATCCGCCGGACCGCCAACCGGGTGACGTACGTCGAAGCGGTCGTCGACTGGCTGGGACGGCATCTGCTCGCCCCGGCGTGAGCTCCGGCCCGCGCCGCCGAATGCGGAATGCGGAATGCGGGCGCCCAGTGTGCCGGGGGGCCAGGGCTGGGAAAAGGCCGGTATGCGGGTAAAAAGGATCGTCCCGGACGCGCGATGCGCGTCCGGGACGAGGAGTCCATGAGGAGGTGGCCGCCGCTCGGTTTCGACGATGTCCGCCGGACGGCGTCGGCCTCGCTGCCTGTTTAGAGGGGTCGAACGTTCTCCGCCTGCGGGCCCTTGGCCCCCTGGCCGGCGCTGTACTCGACCCGCTGGTTCTCCTCGAGCGAGCGGTAGCCGCCCGCGTCGATGGCGGAGTAGTGGACGAACACGTCAGCCGTGCCGTCGTCGGGGGCGATGAAGCCGAACCCCTTCTCCGCGTTGAACCACTTGACGGTGCCCTGAGCCATGCTTTCTCCTTGTTAAGACGATCTCGAGATCCACAGTATGTGATTCCCGGGCTGCTGCGACCGACCGCCTTATGGAAAGCCTTCGCTTCCGTACGGACGACGCCCGCTGTCTAGCTCCGCAGGCGTTGTAACGCGTACAAAACTTCGACTGCAACCTTCTTGCCCCTCCAGACTACACGGACCCATGCCGTTCGTGTCGAGGGTCCGGCATCTCGGTGCGGCGGCGCCGCCGCACCCTGTCCTCGTCAGGCCATCGGACGTCGGTCGCCCAGCCCAGGAGCTCGAAGCCGCGGATCAGCCCGGCGGACAGGTCGATCTGCCGCCGGTCCAGGCCGTGCCGGGCGCAGGTCGGCTCGCTGTGGTGCCCGTTGTGCCAGCTCTCCCCGAACGACAGCAGCGCCAGCGGCCACAGGTTGGTGGAGCGGTCGTGGCGGCGGGTGGTGAAGGGCCGGGTGCCGATCACGTGGCACAGGGAGTTGACGCTCCAGGTGACGTGCTGCAGGAGGGCGACGCGGACCAGCCCCGCCCAGATGAACGCCGTGAACCCGCCGTACAGCTCCCCGCTGATGATCCAGCCGGCCAGGAACGGCAGCGCGAGCGAGGCGACGCTCAGGAGGGGGAACGCCCGCGCCACCCTGACCGTCGCGGGATCGGCGAGCAGGTCGGGCGCGTACCGCTCGGCGGGGATCTCCTCGCCGCGGAACAGCCATCCCAGATGGGCGTGGGCGAGCCCCCGCAGCTGCCCGCGCGGGCCGGTGCCGTACCGGTAGGGGGAGTGCGGGTCGCCGGGGCGGTCGGTGAAGGCGTGGTGGCGGCGGTGTGCGGCCACCCAGTCGATGACGTTGCCCTCGAAGCTCATCGACCCGGCGATCGCCAGCGCCACCCGCAGCCACGGCCGGGCGGCGAAGGACCCGTGGGTGAGCAGCCGGTGGAACCCGACCGTCACCCCCAGCCCCGTCACGGCGTAGAAGATCGCGGCCAGGATCAGGTCGGCCGGCGAGACGCCGTTCCCCCAGGCGAGCCAGGCTCCGGCGAGCAGGGCCGCGAACGGCACCACGGCGATCGCCGCCGTGACCCACAGCTGGGCCGCGCCGATGGGCGGATGATCGTCGGCTCCCGGGAAGGGGGAGGTGCCGTCGTAGCCGGGCAGCACGGCGGTGGCGCCCACCCCGCTCACGCCCCGCCCCCCGCCAGGGAGGGTAGGCGTGCCGCGCCGCCTCCGTCGCCGGAGCCCGGAACGTTCCCGTAAACGGTGAATGCGCCGTCGAGGCCCGTGACCCGCAGCAGCGTGAGCATCTGTGGGCCGGGGGCCGCCAGGGCGACGGTGACGCCGAGTGATCGGGCGCGGCGCTGGATGCCGATCAGGACGGCCACGCCGCCGGTGTCGCAGGACGACACCCCGGCCAGGTCGCAGACGAGCAGTTTCGTGCTGGTCTCCAGCGCGCGCAGCAGCCGGCCTCGCAGGGCGTGGCTGGTGAAGATGTCGATCGCGCCTTCCAGCCGGACCACCGTGGCGTACGGCGGGACGGCCGGGGCCGGTGCGGCCTGTGCGCGCGGGACGGGTCTCGGCGGTAGGGGGGCCGGGGAGGGCGTGCGGCCGTGCACCCGGCCGATGACGGCGCGGCCGGAGGAGGCCCGCGGGCGCCCCGGAGAAGAGGCCGGAGAGGAAACGGCCGGATCGGGCACGAGCATGGAAGAGAAGGGTGCTTTCTGCGGCATCGGTGGCCCGGCCCGTCTCGGCCCCTGTCGGGCCGGATGTGTGGTTCGCCTTGGGCGACGCAGACGTGGATGCCAACGCACGGAAAGTCCGAGGTACTGCTACTCTACCTCGCCGCACGGCGCCGGCCTCGTGCGACGCCCCGGGCCGCACGTGCCGAGTACGCTCGGAGCATGGCGGAACTCCGCCGTGAGCCATCCCGTCGAAACGGCGTCACCATGGTCAACAGCGAGCCCACGTGTGAGCTCCACCTCCGGATGTCGGGCCAGTCCCACGACCTGACGCTGCGGCTGCACGACGACGCGCCGTCCGAGGACGAGGTGGCGACGTGGATGAGAGAGGGTCTGGTGATCCCGCTCCACGTCTCCGAGTCGGGCAGCAGCGCTCTGCGCACCGTCCTGGTCAACTTCGCGACCGTGGCCATCGCGTCGCTCCTGCCGTACAGGGCGGGCAGAGGCGTCGATCTCTGATCTCGCGGGCTCGCCTTGCCGCACCGCCTCCCCAGGTCGTTGGCACGGTCCAAGGGTGCGTAGTGTACAGGGGAAGGCAAGGGGCAAACCATGACAAACCACCCTGTATACGGCGTACGCCATGACCCGCTCCTCCAAGGGCCCCACGGGCGCCTCATTCTGCTCACCGGGGCGGCGGCTCTGCTGGCGCTCGGCTTCGGAGTGCTCACCGGCCTGGTCGAGCGGCGGCACACCCAGAGGGTCATGGACGTCATCAACACCGGCTTGATCAAGATCAACGAGGGCGATCGGTCCGCACGGCTCTCCGAGCCCGGCGTCGACGGGCAGATCGCCTGCCTCGTGCAGAACCTCAACAGGACACTCGATCGATGCGACCGGTTGCGCTGGTTCGCCTCGGACCTGTCCCACGAGCTGCGCACCCCCCTCACCGGGCTGCGCCTGGAGCTGGAGGACGCGGGGCTGCACCCGGGGGAGACGGACGTGCCGCGGCTCGTCGGCCGCGCCATCAGCAGTGTGGACCGCCTGGAGGGCATCGTCACCGGGATGCTGGTCCTCGCCCGCATGCGGGCGGGCCAGGATGAGCAGCGCGAAGCCCTCGACCTCGGACGGCTCGTGAGGGACGAGGTCGGCAGGCGGGACGACCGGCTCCAGCCGACGCTGAGCCTGGAGGACGGGGTGACCGTCGAAGTCGCTCGCGACCAGATCCAGCAGGTGATCACCAACCTGCTGAACAACGCGCAGCGGCACGCCTGCCGGAGCGTCGCCGTCGAGGTGCGGGGGGACGACGGCATGGCATGCCTCTCCGTGGCCGACGACGGGGAGGGCGTCCCCTGCCGGGACCGGCAGCGGATCTTCCAGCGTTTCACCCGCCTGGAGGAGAGCCGAAGGCTCGACACCCAGGGCGCCGGCCTGGGCCTGGCCATCACCCGCGACATCGCCGCCGCCCACGCGGGCACCGTCCACGTCGAGGACTCTCCCTGCGGCGGCGCCCGTTTCGTGTTCCGCGTGCCCATGGCCTGACGGCATTCGGCACCGTCGCCTGCGGCGGTGGGACGGCTGCGGGGGCCCGGCGGGGGGAATGGCGTTCATCGACCCGTTGTCGATGGCGGCAGAAAGGGCACGACGATGCTGGACCCCGCCGGCCTGTCCCCCCACGAGGCCCGCGCCCTGTTCCGTGAGGGGCTGGCGACCCCCACCTCCGGCTGGTGCTCCGGCTGGACGCAGGCCAATCTGATCGCGCTGCCGAAGGATTACGCGTACGACTTCCTCCTGTTCGCCCAGCGCAACCCGAAGCCGTGCCCCGTGCTCGACGTGACCGAGCCGGGCGAGACCTCGGCGTCGCTCTTCGCGGGGGATCTGCGCACCGATCTGCCCGCGTACTGGATCTATGAGGACGGCGAGCGGGTCGCGGAGGTCACGGACGTGCGGTCCCGGTGGCGCGGCGACCTCGTCTGCTTCCTGATCGGCTGCAGCTTCACCTTCGAGGCGGCGCTCATGGAGGCGGGCGTGCCCGTACGGCACATCGAGGCCGGGACCAACGTGCCGATGTACCTGACCGATCGCGAGTGCCGGCCGGCGGGGCGGATGTCGGGGCCGATGGTGGTGTCGATGCGCCCGGTGCCCGCCGGCCTGGTGCCGCACGCCGTCCGGATCACCGCGCGCTATCCCGCCGTCCACGGCGCCCCCGTGCACGTCGGCGACCCTTCCGCGCTCGGCGTCGCCGACCTGTCCCGCCCGGACTTCGGCGACCCCGTCGAGGTGCGCGCGGGGGAGCTGCCCGTCTTCTGGGCGTGCGGGGTGACGCCGCAGGCCGCGGTGGCGCGGGCGCGGCCGCCGTTCGCGATCGGCCACGCGCCCGGCCACATGGCCGTGACCGACGCCCGGGACGCCGCCTACCTGGGAGCCGTTCAGTAGGCGGTCCGCCGGACGGAGTCCTGTACGGGCTAAGACGCGCCCCCGAGGAGCCGGGCGACGAGCTCGGTGCGGGTGACGCAGCCCAGCTTGGCGAGGATGTTGCGCACGTGGCTCTCGACGGTGCGCTCGCTGAGAACCAGCCGGTCGGCTATCTGCCGGTTGGTCATCGCCTGTGCCACGAGCCCGGCCACCTCACGTTCCCTCGCGGTGAGCGGGTCGCGCCGGCGCGCCTCCAGCGACGCGGCCACCCCGCCGGCCCGCGCGAGCGGACCCGGCAGGCCGAGCCGCCGGGCCTCGACCGTGGCGCGGCGGGCCAGCGCCTCCGACTCGGCGAGATCGCCGGCCGCGGCACGGCGCACCAGCACCTCCGCCAGATCGATCCACGTGTGGACCAGCCACGGTCTGGCGTCGAGACGCAGGTTGACCTCCGCGGCGAAGCGCAGCGCGCCTGCGGCCTCGTCGAGCCGTCCCATGACGGCCGCCATCCGCCCCGCGCCCCTGGCCGCCGCGCCCCCGCACATGCTGTGGGCGCTTCCGGGCAGGCCGCCGGCCGCCGTCCAGGGCGCCCACAGCGCGTACGCCCAGCCGGCGGCCTCCGCGTCGCCGAACGCCTCGGCCAGCTCGGTGAGGTACTGCAGGAGCCCGAAGGCACGCAACCCCCGGGGCGGCTCGCGCAACATCAGCCGCAGGTGCTCGTAGCGCGCGAGGGCCTCTTCACGATCACCCTCCAGGTGCAGGAACGCGCAGCGGGCCGCCTCGATGACCGGCATGCGAGGCAGCGCCGCGAGAAGTTCCCGATGGTCGCGGGGGAGCTCGTGCGGATCTCCTCGCATGAGGGCGAGCAGCCCCGTGAAGATCTCCGTCGCCGAGGCCGCCAGCCGGTCCTCCATCAGCCGCGCGATCTCCCCGGCGTCCGCTGACAGCTCCCGCGCCTGTTCCAGGCTTCCGGTGAGCGCCGCCCGCGCCGCCGCCGCACGCAGGTGGTGCCAGCGGACGGACGGCAGCCGCGTCGTGCCGGCCAGCTCGCCGATCCCGGCGATCGCCTCGTCCGCCTCGCCCAGGTCGGCGAGCTGGTAGGCGCCGTCGATGTGCCACAGGTGGCCCCGGACGACGGCCATCGGCCGGCCCGTGCGCAGCCCGGTGCGGATGGCGAGATCGCCCATCCGCCGTCGTTCGGCCACGGAGTCGGGGGCGTCCAGGGCCCCGGCCCTCGCCTGCACGGCGTCGAGGAGGGCCTGGGGGTCCCCGGACTCCTCGGCCAGCCGCAGGGCCCGCGCCGAGACGCCGCCGGGGTCGGCCGCGCGGTCGCCCTCCACGTCCAGGAAGGCCTTCCTGGCGGTCAGCCTGGCGCGGGTCGTCGTGGTGTCCACGCCGGCGGGCCGGGCGCGGCCTCCCTCGGCGTCCGGCCCTCCTTCGAGGGCCGCGAGCGCCCGGTCGCACAGTGCCGACATCGTCGTGAGCACGTCGGGATCGCCCGCGCCCCCGACGGTGAGCGCCGCGGCGGCGAGCAGGTCGAGGCGGCCGGCGGCCTGCGCCTCCTCCGCCGCCTCCCGGCAGTGCGCCGCCGCCCGCCGCGCCTGTCCCGCGAGCACCTCGGCGGTCGCCAGCTCGATTAGCAGCCCGGCCCGGTCGTCCGGCCCCGCTCCAAGGCGGTCCTGCGCCTCCAGGGCCTGGCCGAGCAGGCGGGCCGCCTCCTCCGGGGCGGGCGTCCACCGGGCGTGTGCGGCGGCGGCCCGAGCCCATCGCACGAACGCGCGCAGCGCCTCCGCGTCGTGCCCCGCCTGCCGCCAGTGGGCCGCGACGCGCGCCGCCTGGGCGGGGCCGGATCCGGCCCGCCGCTCCAGCGAGACGGCCGCCCGCCGGTGCGCCGCCCCCGCCACACCGGTGGAGGTCCACGCGACGATGCCCTCCCGTACGAGGGAGTGGGCGAACCGTTGACGTCCCGGGTCTCCGCCGGCCGGGGCAAGCAGCCCGGCGCCCGTGAGCGCGTCCAGGTGACCGGCCACCGTGGCCGCTGTCAGGCCGGCGACGTCGGCGAGCAGCTCGACATCGAGGTCGTCGCCGAGCACGGCGGCCAGGCCGGCCGTGCGGCGTACGGCCGGATCGAGTCCCTTCAGCATGCCCAGCACCAGAAAGGACAGATCGGCGGGGGGCGGCGACGGGCCACCGTCCCCGGCCCCGTCGCCGTGCTGCGCTGTGCTGAGGTGCTCTGTCGTGGTCGGGTGCTCTGTTGTGCCGATCGCGCGGGCCATCGCCGCGACCAGCAGCGGCAGGCCGCCGGTGCGCCGGTGCACCTGGCCGGCCGCCGCTGCTCCGCCCGGCAGGCTGGAAAGGAGCCGCGCGACCTCTTCGCGGGTGAGCGGCGGCAGGCTGACGGTCCTTACGGCACGGCAGCGCGAGACGTCGGCCACGGTCGCGAGAAAGCCGGATGCGCGCCCGCCGCCGCTCCTGTGCGTCGCCACCACGAGCAGCCGCGAGCCGGCCGCCTCAAGGGCGACGTGCCGGAGCATCGCCAGGGACGCCTCGTCGGCGTCGTGAAGGTCCTCGATCACTACGACGAGACCCTTGGCGTCCTCGGCGGCACCGAGCAGGACGCCGGTCAGCGCGGCGAGCCTCCGGAAACGCACCGACGCCGACGCGGCCGGATCAACGTCGGCCGGTTGCCCGCGCACCGGCTCCATGGCCGTCGGAGCGGCGGCGGCCAGGGTGGCGGCAGCCGGTTCCACGCTCTCCTGATCGGCGGCGGCCGGGTGGGGGCGGTCGCCGAATCCCGTGAAGGCGCCGATCTCGAGGTCGTGGAGGAGGACATGGGGCCGCGAGCAGACCTGCTCCATGACCCGGAGCCAGGGCCACAGCGGCGGCGCGCCGTCCTCGGCGACGCAGTGGCCCCATGCCACCGCCGCCTCGCGGGCGACCGCCTCTTCCACCAGCCGTGACTTGCCGATCCCCGCGGGCCCCGATACCAGGACGACCCCACCCCGTCCGTCACGGGCGCCGGCGATGCCCTCACGCAGGATCGCCGTCTCGCCTTCCCGCCCGACGAAGGCGTCCACTGTGCCGGCCATCCCTCCAGTCTGGCAGCGCCGGCCCACGGTTCAGAGGTGGATCTCAGTGCCACCGCTGATGTGGTCGCCGTTCCCCACGCCCACGCTGAAAGCCGTAAAGAACAGGGAGAAGCCATGGAACCGTACGAGTACGCGCGTCAGGACGCCACGGGGCTGCGCGACCTGATCCGCAGGGGCGAGGTCACAGCGGCCGAGGTCGAGTCGGCCGCGAGACGCGCGCTGGAATGGGCCGACGCCAGGCTCAACGGGCTGACCATGCCGGTGTTCGAGCGCGCGCTGGACCACTCCGGCGACGGCCCCTTCGGCGACGTGCCCTTCCTCATCAAGGATCACGGCCCGGTGGCCGAAGGCGTCCCCTTCACCATCGGCAGCAACGCGCTCCACGGTGTGGTGGCCCACCACGACACCGATCTGATGCGGAGATTCAGGGCCGCCGGGCTCGCCACGCTGGGCGTGACCACCGTGCCGGAGATGGTCATGGACTTCGCCACCGAGTCCGCCAGGTACGGCGTCACCCGCAACCCCTGGGATCCGGAGCTCGGGGCCGGCGGGTCGAGCGGCGGCGCGGCCGCGCTGGTCGCGGCGGGCGCCGTGCCGCTCGCCCACGCGAGCGACGGCGCCGGCTCGATCCGCGTCCCCGCCTCCTGCTGCGGCCTGGTCGGGCTCAAGCCGAGCAGGGGACGCGTGACGAGCGGCCCCGACATGGGCGAGCCGATGTTCGGCATGGCCTACGAGTTCGCGCTGACCCGGACCGTCAGGGACGTGGCACGTCTGCTCGACGCTGTGCACGGGCCAGGGGTGGGCGACAAGTACACGGCGCCGCCGCCGCGCCGGCCGTACTCGGCGGAGGTCTCGGCGGGCCCCGGCGTGCTCCGGGTGGCGGTGACCACCGAGGCGTGGTCGGGAGCGGCGGTGGACCCGGAGGTGGCCGCGGCGGCGGTGGCCGTGGGAGCGGTGCTGGAGGAGATGGGGCACCGTGTCACGTGCGGCAGCCCGGTGGTGGACTGGGAGGCCGCGATGAGGGCCATGGAGACGCAGGCCGTCGCGATCGCCTCGACGATGCTGCTGGCTCCCGGGGAGCCCGATCCGGCGAAGCTGGAAGGCCAGACGCGGCGACTGCTCCAGGTCGCGCGGGAGACGAGCGCGCTCGACCTGATCGTCGGCTTCCATGCGCAGAACCAGGTCACCCGGTCGGTGAGCGCGTTCTTCACCGACCACGACCTGCTCGTCACGCCGGTCCTGGCGCGCCTGCCCGCCCCGCACGGCACGGTCCGGTACGGCGAGGACGGGCTCACGCTGACCGAGCGGCTACGGAGGATCTTCGACTTCGGGCCGTTCACGATGGTTTTCAACGTGTCCGGCCATCCGGCGATCAGCCTTCCGCTGGGCTGGAGCGAGGGTGGGCTTCCGATCGGGGTGCAGTTCGTGGCCCCCTACGGCCGGGAGGACCTGCTGCTGCGGATCGCGGCCCGGCTGGAGGAGGCGATGCCGTGGAGGGGCAGACTCCCCGGGATCTCCGTCGCGCACTCAGGCTGAATCATCACGCCCGCACGCGCCAGGAGGGGGAAGGCGGGGTCAGGTGGGCAGCGAGCCCGTCTCGGGGTCCCGGTCGGTCAGGCAGTAGACGCCGCCGGCCGGATCACGCATGACGATCCAGCGGGATTCGCGCCGGGCGACCGCCGCCCCCAGCCTCTCGTGCCGGGCGCGCGTGGCCTCCGCGTCGGCGCAGGCGATGTCGATGTGGGCGGTGGGGGCCTGAGTGGGGGCCTGAGTGGGGGCCTGAGTGGGGGCCTGGTCGCGTCCGAGCCGCTGGAGCAGGATCCGGATCGGCATGCCGGGGGCCCGGAGCACCATGTACTCGGGCAGGGCCCCCTGGTGCAGCGGCCATCCGGTCAGCGCCTCCCAGAAGGCGACCTCCTCGTCGTACGCCGACGGGGAGATGTCGAGGCAGACCTGGTCCAGCCGGCTGCCGTCCGTCACGGGGGGCCGTCGCGACCCTCCGGACCAGGGGAGCAGGCAGAACGGCCGGCCCTCCGGCGAGCGCATGACGACCCAGCTCTCGTGGTCGGCGATCGCGGTGGCGCCGAGCCCGGCGGCCCGCGCCACGGCGGCGGGGACGTCCTCGACCTCCAGGTCGATGTGGGCCCCGCCCTCATCGAACACCCCTTGCAGCTCCACGTACGCGTCGCCGGCCTCGGGGACCAGCGTCGAGAACTCCTCGTGGTCGCCGTGGCGGGCCGACGCCCGCGTACCGGTCACCGCGGTCCAGAAGGCGGCGCTCTCCTCGAACCGATGCAGGGGACGGTCGATGAACGCCCAGATCCAGCGCACCATGGGGCAGCACGTTACTGGAAGCGACCCGGCTTTCCCCACCTTTCCCGCGAGTGAGACGATCCCTCAGGTATGCGGCGAGGCTAGAGAAAGTCACACAATTGACTAATAACGTGACAAATTGGGCGGGCAACATCACGTTCGGCGCGGAGCGCGTCGAACGGCCGACCTCTCTGGAGCAGGTACGGAGCCTGGTGGGGCGAAGCCCCAAGATCCGCCCGCTGGGCAGCGGCCACTCGTTCAACGACATCGCCGACTCGCCGGGCTCGCTCATCTCGCTCGACGGCCTGCCGTCCGGCGTGGAGATCGACGGCGCGTCCGGCACCGTCAAGGTCGGTGCCAGTGTGCGGTACGCCGAGCTCGGCCGCCGCCTGCACGCAGAGGGCTACGCGCTGGCCAACCTCGCGTCCCTGCCCCACATCTCCGTCGCCGGCTCCTGCGCCACGGGCACCCACGGCTCGGGAGACACCGCCGGGAACCTCGCCACGGCCGTCTCCGCGATCGAGATGGTCACCGCGGACGGCGATCTCGTCGAGCTGAGCCGCGACGCGGACGGCGACCGGTTCGACGGGGCCGTCGTGGCACTGGGAGCCCTGGGCGTCGTCGTCACCCTCACGCTCGACCTGGTGCCCGCTTTCGAGGTGCGGCAGCGCGTGTACGAAGGGCTTCCCTTCGAGGCCCTGGAGGACCACTACGCCGAGCTCACCTCCGCCGCCTACAGCGTCAGCCTGTTCACCGACTGGCGGACCTCCCGGATCGGGCAGGTCTGGGTGAAGGAGCGCACGGACCAGGCCCCGGCAGCCTCCGTCCCGAGCCTTTTCGGAGCCGTGCCCGCCGACGGCCCCCGGCATCCGGTGCCCGGGATGCCCACCGTCAACTGCACCGAGCAGATGGGCGTCCCGGGCCCCTGGTTCGAACGGCTTCCGCATTTCCGCCCCGACTTCACGCCGAGCAGCGGGGAGGAGCTCCAGGCGGAGTACCTGCTGCCGAGGCGGCACGCGGTCGACGCG
Source organism: Microbispora sp. NPDC049125 (assembly GCF_040802045.1). Lineage (NCBI taxonomy): Bacteria > Bacillati > Actinomycetota > Actinomycetes > Streptosporangiales > Streptosporangiaceae > Microbispora > Microbispora sp. NPDC049125. Next base: position 156,044 of record NZ_JBEZDW010000012.1, on the reverse strand, counting down.
CTGCGTGCCCTGGACGGCGTCCGGGACCGCATCGCCCCGGTCCTCCAGATCTCCGAGGTCCGCACGGTCGCCGCGGACGGCCTGTGGCTGAGCCCCTCTTACGGCCGTGACACGGTGGCCGTCCACTTCACGTGGATCAAGGACACGGCGGCGGTGCTGCCGGTGCTGGCCCTGATCGAGGAGTGCCTGGCGCCGTTCGACGCCCGCCCTCACTGGGGGAAGCTGTTCACCGTCGCGCCGGAGGTGCTGAGCTCTCGCTACGAGCGGATGGGCGACTTCCGGAAGCTGGCGCGCGACTACGACCCCGCGGGCAAGTTCTCCAACGACTTCCTCGACCGGTACGTCTTCGGAGGCTGACCCTCTCATCGCCCCACCGTGCGACATGGCCATACCGTACGACATGGCGATGAAATTGACAATCATTTTCATTCGGATGAGGATGCCAGGCGACGCCCTGCCAGACACATCCGGAGGAAACCCCCATGCCCGCAACCCCGGCCCGGCGCGGCGCCGTTCTCGCCGGCTCCGCGCCGATCGCCCTGCTCATGGCCCTGCTGATCGCCCTGCTGACCGCCGCGTGCGGATCGCCCGCCGACGGCGCGGCCTCCGCGTCCACGGCCGGCGCGGCGGCGAAGACGCTCACGGTCGTGGCCACCACGACCCAGGTCGCCGACTTCGCCCGCCAGATCGGCGGTGACAGGGCGAAGGTCACCCAGATCCTCAAGCCCAACATCGACCCGCACGACTACGAGCCGTCGCCCGCCGACATCCAGGCGGTCGCGGACGCCGACGTCGTGGTCAAGAACGGCGTGGGCCTGGAGAGGTGGCTGGACGCGGTGATCTCGTCATCGGGCTTCTCCGGAACCGTCGTGGACACGAGCCGGGGCGTCTCCGTCCGGAAGGGCGACGGCTCGAAGGAGGAGGCGGCCGGTGATCCCCACATCTGGCACAACCCGCTGAACGCCAAGATCATGTCGACCGGCATCGAGAAGGCGTACGCGGCGGCCGATCCCGCGGACGCGTCGTACTTCGCGGCGAACCTCGCGGCGTACGGCACGAAGCTGGACGCGCTGGACGCGGACATCGCACGGAAGATCGGCGCGCTCCCCGCGGAGCGGCGCAAGCTGGTCACCAACCATGACGCGTTCGGCTACTACGTCGACCGCTACCACCTGACGTTCGTCGGATCGATCATCCCGAGCTTCGACACCTCCGCCGAGCTGTCGGGCCGGCAGATCTCCGAACTGGTGGCCAAGATCAAGGCGACCGGCGTGACGGCGATCTTCTCCGAGTCGTCCCTGCCGCCGAAGACGGCCGAGGCCATCGGCCGCGAGGCCGGCGTGAAGGTCGAGGCGGGCGAGGACTCCCTGTACGGCGACACACTCGGCCCCAAGGGCTCGGCCGGCGCGACCTACCTCCAGATGGAGGAGCACAACACCGACACCATCGTCACCGCGCTTCAGGGGGAGTGAGGGCGGCCCGGCGGCCGGGCCGGATGTGTCATGAGCGGCCCGCGGGCGCGGCGATCGTGCCATCGTTGCCGCGTGTTCACCGAGTCGTACGGATCAAGGAAGGAGGCGTTAAGACCCGGAAGTTTGGATCTCATACCTACCGTATGCACGAAAGGTACGATCTGTGACCTCCTCCCTCTCTCGCCGTGACCTCATCCGATCCGGGGCCGTGGGTGGTCTCGGCATCGCCATCGTCGGCAGCATCGAGGCGATCGCCGGCCCCGCCGCCGCGCAGGCGGCCCAGGCCGGTCGCGGCAAGACGGCCGGCTACGGCCCGGTCGTCGCCGACCCCGCCGGGCTGCTCGCCCTCCCGGCCGGTTTCTCCTACAAGATCGTGGCCCAGGCGGGGAAGACGGTGCTGGAGTCCGGTGAGCCGACCCCGAGCGACGCCGACGGCACCGGCTGCTTCCGCGGCCCCAAGGGCTTCGTCCTGGTCAACAACCACGAGATCGGCGGCGGCGAGCCGTACGGCGTGCCGGCCCTGCCCGGCCTGACCTACGACCCGGGTGCCCACGGCGGCACGACCAACATCGAGGTCGACAAGCACGGCAACCGGGTCCGCGAGTACGTGAGCGTGGCCGGCACGCACAACAACTGCGCCGGTGGCATCACCCCCTGGGGCACCTGGCTCACCTGCGAGGAGACCGAGCAGCGCGCCGGAGGCGCGTTCCAGAAGGACCACGGGTACGTCTTCGAGGTCGACCCCTTCGACCGCGCCGCCAACCAGAACCCGGTCCCGCTGAAGTTCCTCGGCCGCTACTCCCACGAGGCCGTCGCCGTGAACCCGCGCAACTCGGAGATCTACCTGACCGAGGACGCGAGCACCCCGAACGGGCTCTACTACCGCTGGACCCCGCCGAAGCACTTCCGGGGTGGCAAGGGCGCGCTGCGAGCGCTGGCGCTCGGCGCCGGAGGCGACACCGCGGGCACCCTGCAGGCGCTGAAGGCCCGCAAGGGCAGCAAGCACATCGCCGACCTGTCCGAGGCCACCCAGCCGGGCACCAAGTACAAGGTCGAGTGGGTCGACGTGCCGGACCGGGACGCCAAGACCGTCTCCGTCCGCAACCAGTTCACCAACGACCAGATCACCCGCAGCCGCAAGCTCGAAGGCGCCTGGTGGGCCGACGGCGGCGCCTACTTCGTCGCCAGCTACGCACGGCACACCGACGGAAGCGTGAACGAGCACGACGGCCAGGTGTGGTTCTACGACCCCGAGTCGGAGACGATCACCCTCAAGACCATCTTCGGTGTGAACCCCGACCCCGAGCAGGACACCAACTACGACGGGCCGGACAACATCACCGTCTCGCCGTACGGCGGGGTCATCCTGGCCGAGGACGGCGAGGGCGTGTCGCACCTCGTCGGCGTCACCGACAAGGGCAAGCCCTACCCGATGGCGCGCAACGAGCTCAACGACAGCGAGTTCACCGGCCCGACGTTCAGCCAGGACGGCCAGATCCTGTTCGCCAACATCCAGACCCCCGGTTACGTCTTCGCCATCACCGGCCCCTGGACCCAGAAGCACAACGGTCACCACTGACCTGACGCTTGATCGTTTGTCGCGGCGCCGTCCCGCTCCGGAAAGGGAGCGGGGCGGCGCCGTCTCATTCCTGTCCGCGGTCGCTGTTGCTTTTCTTGTCTGGCATTCGCGGCTTCAGAGCAGCCCGCATCTAACGCCTGGACAGCGGCACCACTTACGGGCTCCGTCGCTGTCTGATTTTGAGACATGACCGGCAGCGGTTGCCGGTCAGCAATAGCGTGATTCCTGGATCTTCCGGTTGAATTCCTCCCGGCTGATCACCTTGTCTGATAGAGGGTCCAACCAAGCCGCACTGGCCATCGGACCTTCCGATGGTGGCTCGCCCCATCCTTGGAAAAGCACCTGACCCGGTGTGAGATGCGCCGCCTGCACTGCGGTGAAACCGACCTGGAGCAGGTTCACAATGTCGGCTCCACGCCCATGGCTTGCGAGCGCGATGTAGGTGACGCCAGGTTTCAGGACGAGCGGTTGCGGCTCTACTGTCCATCCGTCGGCGGGGGCGTCGAGACGGACCGACGCGTTCTGGCCCTGTAAATCCGGAGCGGTGAATTTAGCATCATCGACTGAACGGGTGGGTGGGTCCACGCTCGGGGTCGCCGAAGGGTCACCCGAGGTGGCGGAATTCGGTGTGCCGGAGAGGGGGGCAATTTCATCGTGGTAGACGTAAATCGCGTCAGGTGCCGCGCCGTCGCACCACGCCATGACGATAATAGGATGGCCGTCCGCATCAACGCTGAGCCCACTCACTCCCCTGAGCGGAGGGGAGCATGCCGTGGCACCCATTACGACCACGCCGACCATCGCGGCCTTCAGCCAGCCCCTCATAATCCCAAGCTAGAAGGCAAAAAGCCTTCAAAACAACGGTCGTGATCTTACCGAGGCTCGATCGTTGCCCTTTGGGAGCCACCGGCTGCCTGCCCCCGATCATCGGCAGGGCCACCTGGACGAATTTATGGGACATGTCCCTAACCTTCGTGTCGCGTTCGGTGCTCTCTGGTTGATTCGCAGGTCGGAGGGGAAGAAACCGCCGATGCCGGGGTTCGCCCGGGTGAACTGTTCGCGCGACAGATGTGGAAGAGGGTTGTACGTCGGATGGCGATTCAACCGCGGATATCCGCCGATGATCTCCGGAAAAATGCCGTTTGCCGAAAAGCCGGCCTGGCCGGCTTCATCGCCGTCACGATGACCGCACTCGTCTCCGGGTGCGGGTCGCCGGGGACGCCGGTGGGACCGGCCACTCCGGTGGCGACGGCCGAAACGGCGGCCGCCGGAGCAAGCGCCGGAGCAAGCGCCGGAGCCACGAGCGCCGCGACGGCGACGCCGATCGCGGTCGGGGAGCGGTCCAGCCCTTCCGCGACCCCCCATTCCACCGATCTCGCGGCGTGCAGGGACGGCGACTGCGAAGTGGAGGTGCGCCGGGATGATCGGCTGAAGGTCGACCCCAAGTTCGGGGTCGACTCCGTCACCGTCGTCTCGCTCGGGGACGGCTACATCAGGCTTGCTCTCGAAGGCCACACGGGGGGCCTGCACGTCCAGGGAGGAGGAAACGTCAGCGTCTCAGGGTCCTGCGTCAACGGCCGCTGCCATGACGAAGCGGAGATGTCGCTGACCCCGGACATGCCGGTCCGGGTGGACGGGCTCCGGCTGGTGCTTGTGAGCAGCGATTCGTCCCGCGCCGTCCTGAGGTTCAGGCGGGACTAGATCGCCTCGGGGCCGCCGGCTGAGGACGCACATCGGGCCGGCGTTTCCTCGTCCGGAGGTGAGCCGGTGCGAGCCCCTCGCCGAGCGGGCCGGTTCCCACGCCGGCCGTGGCGGCGTCCCGGGGCACGGATTCCAGGAACGCCTTCCCCGCCGGGCTCAGATCGGCGGCCGACCTGGCGGCGAGCAGCAGGCTCCTGGGGGCGCGCGGGCGGAGCGGCAGCGTCGCGACGCCGCCCTCCTCGTCACCGAGCGCGAGCGACGGGACCAGGCTGACGCCCAGGTCCTCACGGACCATGGCAAGCAACGTCGTCATGTCGCGGATCTTGTGCGCGGGCTCCAGGGGAAGCCCCCGCTGCCGGTACAGGCTCCGGATGAGCGGCTCACAGCCGCCGCTGGACAGCAGGAACGAGTCGTCGGCCAGCTCGGTCAGCGATACGTCCGGCTCACCGGCCAGCGGGTGCCCGACAGGCAACACCGCCAGCAGCTCGTCGTCCGCCAGGGGGACGGTGTGGAGATCCGTACGCGGACCGGTCACCACTCCCAGCTCGACGACCCGGCGGTCGATCCACTCGTCGACCTCCTGGTCGGTGCCCTCGAAGAGGACGACCTCGACGGCGGGGTGGAGCCTGCGGAACGCGCGGATCATCGACGGCAGAAGGCGGCAGGCGCTCGGGAAGGCGCCGAGCCGCAGCCGCCCGGTGACCAGCCCGGCGGCGGCCGTGGCCTCCTCGGTGAGCCGGTCGATGTGCCGCAGGGCCTCGGTGACGTGCGGCATCAGGCGCTGACCGGTCTCGGTCACCCAGCAACCGGTCCGTTCGCGGATGACGAGCCGGAGGCCGACCTCCTTCTCCAGGGAAGTGAGTGCGTGGCTCACCGCGGACTGCGTGACACCGAGCAGTTCGGCGGCGCCGGTGACGCTGCCGGCCTCGTGGACGGCCCGCAGGGCGCGGAGCTGAGCCAGGTTCATGAGAGCACCTCATCCTCAAGATGAGCTGCACTTGTTTGCCTCATTCATCCATCCTCCCGTATCAAGGACGGCACGCGACGGCGGCGGGAAGGCGGGAGACGGATGGCCATCATCGACGTGGTGATGCTGCTGGGGGTGGCGGCCCTGTGGGGCGCCTCGTTCCTGTTCATGCGTCAGGCGGTTCCCGTGCTCGGGCCGATACCGATGATCGAGGCCCGCGTGCTGGTGGCCGGGCTGGGCCTGCTCCTGGTCGCGGTCCTCATGCGAAGGGTCCCGGACCTCCGCCGCGACGTCCGGGGATTCCTGGCTCTCGGCGCGTTGATGGCGGCCGTGCCCTTCACCCTCATCGCCGCCGCCGAAATGAAGATCACCGCTTCGCTGGCGGCCGTTCTCAACGCGACGACGCCCCTGTTCGCGCTGCTCGTCTCCTCGATCCGGCAGGGCACCCGTCCCTCCCGCATGCAGCTGGCGGGCGTCGCGCTGGGCGTCGCCGGGGTGACGGTCCTGGTCGGGCTGGGGCCGCTGCGCCTGGACGGCATGCTGGTCCTGGCCGTGCTCGCGAGCCTGCTGGCCTCCCTCTTCTACGCGCTGGGCGGCGTCTACGCCAAGGTCCGCTTCCGCGACACCCACCCTGTGGTCACCGCGACGGGACAGCAGCTGGGCGCCGCCGCCTGCCTCCTGCTCCCCACGCTGGCACTGCCTCCGCGACATGCCGTCACCGGCGGCATCGTCGTCGCCGTGCTCGTCCTGGCGCTGGCCTGCACCGCGCTCGGATTCGTGGTGTTCTTCCAGCTCGTCAAGAGGGTCGGCCCGGCCGGGGCGTTGACGGTCACCTTCCTCGTCCCGCTGTTCGGCCTGCTGTGGGGGACCGTGTTTCTCGGGGAGCCGTTGAGCTGGAGCATGCCCCCGGGCCTGCTGCTGGTCCTGGGTGCGGTCTTCCTGGTCACCGAGCGCCGTACGGGGACGTCCCCGCGTGCGCGGCCGGCACTCAGGGCGCGGTCCTCGCGCGCGAACTGAGCCCCGGCGGCATGCCCGACGAGCCGATTCACGGCGAAGGTGTCCGTATCCGGCCAAATCTTGTCACGTGATCACCCGCGCGTCACCATGTGGGGATGAGAGCCTGGCCCGGGTGGCGGCGCGTCGCGGTCCCGGTCGCCGGCGTCGCGGTCATCGCCGGCATCAGCTACGCCCTGGCGAAGCTGTCCGAATCGGCCACGGCGGTCAACTGGGCCCAGCTCGCCAGCGTCGCCCTCGGCGTCTTCACGGTGATCCCGACGGTGGTCACCATGTTGCGGCAGCAGCAGCCCGGCAGGACGAGCAGCCCCGACCAGGTCGATCGGGCGGAGCAGGCACTGCGCACGCTGGTGCGGGCCCAGTGGCGCGAGGAGATCCTCATCCGGGAGCTGGACGACCCGACGCCGCTGCCGGTCCGCTGGCGGATCTCCGGCCTCGACGTGATGGACCAGGACGACCGCGTCGACCGGCCGAGATTCCTCCGCTCGTGGTTCGGACTCGGACGGGTGCGGTTCGACGGGCGGACCGACCGGATGCCGGAGATGGCCGAGCGCTTCCGCAAGCTGGCCCGGCGGCGCCTGGTGATCCTGGGGGAGCCCGGCATGGGCAAGACCACCCTCGCCGTGCTGCTGCTCAGGGAGCTGCTGGAGGAGCCCCAGCCCGGCGACCCGGTCCCCGTACTGCTGTCGATGTCGGGCTGGGACCCGGGAGCCGAGCCCGTGCACAGGTGGCTGAGCAGGCGGCTGCGGGAGAACTACCCCGCTCTGCGGGCCCCCGACTTCGGGCCCGACGCCGCACGCGGCCTCGTCGCGTACCGGCGCGTGCTGCCGGTCCTCGACGGCCTGGACGAGCTGCCCCGCCAGGTGCGGCCGCTGGTGCTCTCCGCCCTCAACGCGGCGCCGGCCACCAAGGCGGTGATCCTCACCTGCCGCACGTCGGAGTACCAGACCGCCGTCAGCCTCCCCGGCGGCGACGTGCTCGCCGGTGGCGCGGTCATCGAGCCGCGTCCCGTGAAGAGCTCCGACGTGATCGCGTATGTCCGCAACCGCCTGGCGCCGGGACAGGCGGGCGCCTGGGCGGGCGTGCTGTCCGCCGTCAAGGACGACCCGGACGGCCCGATCGCGCGGGCCCTGTCCACGCCTCTCGTGCTGTGGCTGCTGGGCAAGGTCTACATCGAGACCCGGGCGGACCCGGCCAGGCTGTGCGACGCCGCGCGCTTCCCGACGGCGGACGCCGTGACCGAGCATCTGCTCGACAACCTGGTCCAGGCGACCTTCGCCGCCATTCCCCCCGAGCAGGACACCGCCGATCCGCATGATCACGACCATCCGTTCAGGCCGCGCCGTGAATGGAACCCGGACGACGCCAAGCGCTGGCTGTCGTTCATCGCGCATCACATGTCGGCCGGCGACACCCGGGACTTCCGCTGGTGGCACCTGCACCGCGCCGTGTCGCGGCGCTGGAGCATCCTGGTCGGCGGGGTGACCGTCGGGCTGACCGTCGGCGTGACGGTGGGCCTGATCAGCGACGCCGTCGTCGCGCTCAGGAGCCCGCACGAGGGCAGCCTGCGCGACGCGCTGCTTTTCGGCCTCGCCGGCGGGCCCGTCGGCGGGCTGGTGGGCGGCCTCACCGGCGGGTTCATCCTGGAGCGGATGAAGGGCTCGTCGCTCGAACCGGCGTACGCGAACCTGAAGTTACGCGGCCAGCTCCGCAAGGTCGCCGAGCATTTCGCGCTCGGGCTCGTCATCGTCCTGCCCGTCGGCATGCTCGCCGCCTTCGCCCTGTGGCGCGTCGCCGGGATCGGCTCGAAAACGGGGGACTTCGTCCTCTACGGCCTGGTCGTCGGGGCGGTCGGGGGCCTCACCCTCGGGCTGAACGGATGGGTGACGACCCCGCTGACCAGCGCCCGGCCGCAGGCGCCCCTGATCACGCTCCAGCGCGACCTCCAGCTCGTGTACGGCCGGTCCCTCACCTTCGGGGTGGCGCTCGGCCTCGCCTTCGGATTCGCCGGAACGCTGGTGAACGGCTTCTCCGGGCTGCCCGGCGGCGTCGCGGCGGGGGTGGCCTTCGGCGTCGCGGGCGGGGTGGTCTTCACGCTCACCTTCGGGTTCACCGGGGCCAGCTCGATCTACTTCGTCGCGGTGTCGATGCTCCGCCTCCGGCGCCGCGTGCCGCGCCGGCTGATGAGCCTGCTGGAGGACGCCCACCGGGTGGGGCTGCTCCGCCAGGCGGGCCCGGTCTACCAGTTCCGCCACGCGAAGCTGCAGGATCGCCTCGCGCAGCTCCACGGCGACCGCGACCGGCCGCGGCCTCCCCGGCGTCCTGGGCCTCCCCGGACGGATGTCACCGGGTGACGGGAACCTGCCCGGCCGGCGCGTCCGCCGGGATGTTCAGCGCGTCCGCCGGGCCCTGAGGTCGTACCGGCGCGGTCTGACCCGCGACGCGACCGGCAGCGGTGACTCCGGCTGCCGCTCAGACCGCGGCGGCTCCGGCTCCGGTGCCGGTGCCGGTGCCGGTGCCGGTGATTGTGACTGTGATTGTGGCTGCGACTTGACCTCCGGGATGGCCGGCGCGGCGACGATCTCCGTGCGCGGCCGGCCGACGGCCCGCCGGGTGGTCAGGTCGATGACCACGCCGTGGCGGCTGGTGGCGGCGTGCGAGGCGGCGAACAGGATGAGCACGTTGACCAGCTTCAGGAACAGCAGCATGCCCACCGCGCCGGCGACGACCTGGTACGCCGGATTCGCCGAGTTGATGTTGAGATAGACCTGCCCGATCGTCTTGAGCAGCTCCAGTCCGATCGTGATGATCAAGGCGGGCCCGATGACCCGGCGTAGCGACAGGTGCAGCCGGGGAGGCAGCGTCAGCAACGCCGTCGACAGCAGGATGTTCACGCAGATGCCGAGCACGAAGGCGGCCGCCGACAGCGTCCACTGCGCCGGTGTCGCCTCGGTCCCCACCGTCTTGCCCGCCAGCCAGGTCAACGCGGTCTGGGCGCCGAAGGACAGCGTCAGCGAGATCGACAGCAGCAGCCCCAGCGTGAGGAGCACCCCCAGATCGATCAGCCATCGGAGGAAGAAGTTGCCGGGGTACTGCTCCAGCCCCCACACGGCCCGGCTGGAGGAACGCATGGAGTCGATCCAGAACAGGCCGGTCAGCGGCAGCCCGAACCAGGTGATCGTCCCGGCGGTGTCCCGGGCGTCGCGCAACGCCTGCACGTCGAGACGCGGGAACGTGTCGCCGAGGAAGCGTTCCACCTGCCCGAGGGCGGCCGGCGTGTCCAGCACGTGCCCCATGACCACGAAGCCCAGCAGGGCCAGGGCGAACAGGGCGTAGAACGCGTAGTACGTCATGCCCGCGGACAGGCGGCCCGAGTCGGTGCGGTCATAGTGGATCGCGGCGCGAACGAGATGGTCGAACCACCCGTACCGGCGGCGCGCACCGGTCCATCCCCTGACGAGTCCGCCGACCCACCGGCTCGTCACTGCGGCGGCCCTCATGAGGGCGCACTCTACCCGTAAGAATCCGTTCCACCGGCGATCAGGCGAGGTGCCGGCGCTCTTCACTTACGCGCGCGCTGCCACCGCAGGTCCCAGCCGTACGCGTTGGACAACGCCTCCTGGGCGCCCTGGATGTAGCGGACTTCCCGCCGGACCGCGAGCTCGCCGCCGACGTTCTCCAGCATGGCGATCGCGCACGTACGCGCCGTCTGGTCGGCCTCGTCCAGACGGACCTCGATCCGCGGTCCGCTGGCGGGGTGAAGGGTGACCACGGCGTCGGCCTCCGCCCAGTTGGGCGTGCCCTCGTAGATGTAGGTGAAGACCAGCACCTTCTCGATCAGGTGCACCTGGGACAGGTCGACGAAGAGGTTCTCTCCGGCGGCGTTGTCGCCGGACCGGTCGTCTCCGTCGAGCCAGATGACCGGCTTGTCGCCGGGGCCCGGAACGGTGAAGGCGTTGCCGAGCGCCTGGACGACGCCCCTTCTGTCGGTCAGCCTCCACAGGCAGCCCAGGTCGAGGTCGATGCGGCGGCCCTTGGACAGCCCGCCGGCGGGCACGGCGTTCCAGTTGAGGTTGACGCGCAGCAGACCGCTCTGCTTGGTCAGCGAAACGCTGGGAGCGCTCTTGGAGAGCACCACCTTCGGGGGTGTGCCACCGGCGGCGGCCGGGCGCTTGGTGTAGTCGATAGGCATTTACGACTCCTTATCCGGGTTTACGGGTTGGCCGAGGACGGCCCGTTCCACGAGCCAGGTGACGATCTCCTCGCCGGCGGCGACGCCCCGACCGGCGGTGACAGAGGTGGTGGGGGACGTCCAGCCGAGCTCGGCCAGCTCGCCGTGGGCCGGCCGGATCGCCTGGTCGGCGATCTCCAGCATCGGAATGTCGAGGATGGAGTCCCCCGCGGCCACCATGGCTCCCGCGCCCGCGCGGCGGGCCACTTCGGCGGCAGCTGCGGCCTTGGTCAACATCACGGGAAGGCAGTACAGCTTGCGGCCCTGCATCGAGACGGTCCATCCCCGCTCGGCGCACCAGCCCGTCAGGTCCTCCACCCACCCGGCGGGTACGGCGGCCCGGTCGAGCACGGCGTAGCAGAACAGGTCCGCCGCGATGCGGAGGCGCGCGTCGAAACGGCCGTCCAGCACGCGTTCGAGGTGCTCGCGGACGGCGGCCAGATCGGCGCCGGAGGCCAGGCGCTCGCGGACCGTGGCCGCCCAGCCGGGATCGTCGACCCCGTCCACGAGCAGGTGCCCGCCGTTCGCGCAGATCGCGTATTCCGGGGCCTTGCCCGGCAGGTGCACCCGCGCGTACTGCTCGGGGGTGCGCGTCGTGGCGGGGACCAGGACGCAGCCGGCGGCCAGCGCCTCAAGCCCGGCCGCCGCGCGCTCGGTGACGAACGACAGCGGTTTGCCCTGGTACACCTCCACGCACAGCAGCCGCGGGGCGTCGGCGTCCGGACCGGTCAGCGCGAGAGCGGACTGGGAGTAGATGAGCGTGCGGTCGAGGTCGGCGCACACGACGACCGGTCCGCCACCGGGGGAGGGGCCCATCAGGCGCCGCCCCGGGAGAAGCCGGGTTGGATCAGGCCCACGCAGCTGTACGGCAGCGCCGCCGGCTCGACCTCGACCACCTCGACGCCGCGCTGCCGAGCCAGGAGCCGGACGTGGGTGAGCCGATCGCCTGCGTCGGCGCGCGCGAGCACCTTCCACGGCACCCGGCGCAGCAGCACCCGGGTGGTCTCCCCGACTCCGGGTTTGACGAGGTTGACGTCGCCGATCCCGTAGTCGTCGCTGATCCGCTCCACCGCCGCCCAGCCGGCCCAGTCGGGCGTCCGGTCGGCGGCCGCGACCGCCGGCCAGTCGCCGGCGACCCGCTGGGCGACCTCGGCGAACCGGGCGCAGACACGCTCGACGAAGAGCGCGGACACGTCTGCGCCGGCGAGCCCGGCGTAGAACTTGGCGCCGTGGAAATCCCCGGGGCCGATGAGCCGGTCGTTCAGCACGGTGCGGCTGACCAGCCCGGACACGGTGGAGTTGAGGCAGGCCGACGGGATGAGATGGTCCTCGCGGGTGCCGAAGAGCTCCACGCAACGGCCGGGGTCGGCCAGCACCGCGAGGCGGGCGGAGAAACGCCGTCCGGTCGCGAGCCCGTACCGGTGGATCGCGGCGGCGAGCTCCCGGGCGATCGCCCCCTTGCCGGTCCAGCCGTCCACGAACATCACCTGGCCAGGATCGTGGTGAGCGGCCAGATAGTCGAGCGCCACCGAGTCGATCCCCCTGCCGCGCACGATGCTGACGGCGTAATGCGGCAGATCCAGACCATGCGCGAAGGCGGCCCACCGGCGGCACAGGACGCCGACGGGAGTGCCCGCCCTGGCCAGGGAGGCCAGCACGACGCCGGGGCCGCGCTCGGCGAGGATCATCTCGGTGACCACGCCGACGTCGTACGCGAGCCGTCCCGCGGACTCGTCCAGCGCGCTGTGGAACAGCCGCTGGTACGACGGGCTGGGCTGGTACTCGATCGGGAGCGACTCGGCGTAGTGGGCCTCTCCCGACTGGATCGCCTTCTCCCGCTCCTCGGCCGGGGCCTCAAGCTCGACCTGGGACAGGTCGGTGAGCAGCCACGACACGTCCTCGGGCGAGTACGTGCCGAACGCCGGGCCGTACAGGGGCGTGGGAAGAGTCCTCCTCGTGGAGAGGGCCGTCACCGTTCCTCCGGGGGATGCGCGGGGATGGAGACGAGCAGCACCGGCAGTCCCTCGCGGGACAGCCGGGACAGCAGACCGCTCGTCAGGTCCGGGGTGTCGGCGACGTCGTCGACGACCACGACGACCGCGTCGAACCGGCCGCCCGCGACGTTGTACGCGTAGCGTTCGCCGGCCCCGCCGGCCGGGACGTCGTGCGCGGGGAAGGCCAGGCGGGTGCGGACGGCGTAACCAGGGTCGTCCACGGCGAGGACCGGGGAGCGGGTGGTCGACGAATACCGCACCTCGGCGCCGCTGTCGCCGAGCGCCAGCGCGAGCCGCAGGGGGACGTACATGAGCTCCTCCGAGCCGAGCACCAGCACGCGCCGCGCCTTGAGGTCCCGCAGCTCGCCGGCGATCCCGCCGGCCATGCGGGGGAGCGCCGCCTCCAGCCGGGCCCGATGCGCCGGAGTGAAACCGTGGCGGCCCCCCGACGGAACCCCGGCGGGCCACTCCAGGGCGACCCTGCGTACGGGCGCGGCCTCCGCCGGGATGCCCACCGGCTCGTGGCCTTCGGACAGTGCGGCGACCAGGCGGCCACCCTCCTCGATCGCCTGGGAGGGGACGGATATCCGGCCGGTGGCGAGGGCGACCACGTCGACGCGCGCCCCCGTCTCACGGGCCAGAGCGTTCATGCGTTCGACGTCCTCGGGGCCGCGGAGGTCGATCAGGGAGGCGACCACGTAGTGCCGTCGCGCTCGTACGGAGTGCAGGGCGCGGATGGTGTTGATCACCGTCGTGCCGGTGGACAGCTCGTCGTCGACCAGGACCATCGGCAGGTCGTCGCCGAGCAGGTCGTCCGTCCCGGGGAGCAGCAGGTGCGTGGTGGCGTGGCTGTGCTCCTCCTCGAACCGGCCGTACGGGCTGATCCCCGTGTCCGTACGCCGGGTGGAATGCAGGTACCGGGCCTGTACCAGCGTGTCGGCGACGCAGTGCCCGAGCGCGGTGGCGGTCTCGGCGTAGCCGACCACCACCGCCTCGTACGGCGTGCGGGGCGCGGCGTCGAGACGGCGGCGCAGCTCGGCGGCGGCGCCCGGCCGGCCGCGAAGGGCAGCCGCGAACGGCTCGGCGAACGGCTCGGCCAACGCCCGCACAGACGCACTGACAGAGGCCGGTCCGGACGCGCTGCCGGACGCGCTGCCGGAGGCCGGTCCGGAGGCGCCGGCGGACGCCTGCCCGCCGGTCAGCGCGGCGTGCGCCAGCATCCCGAGAAGCCTGCCGGCGGAGTACACCAGCCGCGGATCCGCCGGGATGTGCTTGCCCAGCACGGTCGAGACCAGCAGATGGGCGCGGCGCGGATTACGCCGTACGGCGAGGCCGGCGAGGTGGGCCACGTCCGCTCCCAGGGGGCGGTCCATGCCGGACAGCGTGACGCCCAGGCGGTCGGCCACCCACTGCCCGGGCCATGGCGCCGTGACGGTCATCGGACGCCCTCCGCGCTGAGGAAGTCGACGAACGTGACGCCCTCGGCGGCCACCCCGAACACGCGGGCCCGGCTCATGATGCGCTCGGCCCAGGCCGTGTGTGGTTTGACCTCGTTCATCTTGTTCCTGTAGCTGCTCGCCCTGACTCCGCCCGCCCGGCCGAGGACGTCGGCCGCGTCGCAGTACTCCTCGTTCGTGACCACGGACAGCGCGTGGACGGCGGCCACGTGGCTGGGGTGGATGACGGTCTTGCCGGTCAGCCCGTTCGCCTTGTCCAGGTGGACCTCGCGGATCAGCCCGTCGAGATCCGCGGTGATGAGCCGCTGGCGCAGACCCGGGGCGTCGTGCTCCACGAAGGGCGTCTCGCGCAACTGCGGCTTGAACATCCGGGCTCCGCCGAGGAAGTACTCCCATACGGGGCCGGTGACGGTGAATCCGCTCCCGTCCATCCGGCCGATGATGTTGACGACGTCGGAGATGACCTCGGCGACGGGAAGCACGTCGTAGATCGTCAGCTCACGCGGGCGGCGCAGCCCGTAGTGGGAGCTGAGGTCGGTGGCGCCCAGTCGTACGGCGAGCACTCGATCGCGGTGCTTGTCGAGAAGCCGTGCGACGTCCAGGAGCGTGCTGACCCGGATCTCCCGGTAGATGGCCTCACGGCTTTCGATCACCGGCATGGCGAACAGCCGCAGACCCGCCGTGCCGGCCGTGTCGGCGAGGGCATCGAGGAACGCCTCGCCGTGCCCGGCGGTGAACTTGGGCAGGACGAACCCCGAGACGCGCTCCGCCGCGCCGCCCAGCCGGCTGACGAGCTGGGGGATCTGGTCAGGATTGCGCACCCGGATGAACAGCATCGGGACCTCGTCCGGCAGTGAGCGCAACTGCCGGACGAGGTTGTCCTCCCCGTCGCCGACCTCGTGGTCGGCGATGGAGTCCTCCAGGCAGACGACCATGCTCGTGACACCCCGCGCCCCGCATTTGACGATGTCGGCGGCGAGGGTGGGACGCGTGGCCGGGAGGTACAGCGTCGCGCCGAGCGCGACCGCGAGTGTGCCGGGGGCGTCGTCGCGGGCGAACGGCTCGGGGAGACGGTGGAACAGGCGGTCTTTGTCGAGAGCCGAGAGGTGGTCGAAGTGGCGCATCCTCAGACCGTGCTTCCCCGTCGTCGTGGCGCGGACCCCGTCGTGTGGCGCCCGGATCCCCTGTCCGGCACTCCCGGCCCTCCCGGCCTTCCCGGCACTCCCGGCGCTTCCGGCACTCGCGGCCCTTGCCGGACGAGGGCCGCGATGCCGGAACGGCCACCTGTCACAGGTGGGCGCTCAGCGCGGGGAGCAGGTCCTTGAAGGTGCGTCCGGAGGCGGGGGCGCCGATGGCGGTCATCGACCATCCCTGACCTTCCCTGGACACTTTGGCCATGATCTGCGCGCTGTTCGGGCCGCCCGCGCTCAGGTCGAAACGGGCCACCTCGGTCCCCGTGGTCTCGTCGACGAGCAGGCAGTACGCGTTCTCGATCTGCGAGAAGTCCTGCCCGGTGAAGGAGTTGACCGTGAACACCAGCTGGGTGATGCTCGCGTGCAGCCGCGGCAGGTCCACCATGATCGACTCGTCGTCGCCGTCGCCCGTGCCGGTCCGGTTGTCGCCGGTGTGCTGGATCGAGCCGTCCTTGCTGCGTAACTGCTGGAACCATACGACGTCGATCAACTGGCCGGCCCCGTCGAACAGCAGGCATGAGGCATCGAGATCGATGGACTGGCTGCGGACTCCTCCGAACAGGCCCTTCTTCTTCACCGCGTCCCAGCCCAGACCCATGCGGACGCGGGTCAGCGTTCCGCCGCCGGGCTTGGCCAGCGACACCTTCTGTCCCTTGGACAACGAAACCGACATGTGGTTTGTCCTAACTTCGAAGTGATCACACGCCGCTGGTCTGCAGCCGCTGGTCGCGCATGCTCGGGGAGGCGTCGTCCAGCCGGCGCCGCTTGCGAAGGATCGAGGACGTCACGGCCGCGCCGAGGAACCCGACGCCGATCAGGCCGGTGACGATCTCGGGGATCGGTTGCCCGATGCTGATGAGCAGGATCGCCGCGAGGGCGCCGATGGCCCAGTGAGCGCCGTGCTCCAGGTAGACGAACTCCGACAGGGCGCCCGTCTTCACGAGGTAGACGGTGAGCGAGCGGATGTACACGGCGCCGATGCCGAGCCCGGCGGCGATGATGAAGATGTGGTGGCTGATCGCGAACGAGCCGATGACGCCGTCGAAGGAGAACGACGCGTCGAGGATCTCGATGTAGAGGAACAGGAAGAACCCCGCCCTGCCGGTGGCGGTGATCACGTCGCTCGACCGGCTCCTGCCGTCCTGTGATCCGAACAGGTCGCTGAGGCCGTTGACGAGCAGGTACGTCACGATGCCCAGCACCCCCGCGACCATCACGCCGGCGACGTCGTCCGCCAGCGTCTGGGCGACGACGACCATGGCGGCCGCGGCGACGATCACAGACAGATGGTCGAGCCTGCCCATCCTGGCGAGTGGCCGCTCCAGCCACGACAGCCAGGTGTGCTCGCGCTCTTCGAAGATGAAATCCAGGAACAGCATGAACAGGAACATGCCGCCGAAGGCCGCGATGAACGGGTGCGCCTCGTGGAGCTCGCGCCCGTACGCGGCTCCGTCGTTGAGCGCCAGGTCGAAGGCCTCGGCCGGGTTGAGACGTGCCGTGACGCCGACGATGAGCAGCGGGAAGACGATCCGCATGCCGAACACCGCGACGGCGATGCCCACGGTCAGGAACATCCGCCGCCAGAACGGGCTCATCCGCTCCAGCACCTTGGCGTTGACCACCGCGTTGTCGAAGGAGAGCGAGATTTCCAGGATGGACAGAATCGCCACGAGGAACAACGCGGACGGCCCCCCGAGCACCAGCGCCAGCAGCAGGCCGAGGGCGGTCAGGCCGAACGACCAGCCGAACGTGCGAAGGATCACCTGGTGACCATCCCGTCTCCTTGCCCCCGGCCGGATGACTCCTCAGAGCCGACTTCCCGGGTGTGACTCCTCAGACGCTGACTCCGAAGTCGAGCGCGATCCCGCGCAGGCCGGAGGCGTAACCCTGGCCGACCGCCCGGAACTTCCACTCGGCGCCGTGGCGGTACAGCTCGCCGAACAGCATCGCCGTCTCGGTGGAGGCGTCCTCGGTCAGGTCGTAGCGCGCCAGCTCGACCCCGTCGGCGGAGTTGACGATGCGGATGAAGGCGTTGCGCACCTGGCCGAAACTCTGGTTGCGCGTCTCCGCCTCGTAGATCGACACGGGGAACACGATTTTGACCACCTCGGCCGGAACGGTCGCGAGATTCACCGCGATGGCCTCGTCGTCGCCGTCGCCCTGTCCGGTGAGGTTGTCGCCGGTGTGCTCGACCGAGCCGTCCGGGCTCTTCAGATTGTTGAAGAAGACGAAATGGGCATCGGAGAGGATCTTCCCGTTGCCGTCGAGCATCAACGCCGAGGCATCCAGGTCGAATTCGGCGCCGGTGGTGGAGCGCGCGTCCCAGCCGAGGCCGACGAGGACCTGCGTGAGGTTCGGGGCGGCCTTGCTCAGCGAGACGTTGCCGCCCTTGGAAAGGCTGACGCTCATAGATGTTGCTCCCTCGTTGGTGACGTCCCCGATTCTGGACGCCGCGTCGTCGTAGTGGTGATCGTCAGACGTTGACGCTGTAGTCCTGGGCGATGCCGCGCAGCCCCGACGCGTAGCCCTGGCCGACCGCGCGGAACTTCCACTCCTCGCCGTTGCGGTACAGCTCGCCGAAGACCATCGCGGTCTCGGTGGAGGCGTCCTCGGACAGGTCGTAGCGCGCCAGCTCCACGCCGTCACCCTGGTTCACCACCCGGATGAACGCGTTGCGCACCTGGCCGAAGCTCTGCGCCCGGGCCTCCGCCTCGTAGATCGAGACCGCGAAGACGATCTTGCTTGCCTCGGCGGGCATCGCGGTGAGGCTGACCCTGACCTGCTCGTCGTCGCCCTCGCCCTGCCCGGTGAGGTTGTCGCCGCTGTGCTCGACCGAGCCGTCCGGTGTCTTCGGGTTGTTGAAGAACACGAAGTGGCCGTCGGAGAGCACCCTGTTGGAGGCGTCGGCCACGATGGCGGAGGCGTCGAGGTCGAACTCGGTCCCTGTCGTCGTACGGACGTCCCACCCGAGGCCCACCACGACAGCGGTCAGGCCAGGGGCCTGCTTGGTGAGTGAGACGTTGCCGCCCTTGCTGAGGCTGACCCCCACGATTGCTCCTGTGGTCGCGAAGCTGCAGGCGCGCCCTCTTCCGGGAACGCCGAACCGTCGTCAACCAGTCAAGGCGATCAAGCCGGGTGCAGCGCGCTATCGCGTGGACCGTTACCAAAGGTTAGTAATCTCACCGGATGCTCCGTGAGACCCGTTCCTCCACGCGCGGCCCGAGGGCTCCGCGTCGAGGCGGAACGGCGGATGATCTCTTCCCGGGGATCAGGCGCGCAGAAGGGCTAATCTGGGCGCGGTCAGGTGGTCGAGTCGCGCACTCGCCGACAGATGGAGGGCAGGCGTCTGTGGCAGATCCGGTACGGCCCTCCCCATGCTCGGGCACACCCGAACCGATCGCCGGCCGTCGTCCGGGCGTGACGGCGGCCTCGCTGATCGTGGTCTTGTCCATGCCGGCCTGGCTCATGGCGGCCACGACGCTGGCCTCGATGGGCTTCGGCGGTGACGGACGGCGCCGCGGCAACGGCAGGGCCGAGCAGGCAGCGACACGGGCCCGGGCGGCGAAGGACGGGGCTGCCGAGGCCTTCTACTCGATGGACACCGCCCAGCGCTACTTGAGGACGCGAATCGAGGCCCTGCTCAAGCTCGACCCCTCCGGCGAGGTCGAACGCCTGCGAGACGAGTTCTCCACGCTCTCCGCCAGGGCCGACACGCTCTCCTCGACCTACATCGCCATCACGGACGCGCACGACGTGGACCGCGTGCGGGACGCGGGCGGCGCGGCGGCCGCCTACGCCGCGGCGCAGCACGCCTATTCGGGCATCGCCGCGGACCTGACGGCGATGGCGGGAGAGCTGACCCGCTTCTCCGCCCGGTTAGCCCACCACTCGGCCAGAGTGGAGGCCGCGCTCGCCGAGCTGCCGCCCAGGATCGACGACGCCGAGGCCGCCGTGGCCGAGGCCCAGAACGCCGTCGACGTCGCGCGGCGGGCCGGCTTCCAGGCCGACGAGATGCCTCTCCAGGAGGCGCGGGCGGCCCTCGCCACGCTCCGGGCCGAGGGCGCTCCCGGGCTGGGCCTCGCCGGGGCCCTCGCCAAGGCCGCCGAGGTGCGGAGACTCGCCGAGCAGGCGCGCCGAGACGCGGAGGAGCTTCCCAGAGCCGCCGAGGGAGTGCGGCGGTCCCTCACCGGCCTGCGCACGCGGATCCAGGTGATCGAAGGACGGGCCGACTCCGTAACCGACGCGTTCCACCAGTTGCGGCGCCGCTACTCGCATCGGTCCTGGGCGGACCTGGAAGGCGCCCAGCCCGCTGTCAGCGCGGCGCTGGAGCGGGCTCGTGAGCGGCTCACCGAGGCATCGCGGGCCGCGGATCGGCAGCAGTGGAAACACGCGCAGCAGAGCATCGCCGCGGCCCGGGCGGAGCTCGCTGACGCCGACCGCCGTGCGACGGGTGTCACCGCCAGGCTCGCCGACCTGGACGCTGTCGCGGCCGACCCCAAAGCCGCCGCCGACAAGACTCGCTTCGCCGTACGCGAGGCGCAGAAACTGGCCATGGCGTCACCCCGCGGGCCGCGTCCCGAACACGTCCGGCTGCTGGACGGCCTCGTCGCGCGGGTGGAGGCGGCCCCTTCCATCCTCAAAGGGCCCCACCCGGACTACTACGCCTACTTACGCGAGCTGGGCGCCATCCGGGTCGCTGCCGAGGACGCGGTGAAGCGCATCCGGGACGACTGGGCGCATGGGCGATGAGACCTCACCCGGCCGATCCCCATCCCCGGAGCCGGAGAGACGATCTGAGGAAGCCGGCCGGACGACCGGGGAGATCCGCGTCCTGATCGCCGACGACCAGGCTCTGCTACGCGGCAGCTTCCGCCTGCTCGTCGACTCCGCTCCGGACATGACGGTGGTGGGTGAGGCGGGCGACGGAGCGCAGGCGGTCGACCTCGCCGGCGCACTGGCGCCCGATGTCGTTCTCATGGATGTGCGGATGCCGGTGATGGACGGCGTCGAGGCGGCACGCCGCATCTGCGGCGACCCCTCGCTGGCCGGCACGCGCGTGATCGTCCTCACGATGTTCGACCTGGACGAGTACGTGTACGCCGCGCTCCGCGCCGGAGTGAGCGGCTTCCTGCTGAAGGACACCCCTCCACCTGACCTGCTGGCCGCCGTCCGCGTGGTCGCCGCCGGAGAGGCGCTGCTCGCCCCGACGGTGACCCGGCGGCTCATCGAAGCCTTCGCCGGCGTGCCGGATCCGCTCAAACCGCCGGGAGCCGGCCTGGAGAAGGTCACCGGACGTGAACGCGAGGTGCTCGCGCTGATCGCCCGCGGCCTGTCCAACGGGGAGATCGCCGCCCGGCTGCACATCAGCCTGCCGACGGTCAAAACCCACGTCGGTCACCTCCTCGGCAAGCTGGACGTCCGGGATCGCGCCCAGCTCGTCATGGTGGCGTACGAGTCCGGGCTGGTCGAGGTGGGGGGCGGTGGTCCGCGCCGCGACCGCTGACGGCGTGGGGCCCGCGGGGCGGGCCCGATCCCTGGGCGGACGTCCGTCAGACGTCGCGACGCCGGAGGGCGAGATGACCACCGGCGAGAGCCGCGACGGTCCAGGCCAGCAGCACGGCGAGGCCGGCCGCCGGGCCCATGTCGCCGGCCCCGGGCTCGACCAGGGTCAGCTGGGCGCCCGCCCGGTCCGGCAGGAACCGGGACAGCTCGCTGGTCGCGTCGATGACCGACAGGATCTGGGATCCGGCCATGACCAGGGGCAGCAGCACGGCCAGTGGTACGAGCGCGTTGCGCGCCATCACGGTGACGCCCGCGGTGAGCAGGCACATCAGCGTCAGGTAGACGACGGCTCCCGCCATCGCCGCCGGCACGCCCGGTGCCAGCGGCGACGTGCCGTACGGGCCGAGGGCGAGCTGTGTCACCGTGACGGACGCGACGGTGGCGGGCACCGTCACGGCCACCGCGGCCAGCGCCCCCACGGTCAGCTTCGCCGCGTAGAACCGGCCGCGGCGGGGCACCGCCAGCAGGGAGACGCCGATCATGCCGGAGCCGTACTCGCCGGTCACGAGGAGGACCCCGAACACGATCATGGGGAGGAGGGCGTACTGGATGCCGACCAGGCCCGCCTGCTCGGCGGTGAAGTCGGGACGGAGCATGGGGTTGTGGGACTCGATCGCTCCTCGGGCGGACAGGCCGTCAAGGGCGCCTATGCCGGCGCCGACCGCCAGGACCAGGCCCAGGGCCACCATGGGGCCGCGGACGGTGCGCAGTTTGGTGAGCTCCGCGCGCAGGAGTGCGGTCGTCATCGCGACCCTCCCGTCAGCCGGAGGAACGCGTCCTCCAGCGAGGCGGTCTGGGTGCTGAGCTCGTCCAGCGGCAGCCCGCGCGCCAGCGCCAGCTCGCTGACCTCGGCGGCGGAGGCGCCCTCGACGGCGATGCTCCCGTCGTCCCGCCCGGTCGCCGAGATCCCGGCGGAGATCAGCTCCCGGTGCAGGCGTTCCGGGTCGCGTGCCCGGATCCTGACGTAGGACCGGGCGTTCCTGGCGACGAAGTCGGCCGTGCTCATGTCGGCCAGCAGCCGACCCCGGCCGATCACGATCAGATGCTCGGCGGTCTGCGCCATCTCGGCCATGAGATGGCTGGACACGAACACCGTCCGTCCTTCGG
The DNA here is from genome assembly GCF_040802045.1 of Microbispora sp. NPDC049125. Classification (NCBI taxonomy): domain Bacteria; kingdom Bacillati; phylum Actinomycetota; class Actinomycetes; order Streptosporangiales; family Streptosporangiaceae; genus Microbispora; species Microbispora sp. NPDC049125. Next base: position 133,767 of record NZ_JBEZDW010000012.1, on the reverse strand, counting down.
CGGCCAGCCGTCGCAGCAGGTCCCGGAGCCGGCGGATGCCCTCAGGGTCGAGCCCGTTGGCCGGCTCGTCCAGGACGAGCACGGGCGGGTCTCCCAGCAGGGCCGCCGCCAGCCCGAGCCGCCGGCTCATGCCCAGCGAGAACCCGCCGGCCCGCCGGCCGGCGGCCCCGGTCAGATCGACCATCTCCAGCACCTCGTGCACCCGGTGCCTGCCGATCCGGTTGCTCTGCGCCAGCCACAGCAGGTGGTGGTACGCGCTGCGCCCCCGATGGGGGACGGCCGCCTCAAGCGACGCCCCCACCCGGCGCAGTGGCTCGTCCAGCTCCCGGTAGGGCAGCCCGCCCAGCGTCGCCCTCCCGCGATCCGGCCTGACCAGGCCCAGGATCATCTTCATCGTCGTGGACTTCCCGGCACCGTTCGGCCCCAGAAACGCCGTCACCTTTCCGTCCGGCACGGTGAACGTCAGCCCGTCGACCGCCGCCACATGCCGATAGCTCTTGGCGAGCCCCTCGATCTCGATCATTGTGGAACTGTCGCAAGCCCCGCACACGCGGCACATCGTCCCGAGGTCCGTCATCCCCGGGAACGAGCTCCGTCAGGCGGCGGGATCACAAGCGCAGGGTCGCCCGGACGGTGAAACCGCCGTCCGGGCGCGGGGCCGCCGTGACCGTGCCGCCGTGGGCGTGGGCGCGTTCCCGCATGCCGACCAGGCCGTAGCCGCCGCCCGTGGTCTTCGTACGCGCTGGACCGTCGTCGGAGATCTCCACGGTCAGGCAGCCGGGGTCGCGCAGCACCAGCACCCGGCAGCGGGTCGGCGCCGCATGGCGGGACACGTTGCTCAGGGCCTCCTGGACGATGCGGAACGCCGCGACCTGCACGCCCGGCGGGACGGCTTCCGCGCCGCGGACGGTCAGCTCCACCCGCACGCCGGCGACCCGCGCCGTCTCGGCCAGCGCGGGCAGGTCGGAGAGCCGCGGGGACGGCGCGAGCCCGCCGCCGTCCCCCTCGCCGCGGAGCACACCGAGCAGAGCGCGCATCTCCTTCAACGCGTTCCGGCTGACCTCCTCGATGACGGTGAGCGCCTTTCCCGCCTCCTCCGGCCGGGTGGCGACGACATGGTTGGCCACGCCGGCCTGCACGGCGATCAGCCCCACGCTGTGCGTCACCACGTCGTGCATCTCCCTGGCGATACGCAGCCGCTCGTCGAGCCTGGCCTGTTCGATCGCCCGGACCGTGTTCTCCCGCCGCTCCGCCACGGCCCGGCCGGCCGTCCACGCGCCGCCCAGCAGGACCATCCCGAGCAGCACCCACGAGATCACCGCGGGCCTGCTCCCCGAGGCCCCGCCTGCGACGAGCGCGACCGACGCCGCCGCCGCGACGCCGCTCACCAAGCCCGCCGGAGGCCAGCGGGGCGCGGGCCGTGACACGGCCACCGTGTACAGCGCGTACGCCGCCGCGGGGAGCGAACCCGGCCCGAACGCCAGCGCCGCGCAGGAGAGCGGCAGCACGACGGCGAGCACCGGGACCGGCCAGATCCGCCGGAAGGCCAGCGGCGACGCCGCTGCCACGGACAGCACCCATGAGGCCGCGATGACCAGGTGCACCCCCACCACCTGTGGCAGAACGGCGAATCCGGCGGCCGTGAGGGCGTCCGGCGCGATGAGCTTGGATCGGGGGGTGCCCATGCGCCGACGGTAGCCGTTCCGGCCGCAGGGATTCGCACCGTGCAGCGCGGTCCGCGGCTCACCACGGACGCCGGGAAACACATTCGGCGTTTACGGCGTCCAACGGGACATGGACATTGTGAAGTGGGTGCCGGTGATGGCCGTCGCGTTGCTGGCGGCCAGTTGCCAGTGGGCCATCCCCCCGCTTCCCAGCCCCTCCGCGGCGGCCGACTCCGCGCAACAGGTCGCGGAGCGGCTGAACGGGCACCTCGCCGAGCCTCCCGCCCTCCCTGAGCGGGGAGTACGCGGGCTGGACATCGCACTCGCGCCGGAGTGCCACATCGACGAAGGCACGGAAGGCCCCCTGCCACCGAAGGGTGTTCCGGGCTACACCGCCCAGCTTCGAGTGGCGCAGATCGGCACCCCCATCGGCGTCAGGATCTGGCTGACGTCGCCGGGAGAGGCGCGGAGGCTGACAGATGCGGTCCGTCAGGCCGCCGCACGGTGCCGTCCCGACTACGCCCAGCCCTTCGCACGCCGTGGCTGGAACGGGATGGAGGTGCTGCTGACCGTGCCCACCAGCTCCGACAACGGCGACCCTGTCACCTTCGGGACCGTGGTGGCGGGCCACGGCGGGCTGCTCGCCGAGGTGTCGTATTGGTGGCCGGCCGAATACGGCGACCTGGACCGGGTGCGGCAGGCTCAGGGCGCCGCCGCGGCCGAGGCCGTACTGGCCGCGGTGGGCGGTGATCCGTCCGGCTCCGGCGCCCTGTGGCCGCGGGAGCCGTTCCCCCCGCCCGGCGGGCGGCGCCGCGCTCGGGGTCTACGCGGCCGATCCGGCTGATCCTGCTGTTGCGGTGGATCCCGATGTGAGCATGCGCAGCGCCATGCGCACGGGGGCATGGCGCGTGGCCCTGGCGAGGGTGGTCTCGCCGCGTGTGATGCGGCGGAACTGGCGCCAGCCCAGGGGAGTGCGGGTCAGCAACATGTGCATGATCGCCGGGTGGCGTTCGAAGGCGGTGAGGAACAGCGATCCGGCCCGCATCTCCCGCTCCAGGGTGGAACCGATCCCCTTCTCGTATTCCGCCCGCACGCGTGAGGGATCCATGCCGCCGGCCCGTCCTCCGGCCGCGATCCGTCCCGCCAGCGCGCCCGACCTGACCGCGAAGGAGATGCCTTCCCGGGTCCAGGGTTCGAGCAGTCCGGCCGCGTCGCCGCAGACCAGGACGCGTCCCCTCCCGAGCGGCGATCCGGGGGCGCGGCAGCGGGTCAGGTGGCCGGACTCCCGGATGACCGGGGCGTCCCGCAGCCCCTGCTCCCGCAGGAAGGCCGCCAGATAGTCGCGGGTCTCCTGGGGTGTCCCCTTGCGGGCGATGACCCCCACCGTCAGGCGCTCCCCCTTGGGGAAGACCCATGCGTACGACCCGGGGATCGGCCCCCAGTCGAGATGGATGCGGCCGGCCCAGGCGTCCGAGAGGCCCGTCGCGTCGAGCTCGACCTCCAGCCCGAGATCCACCTGGCCGAGCGTCACGCCGACGTACCGGGCGATCCGGCTGGCGCTTCCGTCGGCCCCGATGACCTGACGGGCCCGTACGGGGCCGCGGCTGGTGGTCAGCACGACGCCGTCGCCGTCCTCGGAGACGGAGGACACGACCGTGCCGAGCTGGGCGGCGGCCCCCTCCTTCACGGCTCTGGCCAGCAGGGCGTCGTCGAAGTCGGATCGGTCGACCAGCGACAGGATGCGCGTACGGGACCGCCTGTGGCGGACCTCCCTTCCCCGCCGGCTGAAGGACGCCGCGAAGATCTCCTGGCGGACCGGCACGTCGAGGTCAGGGGGCAGGGCGCCGAGCGTCGCGCCGATGAGCCCACCGCCGCAGGTCTTGTACCGGGGGAACGGCGACCGGTCCAGGATGAGGGTGTCCGCCCCGCTCCGGGCGGCGGCCAGGGCCGCGCTGCTTCCCGCCGGTCCCGCGCCGACGACGACGACGTCATGCACCCCCGTCTGAGCCATTCCGCCATGGTATCGATCGACAAGGACAGCTCACCGCCGCGAGGTCACGGGTGCAGCCCTTGGGCCTCCGCCACCGCGCGGAAGCCCGTCACCAGACCGTGGGCGACCTGTCGCACATAGGGGACGAACTGGCGCGCGTCCGCGTGATCGGCGAGGGCGAAGCCGAACGGCTTGGCGTAGCCGTACGGCTCCAGGTAGGAGACGCGGTCGCGGAACACCTGGCGTGCGAAGTCGGACGCGCTCATGTAGTCCCACCGGCGTTGGTGCCGTGTGTAGTCGCTGATGCCCCAGGGCGCGGTCTCGGCGATCGCGCGCCGCTCGCCGCGGGACCGGCCGCCGAGCAGGACCACGTCGTCCCAGACGGCGCGCAGGGTGAACTCGTCGTACGCGCCGTGCCACCAGCGGCCTCCTCCCGTGGTGTCCACCGGGAACGGCGGGGGAGTGACCGACGGCGGCGCGGCGGTCATGAACGACCAGTCGAACACCGCCCTCCACCCCTCGACCGACTCGTGGACGTTCTTCTCGGTGATGGCGGCGATGCCGGGTCGGCCTGAGGTGTCGAGCAGCCGGGCGACATGGTCGACGGTCGCCGCGACCTCCCGCACGGCGGCGTCGAGGGCCTGCTTGTTGATCTCTCTGGAGATCACTCCGGCCCACCACGACCGGAAGTCCGCCGCTTCGACGCGGGCCTCCGCCGATGCCTCGGCGGACGCTTTCCGAGACCCTTCGGCGGCCCCTTCGGCGGACTCTTCGACGGACTCTTCGATAGACGCTTTCAGGGACGCTTCGATGGACGCCTCCACCGCACGGCGCGCGGCGCGATCCCACTCCTGGCGCGTCACCCCGCGGCGGGCCGAGGAGACGACCAGCAGCCTCACCACCTCACGCGCGTTCAGCGGACGGCCGGAGCCTGCCGGGCCCCGTCCGTGCTCCGGCTGCGGCGGTTCGTGGTCCGGCTGTGCCGGTTCGGGGTCGGGACGCCTGTCATGCAGGAAGACGCGCAGTGTCCCATTCTCGATCTCACAGCCCCACACGGCCATGTCGGCCGCGGCGGCGTTCGCCGCCCGCGTCCACTCCCACGCGTCGACCTTCGCCTGTGTTCTCCGCCGCGCGGCTTCGTAGCGCTCCTGGTTCCGCCGCGCCTCCTCGCGCCGCCGGGTCTCGACCTCGGCCAGGCGCCGCTCGATCTCGGCGGAGCACCACCGGTAGTCGTCGGCCGCCGCCCGGATCCGGCGTACGTAACGCTCCTCGGCCTCCCGCGCCTTTGCGGCGACGCCGTGCCGTACGAGGGGAAGCCGGGCGGCGGGCCTCCACCGCCGCACGCGACGCCGGGCCTCGTGGAGCTCGTCGCCGGCGGCTCTGATCTCGTCGAGGTAGGAGCCGGCCGCCGCGCTCCACCGCCGGGCCTCCTCATCGGACGCGGGCACGGAATGGACCGCCGTCGACGTGAAGTAGCCGATATGCCAGCTGGCCAGCTCCATCTCCCGCTGGGCGTGCACCGGGAACCGGGGCTCCAGGCTCACCCAGAACACCGCCCCGTCGCCCTCGCCGGGAACCGGTCCGGTCCACCTGCAGTCGGTGACGCGGAACACACGGGGCTCAGCCGCCTCGTCCCGCTCCCGGGCTGCTTCCACAGGCGTCCTCCGCTCAATCGCCGCGCGCGCCGATCCTCATGGACGTGCCTCGGGATTCACCGTAAACGCGCGATGACGTCCGGCGGCCGTAAATGGAGGACTCCGCGTGGCAGGCCGGGTCGGGAGAGCTCAGCGGGATGCCCCGCGCCGGGCTTGACCTCGCCCGGCAAGTCGTCGCGCGTGCGGATGTCACCGAGCGACGGCTTGTCGGTGCGCTCTGTTATCCATGGAGCTACGTCCGAGGCATGATCCGTCTGCCCTGAGCCGAGGGTCTCACCTGCTCATCCGGCCGGGGGACGCACACCCCGGACGTAGTAGAGCATGATCGGCAGTTCGCCTTCATCCTCGACGTGGAATCCGGCGTCCGGGATCAGATCGCCCAGCAGCTCCCGCGGGCTGCGCTGCATGGCGGGGCCCGACAGCATGCCGATCAAGTGGGCGAGCAGATGGTTCGCCGGCGGGCGGAACTCGGCGAGAAGCAGGCGTCCGCCGGGCCGCAGCACACGGAACATCTCCCGTAGAGCGGCGCCGCGTTCGGCGGACGGCACGTGGTGGACGGCCAGGCTCGTGACCACCACGTCGAAGGACGCGTCGGGCAGGTCGAGCGCCTGGCCTTCACCCACCATGTACGAGCAGTTGCCCGGAGCCCGGCGGCGGGCATAGTCGATCATCGGCACGGACGGATCGACGCCGGTCACCTGGCCTGCCGCGCCGACGACGGGAGCGAGGATCTGGCTCAGGTAGCCGGTGCCGCAGCCGACGTCGAGAACCCTGTCGCCTGGGCGGGCTCCCGACATCGCGGCGAGCCGGGTGAATATCTCCCTCCGCCGTCCCAAGAGGGCGATGTCCACGAAGACGTCGTAGGCGCGGGGGTGACCGATCGTCCCGCCCGCATCCGGGTCCTGAGTGTGAGCGTGCAGCAGCTTGCCCATTCCCATCACGTTGCTCCTTTTCGAACGACATGTTCGTTAATGAATGGTCCGTTCGGCGCCGTGACCGGGTCAACAATCATTTGGGGCTTGCTGTGCGGTACTGAACACAGAGCGGGCGAATGCCCGGAAACGGGGGTTGGGCTGCCATCTCCGGCTGGGGCTCAAGCTCCGGGATGAATCGGTCCGGCTGATCGAAGCACCGGCTTTTGAGGCGCGCCGGCTCCCACCTCCGCGACACCTCGCCAGCCGGCCGGTCAGGCGAGGGGTCAGCCGACCGGTTGGGCGGTGCCGTTCCACACCGGCGGTGTGTACCCGGCCGGTTTGTCGCCGATGCCCAGCCCTGGATTCACGATCCAGGACTGGTACTCCGGGGTGAACATCGAGTACGGCATCGCCGGCCGTGCAGCGCTGCTCTCGTCGAGCCGCCGGCGCGCCTCCGGAGGAATCTCGAAGTCGAGCGCGGCGAGGTTGCTGTCCAGTTGCCCGGCGCTGCTCGCCCCGATGATCACCGATCCGACGGCGGGCTGGGTGGCCACCCAGTTGATCGCCACCTGGGCCATGGTCCGGCCCAGGTCGGCGGCGACGCGTCCCAGCTCCTCGATCACCCGCCAGTCCCGGTCGGTGATCGGGCGCGGTGTCGCTCCGTCGGTGCCGAACCGGCCCTCGCCGGTCAGGCCGTCCCCGTTCCGCCGGTACTTGCCGGTGAGCAGCCCGCCGGCGATCGGGCTCCACGCGGTGAGCCCCAGCCCCAGCAACTGCGCCATCGGCACGAACTCCGGCTCGATCTCCCGCCCGGCCAGTGAGTACGGCAGCTGTAGATTGATCATGGGAGTCAGCGCGTGCGCCTCGGCGACGCTCTGGGCCCGGGCGGCGTACCAGGCCGGTACGTCGGACAGTCCGGCGTACCGGATCTTTCCGGCGCGCACCAGGTCATCGAAGGTGCGCACGACCTCCTCGACCGGGGTGATCCGGTCCCAGGTGTGCAGCAGGTACAGGTCGAGGTAGTCGGTGCCGAGCCGGCGCAGCGAAGCCTCCACTGCCCTGACCATGTGTTTGCGGCCGTTCCCGCTGGCGTTGGGGTCGGCGGGGTCCGTGGTGTTGGTGAACTTGCTGGTCAGGACGAGCCGGTCACGTGCCCCGGTGGATGCGATCAACCGCCCGAGGATGGTCTCGCTCTCCCCGGCGGTGTAGAAGTCCGCCGTGTCGATGAAGTTGCCCCCCGCCTCCAGGTAGCGCCGGAAGACGGGTTCCGCCTCGGCCTCGCTCTTGCCGTACGCGGCGTGGAAGCCGCTGGTGCCGAAGTTCATCGTGCCGAGCGCCAGCCGGCTCACCCGCAGCCCGGACCTGCCGAGCAGGTAGTAGTCGTTCATCGTCGCGTCTCCCTCGAAGATCTCCATCGGACGGTCGCCACCGGTCCGGAGCCAGAACGGCCCTGGTCGGCAACCATGCCTCCGGCAAAATGGACTCGCAAGTCCAAATTGGACGTAGGGTGAACGGGGCGAGGCGGCAGCGCCCGGCATTGACGTACAGGAAGCCCGAAGAAGCGCGGTGGACGATGAGTCGAACGTTGACGCGGAAGGGCGTCGCGACCCGGCAGCGGATCATCGAGGGGGCGGCGGCGGAGATCCGCGAGCGCGGCGTCGTCGCCACCACCCTCGACGACGTACGCGGCCGGACCGGCACCAGCAAGAGCCAGCTCTTCCACTACTTCCCGGACGGCAAGGACGAGCTGCTCCTGGCGGTCGCCCGGTACGAGGCCGATCGGGTGCTCGACGACCAGCGGCCACAGCTGAGCGAGCTCACCTCCTGGCCGGCGTGGGCGGCTTGGCGTGACCGTGTGGTCGACCGCTACCTCCGCCAGGAGCTGGACTGCCCGCTCAACGACCTCATCTCGTACATCGGCCGCAGCACCCCGGGCGCCCTGGCCGTGCTGACCGAACTGCTGCACACGTGGCAAGGGGAGATCACCGCGGGCATCCGGCACATGCAGCGGATCGGCGAAGTCGATCCGGGCATGGACGCCGAGCAGGCGGGCGCCGCTCTGCTCGCCGGCATCCAGGGCGGTGTCATGGTGATGCGGGCGACGGGGCGCATCGCGCATCTGGAAGCCGCGCTCGACGTGGGCATCGCCGGCCTGCGGGCGAGCCGGCGGCGTGAGCCGTCCCGCCCTACCTGATCGGCGTCGTCGGAGTGAGGATCAGCGCTGATCAAGTCGTTCGGGGATTCCTGTTCAGCAGCGGGAGCGCCGGGAAGGTGTGGGCCTGCCACAGCAGCCGCGAGTTCTCTTCCGGGTAGGCGGCGACCGTCGACGGCGAGTCGAAGAGCCGTGCGAGGCGGTGGCCGGCGTTGTACGGAGGCCAGCCCGGGTCGCCGTGCGCGGCGAACGCCGTCCACGCCCCGCGCATCCGCGCGGACAGCTCCTCCGCCGCCGCGGAGGGCGGATCGCCGATCAGCATGGCGGGCTGTCCGCTGCTCAGGTTGCCGAACACGAGCGGCACGTCCAGGCCGTGGCAGGCGCCGAGGCCACCGCCCACTCCCGGAGCGGGCCAGGTCAGTTCGTAGAGATAGGCCTGGCCGCCCCCGGCGATCTGCGCGTCGGCGAGGTGGAGGCTGGGCATGCGGAACAACCAGTCCCCGTTGACCAGTTCGTACAGCTCCTCGTCGGCCGCGGCCGGGAACGCCTCCCGGTACCGGCGTGCGCCGTCCGGGCCGGGGGCGAGCATGTGCAGAGCGGTCTCGGTCTGCTCGTGCGTGACCTGGCCGAGCACGCCGTCGATCAGGCTGAACAATCGGTGCTCGTCACGAGTGTGCCCGGCGAGAAGCGCGACGTCCCGGGCGGCGCCGCCGGCCAGCGCCTGCCAAGGGGTCGCCGGCAGGACGTCACCGTCGACAACCGGAGCGAACGGGATCGGCCGGTGGGTGATCTGTCCCCACCGTTCCCGCCATCGGATCATCTTGGCGCAGATCGCGTCGCCCGCGGAGGGCAGCCGGGCCGGGTCCACCGCCGACAGGCCCGGCACCGTGGGCCGTACCCCCAGCTCGGCGGCGAAGGCGGCGGCGATGTCGGCGGCCAGCTCGGGGGAGAAGAACGTCCCCGGCACGCTCTGCGCGACCGCCCGGCGGAAGAGCCCGGCGGCGCGCGGCATGGCGAGCAGCGCGGCGACCGACCCGCCGCCCGCCGACTCGCCGAAGACTGTGACCCGATGCGGGTCGCCGCCGAACATCCGGATGTTGTCCCGCACCCACTCCAGGGCCGCGACCTGGTCGAGCAGGCCCCGGTTGGCAGGGGCTCCGTCGATCTGCGCGAAACCCTCGATGCCGAGACGGTAGTTGAGGGTCACGACCACGACTCCGCTCCCGGCCAGACGCCCGGCGTCGTATTCCGGCCGGCTGGAGTCGCCGATGGCGTAGGCGCCGCCGGGGATCCACACCATCACGGGGAGCCCCGCCGCCGGACCCGGTTCCGGTGTCCAGACGTTGAGCGTCAACCAGTCGTCGCCGGCGGTGTCCTGGGGCGTCCCGAGCACGCCCGACTGCGGGGGCGGCGGGCCATACGTGAGTGCCGGGCGCACACCGTCCCAGCCGCGCACCGGCCGCGGGGCGGCGAAACGGAGGGGGCCGACCGGAGGCTCGGCGAACGGGATGCCGCGGAAGACCGCCAGGCCCGCCTCCCGGCCGCCGCGCAGGACGCCGGCCGCCGTGCGGACTTGCGGCTCGGGCTCGGATGCTCTGCAGGAGGCGGTGACGGCCATTTCGCGGTTTCCTCTCCGTTCCGGCTCGCCGAGCATCCCAGTGCGCGCCGGGCGAAGGCAAAGCATTTAGAGGGCAGCCCACATAAGCCTGAAGCCCACATTGAGTTGATCGTGAACGCTTCCGCGGAGCGGGTTTCGCGAGGTCGGCCACGCTCGCTTGCTGTACGCCCTGCACCAGTATCTTGGCGGCGAACGTTGTGCTCCCGGTCCTGGGTCTAGGCGGAGTCCATCTCGCGCATATCCCGCAGGTGAAACATCGCGGCCAGTTCGTCGGCCATTTCGGCGACGCTCCGGGAGCCATCGACGATCAGGACCGGCAGGTCGAGTTCGAGGGCTTGGCGTCGTACCTCTTCATCCCAGAGTTGGTCGCGGGCCAGTCTCTTGGCCAACGCGTCTGCATGGTCGCTGTTTCCCCAGTTGGCTCGTGCCCGAGCCGGGTCGGCGAATCGAGTACCTAACGCTTGCCGGCGGAATTCGGGTGTCGGCAGGAGAAAGGCGGCCTGCTCACGGTGCTTCAGCAGTGGCGCGACGTCCCTTGGCAGCGTACGGAAGTCGTCGACGAGCACGGGACGGTCCGCGGGCATCGCGAGCAACTCTTCGATGATGAATCCGAATGTCTCGCCGTGCAGGCTGGGCATGGCCTGGAAGATCTCCTCCGCCGTGCGGCCCGTCCATCTGTCTTCCAAGGGCATCCGCAGCAATGCCCACAGATAGGGCTGTCGCTGCGGGGTGCACCGGTGGACGTAGCCGCGTTCAGCGTGGTCGCCGCCATAAAGGATCACGTCATGCCGTTCGGCCAAGGCCCGGGCGATGGTGCTCTTGCCGGCGCCGGTTCCGCCGGCGATCCAGCGGACATGCGCGAGCCGGCGAGCGAGATCAGCGGAGTCGTACCGGTCGATGATGGTCACCCTCGGAGTTTCACAAGTCTGAGGGGCCAGAAACAGTCTTGTTCTTGCCTGCCGTTCCCGTGAAGATCGAAGGAGAGGCGGTTGCCTACCTGCGGCAGGCCCACAGGGACCACATCGCTATGCCGGACTTCGTGTCCGTGGCTCACTCGTCGTAGAGGAAGCTGCGAACCTCCCGCGCGAGATTGGTCATGTCCTCTCCAGGGGAGACGAGGGTGCGAACTGTGACGGACCACAAATCGCCCGGCTGTTCGTTCGGATCGGGAAAGCGGAGGGTCCACAGGAGTTCCACTCTGCGACCTGAGTGGCTGGCTTCCAGCTGAAGATCGACTCTATGAGATGTCCATGTTCGTGTTCCGGCCCACCCTCTGAAGTCGTTCACCAGTTCCTCAAGGAATTCGGCGAGCCCATCTCCCATAATGGTCTCCACGGCTACCTCTGCTTGGAGTCCGCCGGACTCGGCCCTGGCGAGGAAGAACATCAAGGTGTCGTCGTGCGGTCGTTCACGCTCGCCGAGTATCAAGACCACGCCTGAACCTGAAATTCGAACCTCGGGGGTGGGACGTTCGTCGGTCGAGCGCCTGATCATGACTGCCCCAGCGGGAAGTTCCCGTGGCCATCACTTCGTCGTGTCCGCACGAGTTCACAGTGTCGCGTACCCGCGAACAGCTAGCGCCACGCGGTGGCGGAGGTAGACAACTTCTGAGTTGAAGGTGCGGGGTCGAGCCGTCCGGCGATACGGCCATCGCGTAGGTCACGCCGCGCATCAGACGGCTCCTCGGTCACGGGTTCGACAGGACGACCGCCGGGCGCCCGAAAGCCGCTCTGGTCGGGAGAGGGCTAACGTCTCAATCTCGGGCCGAGTACGCGCGTCATCCAGATCGTGTTGCCGCGTTCGGCGTCCTCGGTGATGCGGTCGCTACGGTAGAAATCGAGCTTCTCGAGGACCCGGAACGAGGGTGCGTTCCACTCCCGCACTGTCGCCCAGAGACGTCGACGTCCTGTTCGCGTCGCGGCTTCGACGACCGCACGGGCGGCTTCTGTCGCGTAACCACGGCCGTGAGCTCGTTGTGCCAGCTCGTACGCGATCTCGGGTTCGTCGAAAGACGCCTGGCCGACAGTCAGTCCGCAGTACCCGATGAACTCACCGCTGTCTCGCAGCTCGATCGGCAGCAACCCGAGCCCCGGATGCGCCATCAGCGGATTGGCAAGAAGCCGGTCGCGCATGTCCTCGACCGTCGGGCGTCCCTCGGCGTCGATGCGCCGTACCGCTCGTGGATCCCGCTCAAGCCATAACCCGCGGTACTCCTCGGCATCCGACGGCACCCACCGCCTCAACCGCAGCCGCTCGGTCACCAGCTCCGCCGGTAGATCCTCATAGGTCCCCACCCAGCCAACCTAGTCCGATGCCGGCCAAGGCTGGCTATGCCAAGTGTGTCGCCGAACAGGGCGATGTGGCGAGCCGGCAGATCTTGGAAGCGCCTCAAGGTGAGGCAGCGTCACCATGACGATACGCAGGGGCTCGGTTCATGTAGGGCCTTTCGGCGTGCTCGGGAGGTTCCGCATAACCTCTGACCTGCTAGTCGAGAGACTGAACGGGAGCACGAGGTGCTCATCCTGATCGCGCGCGGGCTGTCCAACAACGAGATCGCCGATTCCGTCCATTGCAGCCCTGCCACGGCCAAGACGCACGTCAGTAGGATCATGACCAAGTTCGGCGCACGGGACCGGATTCAGCTCGTCATCATCGCTTACGAATCAGGGCTGGTACGCCCAGGCCGGCAGGTCGGCTGAGCCGAGCTCTCACCAGTCGACGGGCAGCTCAGGCAGGCCGCGGACCAGATGCCCTGACGTACGTTCAACCGCTCCTCGGCCACAGCCAGGCGCAGGAAGGGGAACCGGCCGAACAGTCCGCCCACGGCCTCCTCCAGCTCGATCGTGGCCAATCGCGCCCAGCAGAGGTGCCCGATCTTCAGGATTGTTCGGAGCCCTTCGTACTGGTGTCGATCCGTAGAGGCCGCCTGTGACGCCGAAAGAATGATCGCGGCAGAGGAGATCGATAGCGCTTGCAGCGCGCTTCCAGCTGACGACGAAGAGCAACATGCAGATTAAAAGCTCGACTTGCTGCCGTTCCGCTCGGTTCAGCGCAGTATCAGCGTGTATGCCTGGTCCGGCCTGAACGGTCTTGGACCGCCTGGAAGCCCGACCCAAACTGCAACTAGCGGCGAGGTCTTGACCGCTCGTGAAGACCTGTGTGATCGTGAGATCCGCGCTGACATCTGCTTTGCGCCGGTGACGTGACTCCTCCACCGACACATTACAGGTTTCAGCGACAAGTGCCGTTCTCTGATAGGCGGTCCTGTCGTGCCTGCGTTCCTTACTGCATTGATTGCTGCCATTCCGTGGCTGACCTGTGCATTCGTATGCTGCCTAGTCCTTACCTACGTTGTGGCTGTCTTAATGGCCCTGCTCCACTCCGATCCACGACGAAGGGCTGACGCTCGGGCGGTCCTGGATCGCCATGCGCTCACCGTGCCTCGGCGGCGTAAATCGTAGCTTTCATGGCGATCGCCAGACTGCCTTGCTTGATCGTCCCGTCGCCGTCGTCCCACCCGTAAGGGGAGTGGGCCATGGCCCTGGCGTGCTCGGTTTGTCCTGGGCGACGGCTTCAGGAAGATCGGGCTCCTACCCCGACTCCGTACGGTCCTCGGTTTATGAGTCGGCTTGATCTTGCCGGTGGAGAGCGCCCCTCACCGCGGCTCAACGTCGGCTCGATCATGTTTCATGACCGGCGTTCCGCGTATGTGCCGGATCTTGTTCTGTATGACGGCCAGGAGAGGTGACCAATTCGCGGTGGGCGTTGACTCAGTAGCGGTGGCCAGGCCAGTGGGGGTCGTCCCAGCGGGCGGGGCCGGCAAGGCCGAGCAGTCGTATCCGGTGGAGCAGCTCTACGGGGGCGTTCCAGGCATGGAGCCGGGCAGGGGCATGACGGCCAACCAAGCCCCTTCGGCGTTCTTGGGGTGGGTCTCATCCCGCAGAAGGCCCGAAAGTGCCACGTGACCTGCGGAAACGCGACCAACATCATCCCGCGTATATCCTGCGACTGGCCACAAGCGGCGGCCCTCGGCGGCGTACGGCTGCACACGCGATCAGAGCGGGATCAAGCGAAAGCCGAGGTCAGAGGCCTACTAGGCTGATGAGGAGAGCGCGCCCTGAGGGATTCGAACCCCCGACCGTCGGATTAGAAGTCCGATGCTCTATCCGGCTGAGCTAAGGGCGCTCAAAACTGCGTCTTGACCTGGGCCGTCCCCGAACCAGAGGGGACGGTATCACAGGCCCCTGCCCGGCGGGCAGCACGGGATTCGCCGCCATGGTCTCACGAAGACATGATAGATCACCAAACCTGCGGTCCCGGGGCGCGGCCGACCGTGGGGCGGGCCTCACGCGGAGACGGAGAGTTTCTCGATGAGGAGGGAGGACAGGGTCTGCCGGTGCAGGCGGCAGGCGGTCGTCTCCGTGCTCGCCAGCGCCTTGTTCTCGAAGAACTTGTTGGACGTGTAGGCCCCGCCGCACAGGTCGAAGAAGAGACACTCCCGCGCGCACGCGCTGATCCCGGCCGCGACCTGCCGGGCGATCCTGGACAGCGCCGGGCTTCCGAGGATGTCCGTCAGCTCCTCCAGGGCGAGGACGTTCCCGATGACGAAGTCGCCGTACTCCACGCTTCGCGCGCCGGCGAACTCGGGGCTGTACGTCGAGATGTCGCCGTTCTTCTGGATCGTGATGATGCTGAGGGGCTCGGTCTCCCACGGCCGCCGCTGGTAGGACCGGTCGCGCAGCTTGCCGGCGATGACACGGGCCAGGTTGTCGAACTCCCGGATGGAGATCCGATCCAGATTGTGCTGCCACAGGTCGTAGACGCGGTCCATGAACCGCCGGTACTCGGACTCGATGGCGCGGTCGCCCTCAGAGCCTGTGAGGGACGACGTCGTGTTGTCGTTCTCGACCTCCTCGACGTTGAACGCGACGCTGGAGAAACCGTTGTCCAGGAAGAAGGCGAAAAGCTCGTCCGGATGCCTGAGGCTTTCACGGGTGAGCACGCAGATGGCGCCGTGCCGGATGCCGTACCGCTTCAGCAGTCCGTGCCCGCGCATGACGAGGTCGTGAGATCCCCTCCCGCCCCAGTTCTTGCGCTGGCGGTCGTGGAGGAACTCGGGGCCGTCGACGCTCAGCCCGACCGAGAAGCGGTGCTCGCTGAGAAATTCGCACCACGCCGGGTCGATCAGCGTTCCGTTGGTCTGCAGCGATCTGGTGACGTGTACGCCCCGCGTGTTGTGGCGGTCGATCGTCTCCATGGCGCGCCGATAGTACGGCAGGCCGGCCATCAGCGGCTCGCCGGCGTGCCACAGGAACTCGACCTGGGGCCCGACCAGATCGCTGCGCAGCACTTTGGAGATGGCGGCCTCGGTGACTTCATCGTTCATCCGGGCGGAGTCGCGCCGGTTGGGGACGTAGCAGTAGCCGCAGTTCAGATTGCATGCCGACGTGGGCTGCAAAATGACCTGCCGGATGGTTCCGAGCATGGATCGTCTTCCTTAATAGATCAGATGACCGGCGTGGATGATCGGCTCCGCGTGACTGCCATGACACTCACGCGGAGCCGTGGCCTGTCGGCCGGCCGCTACTGGCCGGCCACCGTGTACTCGACGGCGACGAGTTGCCCGGCGCTGAGGGCGTTGATGCGCTCCAGCATGAGCGCCGCCTTGTTGAGCCGGGTGACATCCGGTCCGTCGGAGAACCCGTCGGTGAATCCGTCCGCGAACGAGTCGTGGAAAGCGTCGTGGAAAGCGTCGGTGAACGCGTCAGAGAACGCGTCCGAGAAGGAGTCGCCCGTGAGCAACGTGCGGAACCGGATGGATTCCAGCTTGCGGGGGTCGATCGCGTTGAGTGAGTTGAGCAGCTCTTGCCGTCGTGTCGATTGGACCGGCTGAGTCACAATTTCCTCCGAGGTCGTCGATCTGTTGCGTGGAAAGCCCCCCGGCTCCGGGGGATGCCTTCCGGGCAACGGTAATTACGGCCTCAGAGAACGGGCATGAGTAGGGCCGTACTCATTCCTCCGGGAGAATTTCTCCTCGCGGGGCCAGCCCGGCCTTGCGGTAGATCTCGTCGATGACGGCCATGTTGGCGATGGAGTCGGACGGCGGGGTGAGGCTGCCCTCGCCCGTCCGCACGGCCGACTCGAAGGCCCGTAGCTGGTAGGTGTAGGTGGCGTCGCCGGCGACCCGCTCGCGCAGGCTGACGCCGTCGACCGTGTAGGACAGCCGGTGGAAGAGCTGGGGCATCGCGTAGTTGGTGACCCGCATCTCGCCACGAGAGCCGGTCACCCGGGCCGACAGCTTGAGGACCTGCGACGACCACATCGACGCGTGGACGATGCCGCGGGCGCCGGAGGGGAACTCCAGCCCGGCGCTCATCGCGCGGTCGACGCCGGGGGAGTGGAGGAGGGCCCGGGCCGCGCGAACGGCGGGCTCGCCCCCCTCGCCGCCGCCGAGCAGTCGGGCGCAGTGGACGGCGTAGCAGCCGGCGTCCATCAGCGCCCCGCCGGAGAGCGCGAGCGAGTAGCGGATGTCGGAGAACCGGGGGAGCGGGAAGCACATCCAGGTCTCGATCTCCTGGATCTCGCCGAGCTCCCCGACGATCGCCCGCATCCGCTCGGCGAGCGGGTGATAGCGGTAGTGGAACGCTTCCATCACGACATTTCCGGTCTTGCCCGCCACCTCGGCGACCTGCCGGGCCTCCGCCTCGTTCGAGGTGAACGGCTTCTCGCACAGGACGTGCTTGCCGGCCTCCAGGGCGCGGATCGTCCACTCGGCGTGCAGCGCGTTCGGCAGGGGGTTGTAGACGGCGTCGATGGACGGATCCTCCACCAGCGCCTCGTACGACTCGTGGACGACCGGGATGCCGTGCTTGGCGGCGAAGGCGGCGGCGCGCGAACGGTCCCTGGCGGCCACGGCCGCGAGCTCCACGCCGGGCACCAGCCGGGCGGGCTTGACAAGCGCGTTTGGCGTGATGCGGGCCGCCCCGAGCGTTCCGATTCGCATCCGATCATCCTTCGTCCGCCGCATCCATCCCGAGCGTCCGTTCGCTCCAGGCGTATTCCCTGCCTCCTCCCGTATCGCGTCGATACTCGTAGACGTATACTCGCCTACGAGTAGACATCTCGTGAAACAGCCTTGACGAACGCGATGTATCTCGAAATACTCGAAGTCGAGTACTCGATCCAGAGGAGGTGACGCATGACGGTCCGACGGCGAAGCAACCCGCTCGCCCTGGCCGTGATCGGCCTCCTGTACGAGCGCCCGATGCATCCGTACGAGATGGCCGCCACCCTGCGGGAACGCCGCAAGGAGGAGAGCATCAAGCTCAACTACGGCTCGCTCTACTCGGTCGTTCAGTCCCTGGAGAAGCAGGGGTTGATCGTCACGCAGGAGACGCGCAAGGACGGCAGGCGGCCCGAGCGGACCGTCTACGGGCTGACCGAGCGCGGCAGGGTGGAGCTCCTCGACTGGCTGAGCGAGCTGGTGAGCATTCCCGCCCGGGAGTTCACCCAGTTCGAGGCGGCCCTGTCCCTGATGCCCTACCTCGGGCCCGACCAGGCGTTGCGGATGCTCCTGGAGAGGGCGCGCCGGCTGGAGACGGAGTTGGTGGGGAGCCAGGCCGTTCTGGAACAGGCCGGTGAGGTGAAGCTGCCGCGCCTGATGGTCGTCGAGTACGAGTACCGCCTCGCGCTCCGCCGTACGGAGCTCGGCTTCGTCAACGCCCTCATCCGGGACATCGCCGACGGCTCGCTGGAGGGCATCGACGCGTGGCGGCGGTTGCACGACTCCCTGGAGGCGGGGACGCGACCCGACATCGAAGGGGAGGTGCGGTCCTGGAACGCCGGCAGGCCCTCCTGAACCGGTGAGCACGACCCAAGGAAAGCCCCCGGACGGTGTTGCAGCACCGCCGGGGGCGAAGAGTCGATCGGCCACGCGTGACCAGTCAACGCTCACGACAATGGTACGCGCGTGGCCCGGAAGGGCACACGAATGATCACTAGAGCCATAGAGGCGAACGGGCTCACCAAGACGTACGGGAAGGTCCAGGCGCTGAACGGGCTGAGCCTGGACGTCGAGCCGGGCACGGTCTTCGGGCTGCTCGGGCCGAACGGCGCGGGCAAGTCCACCACCGTCAAGATCCTCACCACGCTGTCCCGTCCCACGGGTGGCACTGCCCACGTCATGGGCATCGACGTCATGAAAAATCCGGACAAGGTGCGGAGGGTCATCGGGTGCGTCATTCAGCAGCCCAGCGTCGATCCCACCGCCACCGGCCGGGAGAACCTCCATCTCCAAGGCGCCCTGTACGGCATGCCGTACAGGCAGCTCAAGCGCCGGGCGGCCGAGCTGCTCGACCGGTTCGGCCTCGGTGAGGCGGCGGGGCGGCTCGCGCGGACGTACTCCGGCGGCATGCTGCGCAAGCTCGACGTCGCCATGGGGCTGGTCCACCGCCCACGGGTGCTCTTCCTCGACGAGCCGACCACCGGGCTCGACCCCGAGGCGAGGGCCGAGATGTGGACGGAGATCGCCCGCCTGACCGGCGACGAGGGCCTGACCATCCTGCTCACCACTCACTACCTGGACGAGGCGGACAGGCTCGCCTCCCGGCTGGCCATCGTCGACAAGGGCAGGGTGGTGGTCACCGGAAGCCCCGAGGACCTGAAGAGCGAGCTGCGCGGCGACGCGGTGAGCGTCGACCTGGCTGACGCGGGCGACCACCGGCGGGCGAGGCAGGCGCTGGCGGGCGTCGGCGCCGTCCGCGAGCTCACCCTCGTCGGGCGCGGGCTGCGGGCCCGGGTCGACGACGCCGCGGCGACGCTGCCGGCCGTGCTGGCGGCACTCGACGCCGCGGGAGTCGCCGTGTCGTCGGTGTCCATCTCCCGGCCGTCGCTCGACGACGTCTATCTGCGCTACGCCGGACGCGCCTTCTCCGATGCCCATCTCGCCCCGGCCCTGAGCGCCGATACCGGTCACGCCCCGGCCACGAGCGCCGATGCCGGTCACGCCTCGGCCACGAGCGCCGATGCCGGTCACGCCCCCGCGCCGGCCGCCGATGCCGCCGGCGCGTCACGCGCACGTACGGAAAGTCCGGCTGGAGACGGCTTCGGCCGGGACGGGAGGGTGGCATGACCACGACCACGACCACGATCGAGGCGCCGGCGCTCGGCTTCAGGCCGTCCCGGCTGGCCCTGCTCTCGCACTCTCGGCACTTCACCCTCCAGTCGGTCCGGGTGCTGCTCCGCCAGCCGTTCTTCGTGGCGGTGACGCTGATCCAGCCGATGATCTGGCTGCTGCTGTTCGGCCAGCTGTTCAAGCGGGTGGTCGAGGTGCCCGGATTCGGCGGGGGGAGCTACATCGACTTCCTCGTCCCCGGCGTCATCGTGATGAACGTGCTGTTCTCCGCCGGATGGAGCGGCATGACGTTCATCGAGTACATCGACCGCGGCGTCATGGACCGGCTCCTCGCCACGCCGCTGCGCCGGGGCGCCCTGATCGTGGCGTCCCTCGCGTACAACTCGCTGACGGTGCTCGTCCAGACCGTGGTGATCTTCCTGGTGGGCTGGGCGCTCGGCGCGACGTACACCGCCTCGGGCATCGCCGTCACGCTGCTCGCCACGGTGCTGCTCACCGCGGCCTTCTCCGCCATGTCCGACGCGTACGCGCTGGTCCTGCGGAGCAGGGAGTCGCTGATCGGCCTGACGATGTTCCTGACGCTCCCGCTGTCGTTCCTCTCGTCCGCGCTCATGTCCTCCCAGGCCGCGCCCGGCTGGATCAGGACGGCGGCCCGATACAACCCCGTGGACTGGGCGATCGTCTCCGCCCGGGAGGCGCTCGCGGGCGGCGCCGACTGGGCGGCCGTCTGGGCCCGCCTCGGCTGGCTCGCGCTTCTGGCGCTCGCGCTCGGCTACCTGGCCACGCGGGCGTTCGGGGCCTACCAGCGTTCGATCTAGCCGGCGTTCGATCTAGCCGGCGTTCGGATTCGAACGGCGCTTGATTCAACCGGCCCCGCCGGTCCCGCTGCACTACGATCGACGGCCATGTCCCTGCGCCTGGCCCCTCCGGAGCTCCCCCTCGGCGGCGACGCCACAGGGGGAGTGGTCCGGGTCGGGGACACGGTCCGGCGACCGGTGCGGCCCTCCACCCCTTCGGTACACGCGCTGCTGCGCCATTTGGAGGCAGCCACGTTCGACCGGGCGCCCCGCGTCCTCGGCGTGGACGAGCGTGGCCGGGAGATCCTCACGTACGTCGACGGGATCGTGCCCGCCCGCCCTCTCCCCGCGTACGCCATCAGCGACGACTCGCTCGCCGAGCTCGCTCGGCTGCTGCGCCGGTTCCACGACGCGGCGGCCTCTTTCACGCCCTCCGAGGGCGCGGTCTGGGAGGACGGCTCCGCGCCGGACGGCGAGCCCGAGTTGATCGGCCACTGCGACGTCACGCCGCAGAACGTGGTCTTCCGCGCCGCGCCCGGCGGGGGCCCGGTGCCGTACGCGCTGATCGACTTCGGCATGGCCCGCCCGACGACACGGTTGTACGACGTCGTCACCACGCTGCGCCACTGGGCGCCCATCGCCGACCCCCTCGACCGTGACCCGCTGCAGCGCGCACTCGACGCCGGCCCCCGCCTCCGGATCTTCTGCGACGCGTACGGCCTGACCGCGCGGGACCGGTTGCGGCTGCTGGCGACGGCCAGGACACGGTTCGACCGCTCCTATGCCGTGATGCGCCGCAAGGCGCGGACCGAGGGCGGCGGCTGGGCCCGCCTGTGGGCGGACGGCGCCGGTCAGCGCATCAGGAGAGGGGCCGCGTGGCTCGACGCCAACGAGGACGCCCTGCACGCGCACCTCATCTGACATCTACAGGAGCATCCCCGCGTCCGTCACGTCTTCACGCGATCATGTGCCCGCCTCCGCGCCTGATCCGCGGACGTCTCCGAGTGTGGCCGTGACACCCCCGCCTCGCGGGCCGTGCGGGGCTGCGGGACAATCGCGGGCGTGATCCGGATCATGGACGGGGCGACGGCGGCGGGGCTGCTCCTCGGCGCGGCGCTCGACGCGGTGGCGGGCGATCCACGGCGCGGCCATCCGGTGGCGGTGTTCGGCGGTCGCGCCGCCGCCCTGGAGAAGCGCCTGTATCGCGACTCGCGGGCGGCCGGCGTCGTGTTCGCCGCCACGTGCGTCGGCACGGTCGCCGCCATCGGGTTGCTGGCCGACCGGATGACCCGGTCACGCCCGGCCGCCCGCACGGCCGTCACCGCCGCCGCCACGTGGGCCGTGCTGGGCGGCACCTCCCTGGCCAAGGAGGGCGTCGCGATGGCCGCCGCCCTGGAGAGCGGTGACCTCCGAGCCGCCCGGGAGCGGCTGCCGAACCTGTGTGGCCGCGATCCGTCGGGGCTCGCCGCCCCGGAGCTCGCGCGCGGGACGGTCGAGTCGATCGCGGAGAACACCTCCGACGCCGTCGTGGCCCCACTCGTCTGGGGCGCGGTCTTCGGCGTGCCAGGCCTGCTGGGCTACCGGGCGGTCAACACGCTGGACGCGATGGTCGGCCATCGCTCGCCGCGCTACGAGCGATTCGGGTGGGCCTCGGCCCGGCTCGACGACGCCGCCAACCTCGTGCCGGCCCGGCTGACCGGGCTGCTCACGGTCGCGCTGGCGGGCACCGCCGGCGGCTCGCCTGCCAGGGCCGCGGCCATGCTGCGCCGGGACGGCCACCGGCACCCCAGCCCCAACTCCGGGCGGTGCGAGGCCGCCTTCGCCGGCGCCCTCGGCGTACGGCTCGGCGGGGCCAACGACTACGGCGGGCGGGTGGAGCATCGCCCCGGGCTGGGTGACGGACCACCGCCGGCCGTCGCCGACATTCGCCGGTCCGTACGGCTGGCCCGCGCGGTCTCCCTCGCCGCCGTCGTGGTCACGGCCGCCGCCCGGCTCGCCCGCGGCCTCAGCGCGCCGGCCCATCTCCCGGACGAGTGTCTATGACGGCTGCCATCGGCCTCGCCTGCGGCCTCCATGCCTCCGGCCCATCTCCCGGACGACCGCCTCGGCCCTGTCTGCCGTGACCTGCGTACCGCACGTTCCGTTCTCCGGCGTGCGGGCGGGCGGCCCACGTCATGATGAAGCCATGACTTCAATCATCGCCCTCCTGGTGCTCGCGGTGATCTTCAGCATCCTGGTGGCGGTCGTGGTGATCGTCGTGCTCGCCGCCGGCAAGCGGAGAGAGGCGGCCCGAGTGCCGCCGCCTCCCGTCCTGCCGCCCAGCCCGTACGGGGACCCTCGCGAGATCCTCCGGGCACGGTTCGCCGCCGGAGAGATCGACGAGGACGAATACCTGCGGCGAATGTCCGCCCTGGCCCAGGATTGGTAGATTCGGAAGGGTGGGCGACCGGGAGAACCAGATCTTGCTGGTGTTCGACGGGGACTGCCCCTTCTGCCAGATGTGCGTGAACGCCGGGCGGAGGGTCCTGCCGTACATGCCCGCCGTCCGGGCCTGGCAGTTCCTCGATCTCGACGCGGTCGGCCTGACCCGCGAAGAGGTGGCCACGTCGGTGCGGCTCGTCGGCCCGCGCGGTCTCCACGCCCACGGCGCCCGGGCGATCGCGCTGATGCTGGCCCTGCAGCCGCACCCCTGGTGGCGTGCGGCGGGTCGCGTCATGCTGACCCCGCCCGTGAGCTGGCTGGCCGAGGCGGCCTACCGGCTGGTGGCGCGCTACCGCCACCTCATCCCCGTCCCCGCATCCATGTCGTCCGACTAGCACGGGAGCTCTACGGCGGCTTCGCGGTTTGCCGGATGTGGGAAGCGAACGCGCGGGGAACTGTCCAAGGCCGGCCATATCGCGGCACCGGCGCCGGGCATCACCATTGCGGCATGACAGCAGTGGTGGAAACCGAAGGGCTGACAAAGTTCTACGGTTCGAGAAGGGGTCTGGAAGACCTCACGTTCGCGATCCAGCCGGGCGAGGTGTTCGGCTACCTCGGCCCCAACGGCGCGGGCAAGACGACGACGATCAGGCTGCTCCTGGACCTGATCCGGCCGACGTCCGGCCGGGCGACCGTCCTGGGCGCCGACACCCGTGACACCGCCGTCCGGGCGCGGATCGGATACCTGCCGGGCGAGCTCGCGCTGGAGGGCAAGGAACGGGCGCACACCTATCTGAACTTCCTGGCCGACGTCCGTGGCGGCGTGAGCCGGGGGCGGATCGACGAGCTGGCCGAGCGGCTGGACGCCGACCTGTCGATCACGATGGGCGAGCTGTCCAAGGGCAACAAGCAGAAGGTCGGCCTGATCCAGGCGTTCATGCACGACCCCGAGCTGCTCATCCTCGACGAGCCGACGAGCGGGCTCGACCCGCTGGTGCAGCAGGAGTTCCTGGCGATGGTCCGGGAGGTGCGCACGTCGGGCCGTACGGTCCTCATGTCGTCGCACGTCCTCGCCGAGGTCGAGCACGTCGCCGACAGGGTGGGCATCGTCCGGTCCGGTCGGCTGGTCGCGGTCGAGGACGTCGCCGCGCTGCGCGAGCGGGCGGTGCGGCACGTCGAGCTCCAGTTCGACGCGCCGGTCCCCAAGGAGGCGTTCGACGGCCTGCCCGGCGTACGCGACCTGGGGGTCGAGGGAGCGAGCCTGCGCTGCACGATCGACGGCCGCCCCGACGCGCTCATCAAGGCTGCGGCGAAGTTCACGGTGGTCCACCTGGTCAGCGCCGAGCCGGACCTCGAAGAGATCTTCCTGACCTACTACAGCGAGGAGGAGGCGCCCCATGACCGCGCTGACGCGTAAGACGCTCCGCGAGTACCGCAGGGCGCTCATCGGGTGGACCGTCGGCCTGTGCGCGTTCCTCGGGATGTACATCTCGATCTTCGCGAGCATGAAGGACGACCCTGAGACGCTCAGCGCGCAGGCCATCGCGAAGTATCCCGGGCCGCTGAAGGACCTGATGGGCGGCATGGCCGACATCGCCACGGGCGCCGGATTCCTTCAGACGATCGCCTACCAGCTCCTCGGCCCGATGCTGTTCATCATGTGCGCCTCCATCGTGGGCAACCGGGCGATCGCCGGGCCGGAGGAGTCCGGCGTCCTGGAGTTGACCGTGACGCTGCCGATCGACCGCAAGCGGCTGGTCCTCGACCGCTGGCTCGCCTTGGCGCTGGGCGTGCTGGCCGTGGCCGTCGTGACGTTCGCCGTCGTCGTCACGGCCGCCTCCGCGGCGGGCATGGGCGTGCCGTTCGGGCGGATCCTGGCCGCGCACACCGGCCTGTTCCTGGTCGTGATGTTCTTCGGCACGCTGGCGGTGTGCGTCGGCGCCGCCAGCGGGCGAAAGCAGATCGCCCTGGCCGTCGTCGGCGTCTGGGCGGTCGCCGGCTACGTGATCGAGACCCTCGGGAAGACCGTCGACGCGATCGCGTGGCTGCGCTGGCTGTCGCCGTTCCACTACTACCTGGACGGCAGGCCGCTTTACCAGGGATGGCCGGTCGGCGACTACCTTGTGCTGCTGGGCGCGACGGCCGTGCTGCTCATGACGGCGGTGCTCGCGTTCGATCGGCGCGACGTGGGAGTGTGATGGACGGCGTTCTCGCTCGCGTGAGCGAGGCGACAGGGGTGCCCGCCGATCTTCTCGGCGGGTTCCTTTCCGTGCTGACCGCCTCGGCCGCCACGGGGCGGCTGCCCGGCCGGGACGACGTCGACGGGCTGCGGGAGTGCGGCGCCCTCGCCGCGGAGCGCGGCATCCCGCTGCGCGTGCTCGCCGACGCCTGCCTGCGCGCCGCCGAGATCACCTCCGGCGGGGCCTTCGGCGCCGTACGGCGGAGCCTGGCGGCCTTCGCCGAAGGGTACGAGGAGGCCCAGCGCACCGCCGTACGCAGGGAGGAGGAGGCGCGCCGCCTGTTCGTCGACGATCTCCTGCTGGGCAGGGCCGACGCCGAGCGGGCCGAGCACTTCGGGCTGCGGCTGGCCGAGGCCTACGTCGTGACCGTGGCCCGCGCCGATCCCCCGCCGTCGGCGGCCGACCCGCTGATCGGGAGGATCGAGCAGGCGATGTTCGCCCGCTTCGGCTCGCACAACATCCTCGTCGCCGTACGGGACGGCCTGCTGGTCTGCGCGTCCCCCGCGTCGCTGGCCGCGGCGGGCGGCGAGTTCACCCACCACGTGCGGTCCTCCCTCAAGGAGTGGCGGGTGGGGGTGGGCAGGCCGCACAACGGGCCGGGCGGCATCGTCACCTCCTTCAGAGAGGCGGCGAACGCCATCGAGCTGGGGGAGCGGCTCGGCCTGCGCGCCCAGGTCCTCAAGGCGGCCGACCTGCTGGTCTTCCCGGTGCTGCTGCGGGACAGGGCGGCGATCGTGGATCTCGTCTCCACCGTGCTCGGGCCGCTCACCGGGGCCCGGGGCGGGCCCGAGCCGCTGCTGGAGACCCTGGAGGCGGTCTTCGCCGCCCAGGGCAACCACACCGCGGCGGCCCGCAGGCTCGGCGTCAGCGCCCGGTCCATCACCTACCGGCTGGAGCGGATACGCAGGCTGACCGGGTTCTCCCCGACCGACCCCACACAGCGGTTCACGCTGGAGACGGCCGTGCTGGGCGCCCGGCTGCTCGAGTGGCCCTCCCGGCCGCTGTCCTGACCCGCCTCAGCTGTCCCGACCCGCTTCAGGGGATGAGCAGCAGCTTGCCGGTGGTCCGCCGGGCCTCGAGATCGTCGTGGGCCCGGCGGGCCTCGGCCAGCGGGTAGCGCTGGGAGATGTGCACCTTGAGCGCGCCGGACACCACCCAGCCGAGCAGCTCGCCGGCGCGCGACACCAGCTCCTCCCGCGTGGCGGTGTAGTGGGCGAGCGTCGGCCTGGTCAGGAAGAGCGAGCCCGCCGTGTTCAGCCGCTGCGGGTCGAAGGGCGGGACCGGCCCGCTGGCCGCGCCGTACAGCGCGAGCATCCCGCGGGGGCGCAGCGACGCGAGCGACCCCTCGAAGGTGGCCGCGCCGACGCCGTCGTACACCACGTGGACGCCGGCTCCGGTGATCCGCCTTACGGCCTCGGGGACCTCGCCGTAGCCGATCACCTCGTCGGCGCCCGCCTGCCGGGCGAGCTTCTCCTTCTCGGGGCTGGAGACCGTCCCGATCACCCGCGCGCCGCGCAGCTTCGCCATCTGGGTGATCAGCAGCCCCATGCCGCCCGCCGCGGCGTGGACCAGCACGTCGTCGCCCTGCCGTACGGCGTAGGTGGAATGGGTGAGGTAGTGGGCGGTGAGACCTTGGAGCAGCACCCCGGCGGCGAGCTCCGGAGACAGCCCCTCGGGCAGCAGCACCGCCTTGCCGGCCGGGACGAGCGCCTTGGAGGCGTAGGAGCCGATGACGTTCGCCCACGCGACGCGGTCGCCGGCGACCAGGTCGGTCACGCCGGGGCCGACGGCCGCCACGGTGCCCGCGCCCTCGCTCCCCGGGACGAAGGGCAGCGGCATCGGGTAGCGGCCCTCGCGGTGGTAGACGTCGATGAAGTTGACGCCGCTCGCCGCCACGTCGACCAGCACCTCGCCCGGCCCGGGGACCGGGTCGGGGAGCTCGGTGTGTTCGAGCACCGAGGAATCACCGCTGACGGGGACGACGATGGCACGCATGTGCGGCTCCAGACTGTCGGCTCGCTTCCTTGCCGGGTTTCAACCTCCTCCGCCGTGCGCGTTGTTCCCCGCCCCCGCCACCAGAAGGCGCAGCAGCCGCAGGTCGACGCTCTCCAGCGTCGGCACGGTCACCACTCCCTCGGGTACGGCGGCCGGATCGAGGCCGACGGCGATGACCGCGCAACCGGCCGCGCGGGCCGACGCGATCCCCGTGGGGCTGTCCTCGATCGCGACGCACGAGGAGGGATCGACGCCGAGCCTGCCGGCGGCGGCCAGGTAGGGGTCGGGCGCCGGCTTGTTCCTCGCGCTGTCCCCGGCCGCGACCGACAGGCGGAACCGGTGGCCCCCGACGGTGTCCAGCACCATGTCGACCACCGGACGGGGGGACGCGCTGACCAGGCCGGCGGGCACTCCCGCCGCGCCGAGGGCCTCAAGCAGGGCGATCGCGCCGGGAAGCGTGGTCACCCCGCTCTCGATCCGCTCGGTGAACGCTCTGGTGAGCATGGCCTCGACCACGCGCGGGCCGGGGCCGCCGGCGACTTTTCCCGACACGAGGACGGCGGCGTCCTCGACCGGCAGGCCGAACAGCGCCTGCCGGTCGCCCTGGGCCAGGGGTGACCGCAGTCCCAGGGCGACCTCGACGCAGGCCGCCCACCACAGATCCTCGGTGTCCACGAGCGTGCCGTCCATGTCGAACAGCACGGCCGACGGCACGCCGTGGAGATCAGGCGGCATCGGCCGGCGTCAGACGGCGTTGTGCTCGGGCACGGCGACGGCGGCCCGCGGGGTCGCGCCTGCGGCACGCTCCGTCGCCGCCGACACCAGCACGGGACGCTCGACCAGGGCGACCCGCACCCGGGTGCCGGGCGCGAGCCGTACGGCGTCGTGGCCGGGCACGTCGGACAGGACCTCGGTCCCGTCGGGCAGCACCACGGTCAGCCGCGCGATCGACCCGCGGAACGACGACACCATGACCAGCCCGCCGGCGTCCTCCTCCGGGGTGACCAGCACGGCCTCCGGCCGGACCAGCACGTCCACGTCCGTGGAGCCGGGGACCTCGCCGTCCACCGGCAGCATCTGCCCGAGGACCGTAACGCGGTCTCCGGACACCCGGCCGGGGATGTGGTTCATCGTGCCGACGAACTCCGCCACGAACGGGGTCGCGGGCCGGTCGTACAGCGTGGCCGGGTCGGCGACCTGCTCCAGGCGGCCCGCGCGGAGCACGGCGACCCGGTCGGCCATCGACAGGGCCTCCTCCTGGTCGTGCGTCACGAAGATCGTCGTGATGCCGAGGGAGAGCTGGAGCCGGCGGATCTCCTCGCGGAGGGTGACCCGGACCTTGGCGTCGAGCGCGGACAGCGGCTCGTCGAGCAGCAGCACCCGCGGCTCGAGCGCGAGCGCGCGGGCGAGCGCCACCCGCTGCTGCTGGCCGCCGGAGAGCTGGTGCGGGTACCGATCGCCGATCGAGGGCAGCCCGATCAGGTCCAGCAGCTCCTGCGCGCGGGCGTGCCGCTTCGCCGCGGGGGCCTTGCGCACCCGCATCCCGAAGGCCACGTTCTCCTTGACGCTCATGTTGGGGAACAGGCTGTAGGACTGGAAGACCATCCCCGCGTCGCGGCGGTTGGCGGGCACCGGCGTGATGTCCGACCCGTCGACCAGGATCTCGCCCTCGTCCGGATGCTCGAAGCCGGCCAGGCAGCGCAGGGCGGTGGTCTTGCCGCACCCCGACGGTCCGAGCAGGGCCACCAGCTCGCCCGGCTCGACCGTGAGGTCGAGACCGTCCAGTGCGGTGGTGCTGCCGAACGTCCGGCGCAGCCCGCGGAACTCGACCCGGGCCCCGTTCATGAACCACTCCTTTGCCTTGCTCCGGCGGAGGACAGGCCGAGCAGCAGCAGCCAGGTGATCAGCAGGCTGAACACCGAGACCGCCACCGACACCTGCGCCTGCGAATCGGAGATCGTGTAGATCCAGACGGGGAAGGTCTGGTAGCTGAGCAGCTGGGCGATCGTGAACTCTCCGAGCACGAGCGCCAGTGTGAGGAAGGCGGCGCTGGCCAGGGCTGCCCTCAGGTTGGGCACGATGACCCGGAAGAGCAGGTGCGGCCATGAGGCGCCGAGGTTCCTGGCCGCCTCGACCAGCGTGCGGACGTCCATCGCGCCCAGCCCGGCGTCCAGCGCCCGGTAGGCGAACGGCAGAGCCAGCACCACGTAGGCCAGCACCAAGACGATGGGGAAGTCCGGGTTCTGCACCGAGATGATGGTCTGGTAGAGCGGGGTGGTCGCCAGGTAGTCGGGCCCCCACTGGAGGACCCTGCTGATCCCGGCGACGAACGTGATCGGCGGCACGACCAGCGGGAGCGTGCACACGATCTCCAGGACCGGCCGCAGCTTCGGCACGCTGAGCCGTACGGCCAGCATGGCGGGCAGCGTCAGCAGCAGGACCAGCGCGATCGTGGCGACCCCGAGGCCGAGGGAGAGCAGGATGGAGCGCCCGAAGCCCTCGGCGGAGAAGATCTGCCCGTAGGCGTCCAGGCTGAAGCCCTGGTCGGGCTCCTTCACCGTGAACGCGAACGAGGCGATCAGCGGGACGAGGAAGTAGACGGCGGCGAAGAACAGGATCACGCCCCGCCACGCCCGGAACCGGCGCGGGCGGCCCGGCCTGGCCCCCGGCTCCGGGACCGTGGCCGGGGCCGGCAGGGTCTCGGGAGTCAGCGCAGCCATCGGGCGCTCCTTCGCTGCAGCGGGAGGTAGACCGCCATGACCAGGCCCGCGACCACGATCATGTCGAGGCTGAGGGCCAGCGCGACGTTCTCGTGACCGATCAGGACGTTGCCGCTCAGCGCGGCGTCGATCTGCAGGGTGACCAGCGGGACGGAGGCGCCGACCATCGCCTTGGCGGTCGCGTAGGCCGCGAAGGCGCCGCCGAACAGCAGCACCACGCCGCCCAGCAGCGTCGGGGCCAGGACCGGGATGCCGACGTACCGCCAGAACTGCCAGGCTCCTGCGCCGTTGTTCTGGGCGGCCTCACGCCACTGCGGACGCAGGCCGTCGAGCGCCGGCACCACCACGACGACCATCAGGGGGATGGAGAAGTACAGGTAGACCAGGGCGAGGCCCCAGAAGTTGTACAGGCTCCACCCGCGGTCACCGAGGCCGAGAGCCGAGGTGATCACGCCGGAGTTGCCGAGGGTGGCGATCCAGGCGAAGGCCAGCGGCACGCCGCCGAAGTTCGACAGGACTCCTGAGGCGGTCAGGATCGCCTCGCGCAGAGCCCGGAACCGGGAGGTGACCACGGCCTGGGCGAGGAATGTGCCCAGCACCGCGCCCAGCACCGCGACGAGCGCCGAGAGCTTGACGCTCCCGGTCAGCGCGGTGAGGTACGCGCCGTGCACCGAGTCGGTGAGGTTGGCCGTGCTGAACGTGCCGCCCCGGCTGAAGGTGCCGCCCAGGATCACCAGGAGCGGCACGCCGAAGATGAGGGCGATGAAGGCCAGCAGCGGCACCGCCGCGAGCCAGGTCCGCGACCTCGTACGGCCGCGCCGGGAGGCGGCGGCCGTACGAAGAGGGGTGTCGGCTGCCGACATCAGCCCGAGACCGCCGCGCCCCAGCCGGCCGCCAGGGTCTCCTTGGCCTTGTCGACCTGAGCGGGGGTGGGGAACGTCGGGGTGCCGTCCACCTGGGGAAGCTGCGCCACCAGGGCGGCGTCGGCGCTTCCGTCGGCCTGCATCGCGGGCAGCAGCACCGGGCGGGCGAAGCCCTTCAGCCAGAGGTTCTGGCCCTCGGGGCTGTAGAGGAACTCCTCCCACAGGCGCGCGGCGGCCGGGTGGGGGGCCGACTTGCTGATCGCCTGGGAGTAGAAGTTGGCGTACTTGCCGTCAGAGGGGATCGCGACCTTCCAGTCGACGCCCTTGGTGGCGAACTCCTTGGCGTAGCTGGCCTGGAGGTAGTCCCAGTCGATGGTGATCGGCGTCTCGCCCTTCTGGACGGTCGCCGGGGTGGCCTCGACGGGGGTGTAGTTCCCCGCCTCCTTCATCTTCTTGAAGAAGTCGATGCCGGGCTGGATATCGTCGAACGAGCCCTGGTTGGCCAGCGAGGCCGCGTAGACGCCGGCGAAGGCGGCTCCGGCCTTGGTCGGGTCGCCGTTCAGCGCGACCTTGCCCTTGTAATCCGGCTTCAGCAGGTCGGCGAACGACGCGGGGCAGGTCTTGACCCGCTTGGCGTCGCAGCCGATCGAGACGTAGCCGCCGTAGTCGTAGTACCAGGCGCCGGTGGACTCCTTCTGGCCGTCGGGGATCTTGTCCCAGGTCTGCACCTTGTAGGGGGCGAACAGGCCCTCCTGGGCGCCGCTGAGGGCGAACGCGCTGCCGAGGTCCAGCACGTCGGGGGCGCGGTCCTGGCCCTTCAGGGTCTTGACCGCGTTGATCTCGTCCTGGCTGGAGCCGTCGGGGTTGTCGCTGTTGATCTTGATGCCGTACTTGGCGGTGAACGCCGAGATGATCTCGCCGTAGTTGGCCCAGTTGGGGGGCAGCGCGATGACGTTGAGCTGGCCCTCCTTCTTGGCCGCCGCGACCAGCGCGTCGAGCCCGCCGAGGTCGGCGGCCGAGGTGGCCGTCGCGGCCTTGGAGCCACCCGACCCGGCGGAGCCGCCGGTCTCCGCCGAGGGAGCCGCGCCGCAGGCGGCGATCATTGATGTGGCTATGGTGAGCCCGGCCACGAGGCCGGCAGTCCGTGCGGACAAGGGGTTCCTCCCACTGTGGTACGTGGATCGAAAGTAAGCGAACTTGTACAAACAAGCCAGACCAAGTAAGTCGCATATCTATGTCGGTCGAGTGAACGGGAAGGGTCCATGACGGTGGCGCGTTACGAACAGATCGCAAGTGAGCTGCGGGACGAGATCGTCCGCGGCGACTACCCGATCGGCGCCCAGCTGCCCTCCGAGACCGAGCTGGCCTCCCGATATGCGGTCGCCCGAGGGACGATACGTCAGGCCGTGGCCGTCCTCGCGGCCGAGGGCCTGGTCGGGTCGCGGCAGGGCGCCCGGCGGATCGTGCTCGGCAGCGAGCGCAGCCAGAGCTTCGCGGAGTTGCACAGCTTCGCGCAGTGGGCGCGCTCGATGGGCTACCGGGCGAGCGGCTCCGTGCTGTCCTCCCGCCGCCGCGCGTGCACGGCCGCGGAGGCCGAACGGCTGTCGCTCACGCCGGGGGAGGAGATTCTCACCGTGCTGCGGCTGCGGCGGCTCGACGGCGAGCCCGTTCTCGTCGAGCGCACCGTCTACGCCGGCTGGATCGCCCCGGCCGTGGAGAAGCTCGATCCGGAGTGCGAGTCCGTCACCCAGGAGCTCTACGAGTCGGTCGGGCTGGTCTTCGCGTACGGCGAGCACCTGATCGACGCCGTGGCCGCCGGGAGCGACGACGCCCGCCTGCTCGGCGTACGCCGCGGCAGCCCCCTGTTACGCCAGCGCCGTACGACGACGAGCCAGGAGGGCCGCCCGGTCGAGTGGTCCGACGACCGCTACCGCGCGGGCAGCGTCACCTTCAGCATCCGCAACTCCACCTCCGCCAACCCCCTCGTCCGCCGCGCCGGCGACTGATCACTGCCGTCCGGAGACAGTGGGCATGTCCTCGCCTGTGGGAACGCCGAGCCCGTAAAGCCGGATGTCGACATCGAGATCGGCGAGTTTCGCGAAGATGAGGGGACGGACCCGGGCCCAGGGGAGGCCCCCGTTGCCGCAGCCCAATGGAGGGATCGCGACACTCCGGACATCAAGTTCGACGAGGAGTCGAGCGAGATCGTCCAGCCCTGCCTCGATGTCGTCCAGACGTGACGGTTGCCGCCAATGGCGCTTCGTGGGGAAGTTGAGCACCCATCGGTCACCATCGCCCAGCCGTACGGGGAGAACGCGGCCAGGCTCGACACGGCCGTCCGCGCAGGCGTCCGCGTAGGCGGCGAAGACATCCGGGAAGGCGCGCTTGAACTGCAGGGCGATGCCCTTGCCCATGACGCCGACGGTGTTCACGGTGTTGACCAGCGCCTGAGCGTCGTCAAGCAGCAGGTCGCCGGTGGTTTCGGTGATCAAGCGTTTCGCCCCCGTCTGACGTCGTCTCTGCTCCTGCCCGGCCGCCGAGCCGTTCACCTCCAGAAGTATCAGTGCCGTCCGACATTCACGGTTCCGGCCTCGGAGGCGTGGGAACGGCAGTGGGGTGCGCTCCGGGGCGGTGCGGCAGGCCGGGAGGAGCGCGACGGGCCTCCGGGGGCATGGTTCCAGGCATGTCGCGACTTGCGTTCGAGCAGCTGGGAACGTATGTTCGAAGTAGCGGCAATTCTGTCCGAATTTATCCGCCCGTCTTCCCCCGGGTGGCCACGACGCCACATCAGGGAGAAGGAGTCTTGAGCAGACTTTACGGCGATCCGATCGAGGTGTGGGTCCGGGACGGGCAGCCTGCTCAGTTCGTCTGGCGCGACCGGCTCTACGCCGTCCGCGAGGTCCAGGATCACTGGGTGGTCGCCCGCGAGTGGTGGAAGACCTCGGACGCCGATCCCGGCGAGCGGCGCTTCTGGCGGGTGGAGGCCGCGTCGGGCAAGGAGGTGGGGACCTACGAACTGCGGTTCGACACCGCAAGCGGCGGCTGGCTCCTGCTGAGGGCCTGGGATTGATGGGAACGCTCCATCGCCCCCGGCTCCCGGTTCGCGGGCCCTCACCGGGCCCCCGGGGCTTCCGGCCGGCAACGCTCCATGTGGCGGGAGGGCTCTCCTGATGGCCTCCTTCGTCCATCTCCACACGGCCTCGGCGTACTCGCCGCGGTACGGCACCGCCTTCCCCGACGCCCTGGTGCGCCGGGCGGCCGAGCACGGCATGGACACCCTTGCGCTGACCGACCGCGACGGCCTCTACGGCGCGATCAAGCACGTCCGGGCCTGCCACGAACGCGGGCTCACCCCGGTCGTCGGCGTCGATCTCGCCCTCGACGGCGGGGGCGACACCCGGGGACGGCGCGGCGAGCCGGCCCGGATCGTCGTGCTCGCCCGCTCCGGCGGGTGGGCCGCCCTATGCCGCCTCGTCACGGCCGCCCACCACGCGGGGGAGCGGGGTGAGCCGCACGTCACGCCGGGGATGGTGGCCGAGCACGCGGCGGGCCCGGACGGCGAGCCCCTGCTGGCGGTCATGCTCGGCCCGCGTTCGGGGGTCGGGCGGGCGGTGGCCGAGCGGCGCGACGACCAGGCGCGCGCCCTGCTCGCGGCCTGGCGCTCGGTCGTGCCCGATCTGATGGTCGAGGTCACCGACCTGTACGGCTACCGCGACGCCAACATCGCCGCCCGCATGGCCGGGCTGGCCGACTCGATGGGCGTCCCTGCCGTGCTGACCAACGAGGTCCGCTACCTCGACGCCGCCGACCACCAGGTGGGCAACGTGCTCGACGCGGCGCGCAAGCTCGTGCCCCTCGACACGCGGCACCTCGATCACCCCACCGCCCACGCGTACCTGAAGGACGGCGCGGAGATGGCGCGGATCGCCGCGCGGATCTGCGGCGGCGACGCCGGCCGTGCCGGGCGGCTGCTGGACGAGACGCGCCGGGTGGCGGACCGGTGCGCGCTCGACCCGGTGGAGATCGTCCCCCTCCTGGAGCCCGAGCACCCCCGGCTCCACCTGCCCGAGGTCGACGGGGACCCCGTCCCCATGCTGCGTGATCGGTGCGAGGACGGCATGGCCCGCCGTGGCCTGGACCGCTCGCCAGGCGCGCGGGAACGGCTCGCCGCGGAGCTGGCGGTGATCGAGCGGAAGCGACTGTCCGGATACTTCGTCGCCGTCGCGGGGATCACCGACATGATCCGCTCGATGGGCGTACGGTGCGCGATCAGGGGGTCCGGCGCGGGCAGCCTGGTGAACTACCTGATCCGCATCGGCGAGGTCAACCCGCTCGACCACGGCCTGCTCATGGAGCGCTTCCTCTCCGAGGGACGCAAGGGCCTGCCCGACATCGACATCGACGTCGAGTCCGCCCGCCGCCTCGACTGCTACCGCGCCATCCTCGACCGGTACGGCGAGGCCAGGGTCGCCTGCGTGTCGATGATGGAGACCTACCGCGCCCGCAGCGCGATCCGGGACGTCGGGTCGGCGATGGGCCTGCCGCCGCACGAGATCGACGTCATCGCCAAGGCCTTCCCGCAGGTGCGGGCCAAGCAGATCCGCGCCGCCCTGTCCGACCTGCCCGAGCTGCGCGACAGCGGGCTGAACGATCGGTCCCTCCAGGCGGTGTTCCGGCTGGCCGAGCGGCTCGACGGGCTGCCCAGGCACATCGCGCTGCACCCGTGCGGGGTGCTGGTCGGCAATTCGGCGCTCCGTGACCGCACGCCGGTGGAGCGGAGCCTGCTCGACTTCCCGATGTCACAGTTCGACAAGGACGACGTGGAGGACGCGGGCCTGCTCAAGCTCGACGTGCTCGGCGTGCGCATGCAGTCGTCACTGGCCTACGCGCTCAAGGAGATCGAGCGGGTCGACCACCGGAGCGTCGACCTCGACGCCGTCCCCCACGACGACGCCGCCACCTACGACCTGATCTGCGCCAGCCGTACGCTCGGGTGCTTCCAGATCGAGTCGCCCGGCCAGCGGGAGCTGGTCGCCAAGCTGGAGCCCAGGACGATACACGACCTGATCGTCGACATCTCCCTGTTCCGCCCCGGCCCGGTGAACTCCGACATGGTCACGCCCTACCTGGAGGCGAGGCACGGTTTCCGCGAGCCGTACTACCCCCACCGGGACCTGCGTGAGCCGCTCCGGGAGACCCACGGCGTGGTCGTCTTCCACGAGCAGGTGCTGAAGGTGATCGACGTCATGACCGGGTGCGGCCTGTCGGAGGCGGAAAGCGCCCGGCGCGCCCTCGGGACGCCGGAGGGCCGCAAGGCCGTCCGGGCGTGGTTCGTGCCGCTGGCCACGGAGAAGGGCTTCGCCGCCGGCACGGTCGAGCGGGCGTGGAAGGTGCTCGACGCGTTCGGCGCGTTCGGGTTCTGCAAGGCGCACGCGGCGGCGTTCGCGCTGCCCACCTACCAGTCGGCCTGGCTCAAACGGCACCACACCGCGGCGTTCTTCGCGGGGGTGCTCACCCACGAGCCCGGCATGTACCCGAACCGGGTCATCCTCGATGAGGCCCGCCAGTGCGGGGTCGGCATCCTGCCTCTGGACGTCAACCGCTCCGGCGCCGCCTGGCTCGTCGAGCGGACCGGCCCCGGCCCCGGGCGCGGGCCGGCGCTGGAGCAGATCGGGCGGGGGTACGGCCTGCGCGTGCCGTTCTCGGCGGTCAAGGGGGTGAGCGAGGCCGAGGTGGAACGCATGGTCGCCGGCCGGCCGTACACCTCGCTGGCGGACTTCTGGGAGCGTGCCCGCCCGTCCCGCCCGGTCGCCGAACGGATCGTCGAGGTCGGGGGGCTCGACGCGCTGCACGGGCTGCGGCCGGGGGAGCCCAGATGGCGGCCGGGCGAGCTGACCAGGCGGGATCTGATCGCCCAGATCGGCGCCCTCGACCGGGCCTCCTCCACCGGCACCAGCCAGCTGTCCATGGGGTTCACCGACCGGGTCGCGCCGGGAGAGCTGCCCGAGATGACCGAGGCCGAGGCGGTGGAGGCGGAGCTGGCGATCCTCGGCATGGACGTCAGCCGCCACGTGATGCGCTTCCATGACGAGCTGCTCGACGCGATCGGCGTGACCCGGTCGAAGGACCTGCTCAGCCGGCGCAACGGCGCGGAGATCCTGGTCGCGGGGGTCAAGGTGGCCACCCAGACCCCGGCCGTGCGGTCGGGGCAGCGGGTCATCTTCACCACGCTGGACGACTCGACCGGCCCGGTCGACCTGACGTTCTTCGAGTCGGTGCAGGGGCACACGGCGGCGACCGTGTTCGGGTCGTGGCTGCTGGTCGCGCGTGGCGTGGTGCGGCGCACCGGCGCGAGGGCCGTCTCGCTGCGCGCGGTGAACTGCTGGAACCTCGCGGACCTGGACCGGCTGTGGCGCACCGCCGGCCTCGACGCGGTCCGCGCCGTGCTGAACGAGGCGCCGGAGCCCGGCGGCGGCGTGGGCGGCAGGCCCGTCGAGTACGGCAACGGCTTCCGCGTGTCGCCCTACTCCGACAACGGTGCGCCCCCGAACGCCGGCCGGCCGGGGGAGCCGCCGCGCCGGATCTGGCACGCCAGCTCGGGGAGCTCGGGCCCGACCGCCGGCTGGTGACGGTGCCGTACGGCGCGCAGGCGGCCGGAGCCGGACGCGGCCGGCCGGACGGTGCTCCGCCGGGCCGGGATCCCGGCAGGGCCGCTCGCGTCGAGCACGGTGATCTCACGGACCGTCGCCGCGCACAGGAGGGCGGCGATCGCCGTGGCCGCGAGCTCGGGCAGCCCGATCCCGGTCAGGCCGGCGCCGGGGCGCGACGGCCCCGCGAGCACCAGGAACAGCGCGGCGAGCGAGCTCAGCCACCAGCAGGTGAGTAGCACGAGCCAGCGCACCCGGCCGGGAGCGGCCGCGTGTCCCGGCGGCCCTGCCTCCCGCCCCGGCCCGGAGGCGCTCACGGCGCCGCCTCCGAGCTGCCCGGCACCGCCTCCGAAACGTACGGCGCCGCCTCCAGCCCGGAGGCCTCCGGCGCGTACGGCGGGGGAGGCGGGAGCGGCGTCGCGCCAGGCGTGGTCGGCCAGGACCGGCGGCATCACGAGGTTGACCCCCGGCACCAGCCACGCCGCCGCGAGCGCGGGGCCGGGCACGCCGGGCCGTACGCGCCGCAGCCAGGTGAGGTAGGTCAGGCCGGTCGCGGCGGTCGTCGCGGCGACAAGCAGCACGAGCACGGCGAAGACGGTCGCCGCGCCCGCGACATGGCGTGCGGCCGGCGAGCCGGGATCACCGCCGAACGCCGCGATCTGCCCGGCCAGCCGCCCGCCCCGGGCCTCCTCGAAGACGGTGAGCGCGGCCATGGAGGCCACCTGGGCGGCGAGCCCCGCGTACACGCCGACGGCCGCCCGGTCCACCGCTGACGACGTGGAACGCATGTGTTCTCCCTCTGGCCGCACACCCTGTCTCACTTCTATCCATCCGGTCTCGTCGCCAATCAGGAGATGTTCCTTGCCGGCCGTTGGCGTGTCGCGCTCGCCTCGTCTCGGTCGGGGACGCCGGCGGCCGGGCGCCCCGAGGAGCTGAGCCCGGCCGGGCAGGACCGGCACTCCCCGAACGCGGCGTTCTTCCGCCGCGTGGACCTGACGCCCCCTCCCACGGCTGGAAAGCGCAGGTCAGGTAGGGGCCGCGCCTGCGCCGCCTCATGGCGGGGACGCGCCCGCCGGACGGTCATCCCAGCACGAGGTCGCGTACGGCCCTGAGGGCGGGCTCGTCCCTGGGGCCCATGACGAGGAGGTTGGTGACCGGGCTGGCCCGCCACAGCGCGAGCCGCTCGCGGATGCGGCCGAGCGGGCCGAGCAGCGAGATGCCGTCGGCCAGCTCGTCAGGGATGGCGTCGAACGCCTCGTCCCTGCGCCCGGCCAGGTAGAGCTCCTGGATCTTCCGCGCCGCGTCGGCGTAGCCCATCCGGCCGATGATGTCGGCGTGGAAGTTGCGGCTCCGGGCGCCCATCCCCCCGATGTAGAGGGTCAGCATCATCTTCACGCCGTCGAGCGCGGCCCGCAGATCGTCGGTGACGACGACCATGACCATGGCGGCGATGTCGAAACCGGGATCCGCCCCGGCCAGCGCCTCGCCGTACATCGCCTCGATCTTCTCTGGGAAGACGAACAGGGGCAGCCAGCCCTGCGCGATCTCGGTGGCGAGCGCGACGTTCTTCGGCCCCTCGGCCCCCAGGTAGACCGGGATGTCGTCCCGCAGCGGATGGGTGATCAGCTTGAGCGGCTTGCCGAGGCCGCCGGGCAGGGGCAGCGGGTGATGCGGCCCGGGAGCGGTGACGGGTTCGGCGCGCCGCCAGACCTTGCGCATGATCTCGACGTACTCGCGGGTCCTGGCGAGCGGACGGCCGAACGGCTGGCCGTACCAGCCTTCGACCACCTGCGGGCCCGACGCGCCGACGCCGAGCAGCAGGCGGCCGCCGGTCAGGTGGTCGAGGGTCATCGCGGTCATCGCGGTGGTCACCGGGGGCCGCGCGGACAGCTGGGCGACGCTGGTGCCGAGCTTGATCCGGCTGGTCCGCGCGCCGTACCAGGCGAGCGGCGTGAAGGCGTCGCTGCCGTACGCCTCGGCCGTCCACACCGACTCGTAGCCCAGCCGCTCGGCGGTCAGCACGGTCTCGGTGGCGTCGTCGGCGTGGCGCTGCCAGTAGCCGAGATTCAGCCCGAGTCTCAGGTCGTCAGCCACACCGCAGATTAGAACACGTTCTACCCGGGCTCGCCAGATGTCAGAGCGGAGGGTAGACGCGGTCCAGATGCCCGGCGATCGCCGCGGCAGCGGCGTCGGCGTCGCCCTCCCTGACGGCCTCGTAGACGCGCCGGTGGTCCGCCTGCAGGGCGGTGGTGTCGCCGAGCCGTACGACGGCGTCGACCGCGAACCGGTGCAGGACGTCGCGCAGCGCCTGCATGATCGCGGCGGTCAGGCGGTTGCCCGAGGCCTCGGCGATCGCCATGTGGAAGGCGATGTCGTGCTCCACGAACTCGTCGGGACCGGCGGCGCCGTCCATCGCGGCAAGCGCGCGGGCCATCCCCTCCAGGCCAGTGCCCGACCGGGCGGCCTGCCCGGCCGACCACTGCTCGATCATCAGCCGGGTGTCCATGACCTCGCGCATGGAGAGCGTGGCGAGGCCGAGGTGCAGCCGCAGCAGGCCGGTCAGCGCGCTGCCCGGCCGGGAGATCAGCACCGCGCCGGCGTCCGGGCCCCGGCCGGCCTGCGAGGACACCACGCCGAGGGTTTCCAGCACGCGCAGCGCCTCGCGGATCGACGATCGGCCGACCTGGAGCTCCTCGGCGAGCCGTCGCTCGCCCGGCAGCCGGTCGCCCACGGTGAGGCCGTCGGCCTCGATCCGCTCCTCGATGCGGGCCAGCACCTCCTCGAAAGCCCGGGTGCGCGTCCCCCGGGGCGGGGTGAGGGCGCCGGGCCCCGGCCGGTCGTCGGCGGTCATTCGCGGTCCTCCGCAGCCCCCCGGGGTACGGGCGGCGATCGGCGATGTATGGTCTGACCATATTTGGTCTGACCATACATCGGGAGGGAATGTGCGGGTCGCCCTGTTCGTCACCTGTGTCAACGACACGCTCTTCCCCGGCACCGGGCGCGCCGTCGTGACGCTGCTGCGCCGCCTGGGCGTCGAGGTCGACTTCCCGCAGACGCAGACCTGCTGCGGGCAGATGCACGTGAACACGGGCTACCGCGAGGAGGGCGCGCGGCTGGCGCGCCGCACCGTCGCCGCGTTCCGGCGCCACGACGCCGTCGTGATGCCCTCGGGCTCGTGCGCCGCGATGGTCCGCGAGCAGTACCCCCGGCTGACCGGGCCGATGGCCGGGGAGCTCGTGCCGAAGGTGTACGAGCTCAGCGAGTTCCTCGTCGACGTGCTGAAGGTGACCGACGTCGGGGCGTACTTCCCCCACAGGGTCACCTACCACCCGACCTGCCACTCCCTGCGCGGGCTCCGTCTCGGCGACCGGCCCGCCACCCTGCTGAGGCACGTCAAGGGCATTGAGCTGGTCCCGCTCGCGGGCGCCGACGAGTGCTGCGGC
Organism: Microbispora sp. NPDC049125; assembly: GCF_040802045.1. Taxonomy (NCBI): domain Bacteria; kingdom Bacillati; phylum Actinomycetota; class Actinomycetes; order Streptosporangiales; family Streptosporangiaceae; genus Microbispora; species Microbispora sp. NPDC049125. The sequence continues at coordinate 93,515 of NZ_JBEZDW010000012.1, read as the reverse complement.
TTCGGCGGGACGTTCGCGGTGAAGAACCCCGACGTGTCGGCGGCCATGTGCGGCGACAAGGTGAGCAGCGTCCTGGACACCGGCGCCGAGGTGCTCTGCGCGGCCGACAACTCGTGCCTGATGCACATCGGCGGCGCCCTTCACCGCCAGAAGGCGGGCGTGCGGGTGATGCACCTGGCCGAGATCCTGGCCGCCACCGAGCCGGCGGCGAGACGGCGCGGCGTGAGCACGCTGCCCGGAGGCGCCGGATGAGCGCGACCTTCCTCGGCATGCCAGGCCACACCGGCGGGACCTTCCCCCGCAACGCCGCCGCGGCCGTGCAGGACTCCCAGCTCAGGTTCAACCTCCGCAAGGCGACCAGGACCATCCGGGCCCGGCGGGCCCGCGTCGTGGACGAGCTCCCCGACTGGGCGGAGCTGCGCCAGGCGGGCAAGGTCATCAAGGACCACACGCTCAGGAACCTCGACACCTACCTCCTCCAGCTGGAGGAGGCCGTCACCGCCGCCGGGGGCCACGTGCACTGGGCGGCCGACGCGGACGAGGCCAACCGGATCGTGGCCGATCTGGTCAAGGCCACCGGGGAGACCGAGGTGGTCAAGGTCAAGTCGATGGCCACCCAGGAGATCGGGCTCAACGAGGCCCTGCTCGCCGAGGGCATCACCGCGTACGAGACCGACCTGGCCGAGCTGATCGTGCAGCTCGGCGACGACTGGCCGTCCCACATCCTGGTGCCCGCGATCCACCGCAACCGGTCGGAGATCCGCGAGATCTTCGCCGGCCGCATGGCCGACTGGGGGCGTCCCGCGCCCGACGACCTCACCGACGAGCCGCACGCGCTGGCCGAGGCCGCCCGGCTCCACCTGCGGGAGCGGTTCCTCGCGACCAAGGTCGCGATCTCCGGGGCCAACTTCGCCGTCGCGGAGACCGGGACGATGGTGATCCTGGAGTCGGAGGGCAACGGCCGGATGTGCCTGACCCTGCCGGAGACCCTGATCACCGTGGTCGGCATCGAGAAGCTGCTGCCCACCTGGCGCGACCTTGAGGTCTTCCTCCAGCTCCTGCCGAGGAGCTCCACCGGCGAGCGGATGAACCCGTACACGTCGATGTGGACCGGCGCCACCGAGGGGCAGGAGTTCCACCTCGTCCTGCTCGACAACGGCCGGACCAAGGTGCTGGCGGACGAGGTCGGGCGGCAGGCGCTGCGCTGCATCCGCTGCTCGGCCTGCCTCAACGTCTGCCCGGTGTACGAACGGGTGGGCGGCCACGCGTACGGGTCGGTCTATCCCGGGCCGATCGGGGCGATCCTGACGCCGCAACTGCACGGGATGGGCTCGGACCTGGACCGCTCGCTGCCGTACGCCTCGTCGCTGTGCGGCGCCTGCTACGAGGTCTGCCCGGTCGCCATCGACATCCCCTCGGTGCTGGTCCACCTGCGCGCGGAGGGGCGCCATCCGCCGGCCGAGCGCGCCGGCATGGCGGCGGCCGGATGGGTGCTCCGGCGGTCCGGGCGGCTGGCCCGGATGCAGCGGCTCGGCGGGCGGCTGCGCAACTTCGTCCCCGAGCGGCTGCCTGGCCCGCTGGGCGGGTGGACCGACACGCGGGACCTTCCCCCGATCCCCAAGGAGTCGTTCCGCGAGTGGTGGACACGTACGGACGGAGGCCGCCGATGAGCGCGCGACAGCCGGGCGCCGGGCCGCGGGCAGGAGGCGGGTCGCGGGAGCGCATCCTGGCGGACGTGCGCCGCGCCGTCGCCGACGTCCCCGACGTCGAGATCATCCGTGCCTACCGCGGGGCGGCGGCCACGCCCCCCGAGGGGCTCGCCGAGTTGTTCGCCGAGCGGGTGCGCGACTACCGAGCCGTCGTCCACGTGCTGCCCGAGCCGGGTACGGCGGAGCGCGTCGCGCGGTCGCTGGCCGGGCGGGGCGCCCGGCGGGTGGTCGTGCCGGACGGCTTCCCCACGTCATGGCTCCCGACCTCGGACGCGTCGTGGGTCACGACTCCGGAGGCAGCGTCGCTCACGAGCCGGGAAGGGGCGCCGCTCACGGCTCCGGGGGCGTCGTCGTCCACGGCTCCGGCGATCGAGTGGATCACGGATGAGCCGAGGCTGACCGCCGCCGCCCTGGACGGGGTGGACGGCGTCATGACGACCTGCGCCGTGGCGATCGCGGAGACCGGCACCATCGTGCTGGACGCCGGCCCCGGGCAGGGACGGCGGGCACTCAGCCTGGTGCCGGACTACCACCTGTGCGTGGTGCGGGCGGACCAGATCGCCCCCGGTGTGCCCGACGGGGTCGCCCGGCTCGACCCCGTGAGGCCGCTGACCTGGATCAGCGGCCCCTCGGCCACCAGCGACATCGAGCTCAACCGGGTCGAGGGCGTCCACGGCCCCCGCACGCTCGAAGTGCTGATCGTCACCTGACCCGTCCGGGTCAGAACCGGAGCAGCGCGCCCACGCCGTCCCGCGAGGCGATCTCCTCGACGAACCAGACCTCGGCGTCCGTCGCGGCGGTCGCCCTGGCCAGGGCGGCGTCGGCCCGTTCCTCCACGGGTTCTCGCACGCCCCAGTCGAGCAGGTCGGCCCGGTCGGTGGACACCTGGGCCGGCTCCGGGCCGATCCAGGCGGTCGCCGTCGACGAGGGGTCGTCGCGCAGCAGCACCGTCCGCACGCGGCGGTCGCGAAGGGCGCGCGTCGTCTCCTGCAGGCCCGTGACGGACTGCCCCGCCGCGTACGCGTCGAGCAGCAGGGCCCGGCGCGCGTCCGCCCAGGCCGCGCAGGCCCGCTCCACCTCGGCGTCGAAGTGCTCCAGCCCTGCCCCCGGCGCGCGGCTGCCGTGGTCGGCCACCGTGAGCCGCCGGGCGCTCTCCTTGCCGAGCTGGTCGATCACGAGGCAGCGCGCCTTGGGGTCGCCGGCCAGCACGATGACCTCCGCGCCGGTCCGCTGGGCCTCCCTGTCCACGATCCCGGCGACGGCGGCCGCGTTGCGGCGCCAGGTCTCCTCGACGTTCTGCTCGTAGTGGCGCTGCGACCAGCCCCCCTGGCCGGTCTTCTGCAGCGGCCGGTCCGTGGCCTCCACCGACAGCTCCCGCCGCCCGCTCCCGGTCACGACGACCACGTCGGCCCCGGCGTGGTCGGCCAGCACCCGGATGTGCGGGACGGGCTCGCCGAGCTGGGCGAGCAGCGGCATCACATGAGGCAGCGGCCCCCACCGCGCGATGTCGCGGCGAGGGGGAGCCGACAGGGGCGCGGTCAGCAGGATGTCCGACCCTCGCGCGAAGACGGCACGCCCCGGCGCCGAGTGCGAGGGGTCGAGCAGCAGCTCGCCGATGGGGTCGAGGACCTCGTCCGGCGCTCCCGCCTCGGTGAGCCGCTCCCTCAGCCCCGCCCAGCGCCGCTGGATGACGTTGGCGAAGCCCTCAAGCGACCGGTCGGTGTCGAGATAGACCGAGGCGAAGGGGCCGGGATGGTCGTAGAGCGGCCGGATGGCGTCGAGTTTCACGAGGCCTCCCCTCTCACCTGCCTCTCACCAGCGCTGACGCTCGATGCCGAGCCCCAGGGCCTCGGCCACCTCCCCGATGTTGTGGAACTTCATGTCGGGCAGACGGCGGACGGCGTCGATCACGGCGTCAGGCGCGTTCCTCTCCTCGGCGTGCGCGAGGAGCCTGACGGAATCCGCGGGGAAGCCGGCGTCGCTGAGCCATTTGGCGAGATTGCTGCGGCGCTCGACGTCAGCGGGGGTGATGCCTATGGGGGTGCCCGGCTCACGGCCGGACGGCTGCCGGCGCTGCGGCGCCAAATCGTTCTCCGGCTGGTGCGTCGGCTCGGGCTCTCGCCACTCCTCTGCGCGACTGGTGCCGCTCCCCTTCACGAGGCCCTGGGTCTCGTGCTTCTGCTCCTCGTCGAGCCTGCGGCCGTGCTTGTCGCTTCCGCGCTGGATGCTCATGACCTCACCTCCCGAATAGGGTCACTGACGTGCCTCGTACCCGGCCCCCCCGCGCCAAACATCGAACGACGGCGAGCTGTGCGCCGTATCTGACCAGGGGCGGGAGAAAAATCCGCTTATTTCATGGAGTGACGCAGTGTTCGACGAGCGGCTGACAATCAACACCGAGCGGCTGACCCTGCGGCCGTTCGGTCCCCGCGACGCGCGCCACGTTCGCGCGATCATCGACGACGGCGCGCACACCACCGCCCTGCCGCCCGGCGCGCCCGGCCACCCGGCGGGGATCTCGCAGTGGTTGTCCCAGGGGGTCCACGAGCTGTGGCGCTCCGGCCAGGGGATCCACCTGGGCATGTGGGCCCGCGACACGGTGGTGGGATCGATCAGCGTGTTCAAGGCCCAGTGGGGCGCGGGCACCGCGGAGGTCGGGTACGGCGTCCATCCGGCCCACCGGCGCCGCGGGTACGCGACCGAGGCCGTACGCGGACTCACCGGCCGCCTGCTCGGCGAGGGCGTGCTGCGCCGCGTCGAGCTGCGGGCGAACTCCGACAACGCCGCCTCCCTCCGCGTGGCCGAGAAGGCGGGGTTCCTCCGGGAGGGCCTGCTGCGCGGCGCGGGATTCGAGGACGACGGCCCGCATGACCTCGTGGTCTTCGGCATGCTGAAGGGCGACGGCGCGGCCTTCGCCGAGCACCGCCTGACGAGTGACCGCCTCGTGCTGCGCCGGTTCAGCCGGCGGGACGCCTTCGACGTCGTCGACGCGGTGAGGAACGACCCGGAGATCGCCCGCTGGATGACGTGGGCGGCGGGCTACACGCTGGAGCGCGCGCTGGAGTGGTGCACGCGGCTGGCACACGCCTCCGGCCAGGGCTATGGTGGCAACTTCGCGATCGAGCCCAAAGACGGGGGGCGGCTCGCGGGGGCGATAGGAGTGCAGCGAGAGGACCACGAGCGTGGGGACGCCGAGGTGGGGTACTGGATCTCCCCGTGGGCACGGCGACGGGGGTACGCCGTCGAGGCCACACAGATGATCACGGCGCACCTGTTCTCTCTGGGCTTCCATCGCGTCCACCTGCTGGCGGCGACGGGGAACCACGCCAGCCAGGCGGTCGCCAGGAGGGCCGGGTTCATCGAGGAGGGCATCCTCAGGCAGGCGCTCCCGGTGCCCGGCGGCAGGGCCGACGCCGTGGTGTTCAGCATCCTGAACGGGGAAAATTCATGGCAATAGGTAAAGAATTGCCCCATCGCCTGGGCCTACCGGTCAAGCGACGCCCATGATTGGGCTCCGAACGTTATCCTCGCGAGCCGGATCACGCGTCCCGCAGGTCAAGGCATGGGAGATCAGGTAAATGAAACCGCCGCTGCTGCTCATCGGCCACGGCACCCACGATGAGACCGGCGTGGCCGAGTTCGGCAGGTTCGTCCATCGCCTCCGCTGCCGCCTCGACGGGCTTCCCGCCGAGGTCAGCGGTGGCTTCATCACGAACGCCAGGCCGCCGCTGAGCGACTCGATCGCCTCTCTCGTCGCCCGGGGCCACCACCACCTGATCGCTGTGCCGCTCAGCCTCACCGGCGACCGGCACGCGCTGGGCGACGTCCCCGGCACGATGGCGCTGGAGCAGGAGCGGCACCCGACGCTCGAGTACGATCTCGGCCGCTCTCTCGGCCCCGACCCCCGGGTGCTGGCGGTGCTCGCCGAGCGGCTCGCCGACGCCCGTGCCGAGATGCCCAGGTTCGTGACCGACGATCCTCCGGCCGAGATCGGCCCGTCGGAGACGGCCGTGGTCCTGGTGGGCCACGGGTCCACCGATCCGGCCGTGAACGCGGAGGTCCACCGGGTCTCCCGGCTGTTCTGGGAGACCCACGCCGCCGATCTGCTCACCGTGGAGACGGCCTATGTCTCCCACACCCGCCCCGGCGTTCCCGGCGGTCTGGAGCGCTGCCGCAGGCTCGGCGCCAAGCGGGTGATCGTCCTGCCGTACGTCCTGTTCGCCGGGGCGGTGCTCGAACGCATCTGGGCCCAGGCCCTCGCGTACGGCGCGAACCACGAAGGGCTCGACATCCGCTGCGCCGAGGTCATCGGTGACTGCGAGGGCCTGGCCGACGTCGTCATCGACCGGTACGAGGAGGCCCTGGCGGGAGCGGGGCAGTCGCCGAACGCCCACGACCGGCACGTGTCCCACGCACCGCCGCCCGCGCGGCCCTATCTGGCGGCGGCCGGCCTGCAGGAGCGCGACATGGACGCCGAGCTCGACGCGGATCTGGACGTCGATCTGGAGGCGGAGATCGAGGCGGGGATCGAGGCGGAGATCGGAGCGGGCATCGAGGCCGATCTCGGAGCGGTGGAAGCGGAGTTCGGCGCCGAGCTCGAGGTGGTCGAGACGCGGGCCGAGGCCGGGCTCGACGCCGTGGACGCGCGGATCGACGCCGTCGGCGCGGGGATGGACGTGAAGCTCGGCGGCGAGCCGCTCGCGCAGCCCGGAGTCGCCAGCGCCGTCTGAGCCGGGCCGCGCGGGGCGGCCGGTCCAGCACAGTCGTCCGCGGGCACGGCCGTGCGCAGGGGCAGTCGCCCGGCGGCACGGCGGTCCGTCCAGTGGCGGTCCGCCGGGCACTGCAGGTCCGTCCAGTTGCGGTCCGCCGGGTACGGCGGGTCCGTCTAGTGTGTCGGGCATGGCGGGTCCGTCCAGTGCGGCCCGTCGGGACGGCCGTCCGTCAGGAGGGCGGTCGGTCAGAGCAGCGGTCCGTCACAGGGCAGTCCCCCCACACTGCCGTCCCCAGCCCGCCGAAGGAGTGAGCGATGACGCCTCTCGAAGAGACGATTCACGCCATCCGGCCGATCGACCCCGGCCCGATGGCCGACGCGCGATCCCACCACGACCGGCTCACCAAGCCGCGCGGCTCCCTTGGAGTGCTCGAGGACGTCGCGGTACGGCTCGCCGGGATCGCGGGCTGCTGCCCGCCACCGCTGCCGGTGCCGGCCGCCCTCGCGATCTTCGCCGCGGACCACGGCGTCCACGCCCAGGGCGTCAGCCCGTGGCCGCAGGAGGTCACCGCCCAGATGGTGGCCAACTTCGCCGCCGGAGGCGCGGTGGCCAACGCCTTCGCCGCCGAGGTGGGAGCCTCCGTGACCGTGGTCGACGTGGGTGTCGCCGCCGATCTGCCCCCGGCACCCGGGCTGATCGTCCGCAAGGTCGCCTACGGCACGGCCGACCTGTCCATCGGGCCCGCGATGACGCGGGAGCAGGCCGTGCGGGCACTGACGGCCGGCGTGGAGGTCGCCCGGGAGCTGGTCGCCGCCGGGAACCGGTGCCTGATCACCGGAGACATGGGCATCGCCAACACCACCGCCTCCGCTGCCCTCATCTGCGCTTTCGCCGGTCACGACCCCGCCTCCGTCACCGGGCGCGGCACCGGCATCGACGACGCCACGTACCAGCACAAGATCGAGATCGTACGGCGGGCGCTGGACGCCAACGGGATCCCGCCCGCGGGAGCCGTACAGGACGGGCCCGAGGAGGCCCTGCGGGCGCTCGCCGCCTTGGGCGGGCTGGAGCACGCGGCGCTGGCCGGGTTCGTCCTCGGCGCCGCGGCCGCGCGGGTGCCGGTGATCCTCGACGGTGTGATCGCCGGAGCGGCCGCGCTGGTGGCGGCCGCGCTCGCCCCCGACGCGGTGGGTTACTGCGTCGCGGGGCACCGCTCGGTGGAGCCCGGTCACGCGGTGGCGCTGGCGCACCTCGGCCTGCGCCCGCTCGTCGATCTGGAGCTTCGTCTCGGCGAGGGCAGCGGGGGACTGCTCGCCCATCCGCTCGTCAGCGCCGCGGTGCGCGTCATGCACGACGTGGCCACCTTCGACTCGGCTGGAGTTGCGGACAAGGACTCCTGATACGCCTGGGGACCGCCCGGTGGGCCGATAAGTCTCATCTGGTGAATGCGGTCGTAGACCAACGGGTAGGTTTGCCTCCTAACAATGCACCCTTGACGCATTAGGGAGACTGGGGTCATGGCGCCCTACCTGCTTGGTCTTCGCCTCGACGGGCGGCGGGTGCTCGTCGTCGGGGGCGGCCGGGTCGCCCAGCGGCGGATTCCCGCCCTGCTCGACGCCGGAGCGTCCGTCACCCTGATCTCGCCTGGGGTCACCCCGGCGCTCGACGATCTCATCGCCGACGGCAGGGTGACCTGGGAGCGACGGCCGTACGAGGTCGGCGACTGCGACGGAGCATGGCTGGTTCACGCCTGCACCGACCGCCGGGACGTGAACACGGCCGTCGCCGCCGAGGCCGAGGCGAAGCGGATCTGGTGCGTGCGGGCGGATGACAAGGACGCCTCCGCGGCGTGGACCCCGGCGAGCGGCCGGGTCGACGAGGTCGGCGTCGCCGTCACCGCCGGGGGCGACCCGCGGCGTGCCGCCGGGATCCGTGACGCGATCGTCGGGGCGCTGCGGGACGGCACGGTCGACGCGCGCCGCCACCGCACCAAGCCCGTGGGTGTGGCCCTCGTCGGCGGCGGGCCGGGCGACCCCGGGCTCATCACCGTCAGGGGCCGCCAGCTCCTGGCGCAGGCCGACGTCGTCGTGGCCGACCGGCTGGCGCCTCGCGCGCTGCTCGACGAGCTCCCGTCCGACGTCGAGCTGATCGATGCCGCGAAGGTCCCGTACGGGCGGTCCCTGTCGCAGGAGAAGATCAACGAGCTGCTCATCGAGCACGCCCGGCAAGGCAAGTTCGTGGTCCGGCTCAAGGGAGGCGACCCGTTCGTCTTCGGCCGCGGCGGCGAGGAGATGATCGCCTGCGCCAGGGCCGGCATCCCGGTGACAGTGGTCCCGGGCATCACCAGCGCGGTCGCCGTCCCCTCGGCGGCCGGCGTCCCGGTCACTCATCGCGGGGTCAGCCAGGAGTTCCACGTGATCTCGGTCCATGTGGCCCCGGGAGACCCGAGGTCGACGGTGGACTGGCCGGGATTGGCAAGATCACAGGGAACCCTGATACTTCTCATGGCGGTCGAGCGCATCGGCGAGATCGCCGAAACGCTGCTGCGAGACGGACGTTCACCGGAAACTCCCGTAATGGTGGTACAGGACGGTACTCTTCCCACCCAGCGAGCTGTTACCGCCACGCTCTCCACGGTGGCGGAACGGGTGACCGCGGCTGGGGTCCGGCCCCCGGCGATCGTGATCGTCGGTGACGTCGTCAGAGTCGGCCAGGAGATCGAGATGGTGCGAGCGGAGCGGGTCCCGTGAAATCGGCAGCCAGGAAGACGCCCGACCACGAGACCGCGACCAATTCCGGAGACGCCGTGACCGAGGAGCCGGCCATCGAGGAGCATCCGGAGACGCCGGGGGAGCAGACGATCGCCTTCCACGCCATTCGCGAGGACGATCCCGCCCCCCGTTCCGCCGCGCCCGCCCGTGGGGTCCGTACGTCACGCAAGCGCCCAGGGACCGGCCCCACGTCCCGTGGAACGTCCCAGAGCGAGGTCCCGGCCGTACATGACGGGGATCCCGACCCTCCGGCCGATGCCCATGCCGAGCCGCCGCCGGCCGGGGACGAGACCACCGCCGAGGAGCACCGGGCTGCCGAGCATGAGGCCGTGAGCCCCGGTGGGATCGCCTCCCCGGAAGCGGGCTCAGAGGCGCCGGTCCCCGCTGTGGCCGCCGTGGACGAGGCCGATGCGGCAACTGCGGACGAGGCCGGGCCCGAAGCCGTGGGCGACGGCCGTTCCGATGGGGACGACGCCACCGACGGTGCGGCCCCGGAGGGCGCCGATAGCCCCGCCCCCGATACGGCGTCCGATCCCCACGCCGACGCGGGGCAGGAGCTCGTCGACGAGAGCCCGGTCGACGAGGGCCCGGTCGACGAGGGCCCGGTCGACGAGGGCCCAGTCAGCGAGGGCCCAGTCAGCGAGGACCCGGTCGACGAGGAGCCGGGCGGCGAAGAACCAGGCGGCTTGGGGCCGGGCCACGGGCACGTCCGCGAGGTCCCCCTGCCGGAGCCGGTGTCCGCCGCGCTGACCCAGGCGCTCAACCAGCTCCGCGTGGCCGTGAAAGGCCTTCACTTCGGGCTCGACGTGCCCGGCTCGGACGAGGCGCGCAAGGCGCAGGCGACCGTTCTCGCCCAGCTCGACGACTACGTCATCCCCCGCGTGCACATGAGCACCGCCCCGGCCCTGATCGTCGTCGCGGGCTCGACAGGGGCGGGGAAGTCCACCCTGGTCAACACTCTCGCGGCGCAGAAGGTGACGGCCACCGGCGTCCGCCGCCCGACGACGGGGACGCCGGTGCTCGTCTGTCATCCCGACGACCTCGAGTGGTACTCGAAGGGCGACCTTCTCGGCGGGCTGACCCGGCTCGACCAGGCGGCCGAGGGGGCCGGGACCGGCAGCGTGGTGCTCGTCTCGACGCCGCGGCTGCCGCAGGGCGTGGCCCTGCTCGACACGCCCGACATCGACTCCGTCGTCGAGGAGCATCACGACATCGCCCACCGCGTGCTCGACGCCGCCGACCTGTGGGTCTTCGTCACCACGGCGGCCAGGTACGCCGACGCGCCGTCGTGGGGCCTGCTGCGCCGGGCCAAGGAGCGCGGGGCCCGCCTGGTCATCGTGCTGTCCCGGGTGCCGTCCAAGTCCCGTGACGTCATCGTCAAGCACTTCGGCCGGATGCTCGACGAGTACGGCCTGGGCGAGGTCGAGCGGTTCGTGATCCAGGAGACGGCGGTCAGGGACGGACGCCTTCCCGACACCGAGGTCGCCGACCTCCGGATGTGGGTGGCCGAGCTGTCCGTCGACGACGAGCGGCGTTCGGCCGCCGTGCAGGCGACGTTGAACGGCGTGTTCAACAGTTTCAGGACCCGGCTGCCCGCTCTCGCCCGCCACCTGGAAACCCAGGTGGCCCTCCGGGCCGACCTGCGGTCCGACGTCGACGCGGCCTACATGGGGGCCCTCGCGGAGATCGACGAGGCCACCCGGAACGGCTCGCTGCTCCGCGGTGAGGTGCTCGCTCGCTGGCAGGACTTCGCCGGCTCGGGCGACCTCATGCGTACTCTCCAGCTGCGGCGTGGCGGCAAGGCGCAGCAGCACCTGGGCCCTGAGCGGGTCCGCGCCCTCAAGGCGGCCCTGCGCGCCGGCCTCGAATCGGTCATCACCTCGGCCGCGCAGCGCGCCGCCGAGGAGGTGGTCACGCGGTGGAGGCAGCGCGCCGGCGCGGGCGACCGCCTCGCCGCCACCCCCGGTCTCGGCCGCCCTTCCGAGGAAGCCGTACGAAGGACCGCACGGACCATCACCTCCTGGCAGGACCACGTCACCGAGCTGATCCGCACCGAGGGCGTGACCAAGCGTTCGGTGGCGAAGCTCGTCTCCTTCGATGTGGAGTCGCTCTCGCTGATCTTCACGATCGGCCTTCTGGGTTACGGCACGACCGACGTCTCCGTGGGCACGGGGAACAGCGCGCTGCCTCAGCGGCTGCTGCGCGGCCTCCTCGGCGCGGAGTCGCTGCGCAGCATCAGCGCCAAGGCCAGGAGCGACCTGAGAGCACGGATCGGCCTGCTGTTCGACGAGGAGACGCTCCGATACGTGGACGCACTCGACAGCGCGGGCATCCCCGACGAGGCGGCCGCCACCCGCCTCTACCAGGCGACGTACAACCTCGAGGTCGCGCGATGACCGGCACCATGCCGTTCTACCGGCCTCCGGCACGACGGTGAGGGAACGATGACCACTCTCAGCACCGCCGACACGCAGCAGCACGGGCTGGGGCGCCGCCTGTCCGCCCTGGCCAGGATCGTCGAGCTCGGCCAGGGCCGGATCGAGCCGGCGCTGCTCGCCGAGGCCTCCCAGCTCCTCATGCGCGCGGGCGAGCGGCTCAGGCTGTCGTCCGACCACACGGTCGTGGCACTGGCGGGAGGCACGGGCAGCGGCAAGTCGTCCCTGTTCAACGCCGTCTCCGGGCTGGAGCTTTCGCCCATCGGCGTTCGCAGGCCGACCACCGCCCGTACGCACGCGTGCGTATGGGGCCTGGACGGCGCGGCCCCACTGCTCGACTGGCTCCAGATCCAGTGGCGCCACCGCTTCGCCCGTGCGAGCGCGCTCGACAGGGGTGAGAGCCAGCTTCACGGCCTGATCCTGCTCGACCTGCCCGATCACGACTCGATCCGGGCGCTCACCGACCCCGAGGCCGACCGCCTGATCCAGCTGGCCGACCTCGTCGTGTGGGTGCTCGACCCGCAGAAGTACGCCGACGCCTCCGTGCATCGCCGCTACGTCGCCGAGCTGACCGGGCACGACGCGGTGACGGTGTTCGTGCTCAACCAGGTGGACCGGCTGACCCCCGAGGAGCAGGCGGAGTGCGTCGCCGACCTGGAGGATCTGCTCCGGCGTGAAGGCGTCGCCCACCCGACGGTGGTGGCGACCTCGGCGACGGCAGGCAGGGGCATCGACAGCCTCAAGGCCGTCCTCGCAGAGTCCGTCGCCGCCCGGCGGGCCGCCTACCAGCGCCTGGAGGCCGATCTCGACCGGCTGATGCTGCGGGTCGCCGCCGACATGCCCGAGATCCTGCGCGTCGAGCCCACCGTGGACGGCGCCCGCCGCGCCGGGCTCGCCGACGCCCTGTGCGACGCCATCGGTGTCTCCGCGCTGGGCGAGGCCATGGAGAACGTGTACGGCGTCCGCTCGGTCGACTGGGTGGGATGGCCGTGGGCGCGGTGGGCCGCGAAGCTGCGGCCCGACCCGCTGAGCAGCCTGCGTCTCGGCGCGGTGAAGGAGGACATCCGCAACCTGGTCGGCAGCTCGGTGAGCGCGCAGCCGGCGGAGGTGGACAACGCGGTGCAGGCGCTGTCCGACGGGCTCACCGCCGGCATGCCGGAGGTGTGGCGGCACGGCGTTCGGGACGCCGCCCGTTCGCGGTCGGCGCAGCTCCCCAAGGCCTTGTCGGACGAGCTGTCGGAGGTCGCCCCGCCGCTGGACCGGGTGCCCGCCTGGTGGTGGCTGCTGAAGATCTGGCAGTACCTCCTGGTCCTCGCGTTCGCGGGGGGCCTGGCCTGGGCCGCCGCCATCATCGCGTACGGAGTGTTCAAGGCGGGCCGGCCGCCGGCCGAGATCTTGGGGGACGTGGCGGTGCTGCCCTGGCTCGCGCTGATGATGGCCAGCGTGATGGGGCTCGGGCTGCTGTCCGCGGTGGCGAGCAGGAACTTCGTCGTGCTGGGCGCGGGCAAGGAGCGCGACCGGCTCGAACGGGACATGCGGCGCCGCGTGGGCGTCGTCGCTCAGGACATGGTCGTCCAGCCGGTCGAGCGCGAGCTTGACCGCTACAACGAGTTCTTCGCCGCCATGACCGTCGCCAAGCGCTGATCGTCGCGAAGCGCTGACGTCGTGAAGCTCTGACGTCTCCAAGCGCTGACGTCGCCAGGCCTTGACGTCGCCTCCGCACCGGAGCGGTCCGCCGGTCGGAGGGGCGGCGTCGCCGTGCGCTGCGCCGTCCACAGAAGGCCGGCTGTCCACAGAATGACGTTCTGTGGCTGGGGCCCTGCGGAGCGTGGGCCACTGTGTCATCGGAGCCCGGCGAGTGCCCGGGCCCGGGAGGCATTTTCGATGAGCGACATCTACGTCACGCTGAGCGGGAACGTCACCGACGACCCCCGGCAGTACCAGTTCAGGGATGGTTCCCGCGTCACCTCGATGCGGATGGCCGTCAACAGGCGGGTTCTCGACCAGCAGACCAACACATGGCAGACCCGGGACACCACCTACTACACCGTCCGCTGCTGGCGGGGCCTGGCCGACAACGTGCAGCAGTCGATCAGGAAGGGCCATCCCGTCGTCGTGTACGGCAGGCTGCGGATCAAGCAGTTCGAGCGCGACGGTGAGCAGCGGTTCTGGGCCGAGATCGAGGCGAGCTCCGTCGGCCACGACCTCAAGTGGGGCATCGCCACGTTCGAGAAGCCGATCAGGGCCTACTCCGGCGGCGCGCCCACCGACGACGACCGCCAGGCGATGGAAGACGCCACCAAGGAGTGGGAGCTCACACGCGGCCTGGCCCCGCGGGCACTGGAGGGAGCTTCCGCGGACTTCGGCGGCCGGGCGGGCGGCGGCCTGGACGGTGGTCTGAGCGGCCCGGACGGCCCGGACGGCCCGGGCGGCCTGGCGGAGGGGGGCGAAGGGCCGGGCGACGCCTCCGAGTTCCCCGGCGGGGATGACGAGGCGAAGGACGGCGCGGCGCCGGGCGGCCGGGCGCGTGAGGTCACCGCCGGCTCCGGCGACGGTCCGGACGACGCCGACGCCTCTAACGGCTCCACGGACGGTTCTACGAGTGGCTCCGAAGACGCCGACGCCTGGCTTCCGAGGGCGTTGGCAGCCTGACGACATCGTTGGAAGGCCCCACCGTCGAAATCCCCGCGCGGGCCTCCAGCCCGGCTCGACGCACGCGCCGAGGACGGCGACGGGGTGCGCGAGCCGGGCTGCACACGGCCACCGCGATGTCGCGGGTGGGGAAGCACGGGCCGGGGGGAGGGGCAGCGGCCGGGGGAGACGACAGCGAAGGGACGACACGCGCGGAGGAGGGGCATCGGCCGTGCACGGCCTCAGTTCGCAGAAGCAAGCCGGGGAGCGGCCGACGGCGGTGTCCGCTTCGCTGTCAGAGCACCACAATCAGGTCCAGATGATGCCTCGGACCATGGCCGCTCCTTTCCCAACGGGTCGCTCCGAGGAGCGGACCCCCACTGTGAGGAGTCCGCGGCCAAATCGCCGCAGACACCCCCTTAGGCCCTCAGATCCAGATGACCTATGTGTCAAGGTAGCGGTTCCCGTCGCGCATCGCACACTCCGCAACTATTGTGTTACACATCGTGAGATGCTGTTCTGCTGCATTGGGGGCGGGATGACGGCGAGCAGTGAGACATCGGCCAGGCCGCGCAGCGTCCTCTGCTCGCGGGGCCGATGGCCCTTGCTGGCGCAGCCGCGTGCCCTCGTCCTCTATCTGATCTCGGTCATCGTCCTCGACGTCGTCCTGATCGCGGCTCTGGCGAGCGTCACCTCCTTCCGCGCCGCCGACGTGGCGACGCTGGCCGCCCTCATGGGATGCGGGGCGGTCTGCATCGAGGCGACCCGCCGCCTGGGGATGCCCGCGGGCGTCTCCCGTGACCTGCTGTCGGCCTGGTGGCTACCGGTGGCCTTCCTGCTGCCACCGGTCTACGCCGTGCTCGCGCCGATCCCGCTGCAGATCCTGCTGCAGCTCAGGGTGCGCGCCACGGTCCTGTACCGGCGCGTGTTCAGCGCGGCGGCGATCGGGCTGGCCGCCGGCGCCGCGTCCGGCGTCTTCCACCGCTGGGTCCCCCACCCGGCGGACCTGTACGGCGGCTCCGGGAGGCCGATCGCGGTCGCCGCCGCCTGCGCGGTCGTCTTCACCGTCCTCAACACGGCGCTGATCGCGGTCGCCGCGCACACCGCGGATCCCGAGGGCCGGTGGGGTGAGGTCCTGTGGGACCGCGAGCGCGTCCTGCTCGACGCGGTGGAGCTGTGCCTGGGCGTGGTCGTGGCCGTCGTCTGCGGACTCAACTTGGCGCTGCTGCTCCTGGTGCTGCCGCCGGTCGTGCTGCTGCAGCGGAGCCTGCTCCACGCCCAGCTCCAGGCGGCGGCCCGTACGGACCCGAAGACGGGCCTGCTCAACGCGGCCGCATGGCAGCGGGAGGCCGACACCGAGATCGTCCGGGCGCGGCGCACGGGCGTCCCGCTCGCGCTGATCCTCGTGGACATCGACCACTTCAAGAGGGTCAACGACACCTACGGGCACCTGGTTGGCGATCAGGTCCTGGCCCAGGTGGCGGCGACCCTGCGCGGGCAGCTTCGCGACTACGACGTGGTCGGGAGGTTCGGCGGCGAGGAGTTCGTCGTGCTGCTGCCCGGCGCCGACGTGCACGAGGCCCGCCGGGTCGCTGAGCGGCTGCGCACCCGGGTGGGCCGGATGGTCGTGGCCGCCGAGCAGGCGACGGTCGCGGTGACTGTCTCGGCCGGAGTCGCCATCATGAGCATCCACGGCGACGACCTGATCGAGCTTCTCGCCGCCGCCGACCTCGCCCTTTACCGCGCCAAGGAGCTCGGCAGGGACCGCATCTGCCTGCCGGCGGCTCCGCTGGCGCCTCCGCAGCGCAGAGCGGACGGCGCAACCGGCGCGATCCCCTAGTCTTGAAGGCATGCCGGAGTACATCTACACGCTGCAGCGCGTGCGCAAAGCGCACGGTGACAAGGTTGTCCTCGACGACGTCACGCTGTCGTTCCTCCCGGGGGCGAAGATCGGTGTCCTGGGGCCGAACGGCACGGGCAAGTCGACGCTGCTGAAGATGATGGCGGGCCTGGAGCAGCCGTCCAACGGCGACGCCCGGCTCATGCCCGGCTTCACCGTCGGGATGCTGCAGCAGGAGCCCCCGCTCAACGAGTCCAAGACCGTCCTCGGCAACGTCGAGGAGGGCGTCGCCGAGACCAAGGCGATGCTCGACCGGTTCAACGAGATCGCCGAGCAGATGGCGACCGACTACAGCGACGAGCTGCTCGACGAGATGGGCCGCCTGCAGGAGGTCCTCGACCACCGCAACGCGTGGGATCTGGAGAGCCAGCTCGAGCAGGCCATGGACGCGCTGCGCTGCCCCCCGCCGGAGGCCGACGTCACCCAGCTCTCCGGTGGAGAGCGACGCCGCGTCGCCCTGTGCAAGCTGCTGCTGGAGCAGCCCGACCTGCTGCTGCTCGACGAGCCGACCAACCACCTGGACGCCGAGAGCGTCCAGTGGCTTGAGCAGCACCTGGAGAAGTATCCCGGCACCGTCCTCGCCGTCACCCACGACCGGTACTTCCTGGACAACGTCGCCGGCTGGATCCTTGAGCTCGACCGCGGCCGGTGCTACCCCTACGAGGGCAACTACTCCACCTACCTGGAGGCCAAGGCCGCCCGCCTCAAGGTCGAGGGGCAGAAGGACATCAAGCGCAAGAAGCGCCTGGAGGAGGAGCTGCAGTGGGTGCGCTCCAACGCCAGGGCGCGGCAGACCAAGAGCCGGGCCCGGCTCCAGCGCTACGAGGAGATGGCCGCCGAGGCGGACAAGTACCGCAAGCTCGATTTCGAGGAGATCCAGATCCCGCCGGGCCCGCGCCTGGGCACGACGGTCATCCGGGCCGAGAAGCTGACCAAGGGCTTCGACGAGCGGGTGCTCATGGACAAGGTCTCCTTCGACCTGCC
This sequence comes from Microbispora sp. NPDC049125, assembly GCF_040802045.1. Lineage (NCBI taxonomy): Bacteria > Bacillati > Actinomycetota > Actinomycetes > Streptosporangiales > Streptosporangiaceae > Microbispora > Microbispora sp. NPDC049125. The sequence goes on along the minus strand of NZ_JBEZDW010000012.1, from coordinate 76,373 downwards.
CCGCAACGGCATCGTCGGCGTCATCGGGCCGAACGGCGTCGGCAAGACCACGCTGTTCCGCATGATCATGGGTGACGAGACGCCCGACGAAGGCGGGATCCTCGTCGGCGACACCGTCAAGATCTCCTACGCGGACCAGAGCCGCGGGAACATCGATCCGAAGAAGAACGTGTGGCAGGTCGTCTCCGACGGGCTCGACCACATCAAGGTCGGCCACGTCGAGATGCCGTCCCGGGCGTACGTCGCGGCGTTCGGCTTCAAGGGACCCGACCAGCAGAAGCCGGCGGGTGTCCTGTCCGGCGGCGAGCGCAACCGGCTCAACCTGGCGCTGACGCTCAAGCAGGGCGGCAACGTCCTGCTGCTCGACGAGCCCACCAACGACCTCGACACCGAGACGCTGTCCAGCCTGGAGAACGCGCTGCTCGACTTCCCCGGTTGCGCCGTGATCACCTCGCACGACCGGTGGTTCCTCGACCGCATCGCCACCCACATCCTCGCGTGGGAAGAGGGCTCGAACTGGTTCTGGTTCGAGGGCAACTTCGCCGACTACGAGAAGAACAAGGTCGAGCGGCTCGGCGCGGACGCCGCCCGCCCGCACCGCGTCACCTACCGCAAGCTGACCCGCTAGCAACTGCCGCCCGTCCCCGCCGCCCGATCAGGACGGCGGGGACTCGGCGTCCCATCAGTCGGTGAGGAGCCAGACGGCGGTGTCGGGCGGCAGATCCGTCCCGTCGACCGGGCCGCTGGCGATCAGCACCCGATCGTGGGGCGGCAACGCCACCGCTTCCACGCCGCAGTTGATCACGCAGGTCAGCGGGCCCCGGCGGAAGGACAGCGCGTCACCCGGCGCCTCCACCCAGGTGATCCCACCCGGCAGGGTGCCGACGACCTCCCGGCGGGTCGCGAGCGCGCGGCGGTAGAACGACAGCGTCGAGATGGGGTCGGCCGCCTGACGCTCGGCGGTGAGGCCGGCCCAGTCGGCGGGCTGCGGCAGCCACGAACCCCCCGGCCCGAAGCCGTACGGCGGGGCCGTTCCCGACCACGGCAGGGGCACCCGGCACCCGTCGCGGCCCAGGAGCTCGCCGTTCGAGCGGAAGAAGATGGGGTCCTGGCGCGATTCCGGCGGCAGGTCTCGCACCTCGGGCAGCCCCAGCTCCTCGCCCTGGTAGAGGTACGCGGACCCGGGAAGGGCGAGCATGGCCAGCAGCGCCGCACGCGCCCTGGCCAGGCCCATCGACGGATCGGACGCCCCCTCCCCATAGCGGGTGGGATGCCGTACGACGTCGTGGTTGGACAGCACCCAGGTCGGCGAGGTCATGGAGCGCAGCGTGTCGTCGATCACCTTGCGGAACGCCGTGGCCGACCACGGCGCCTCCAGCCAGGCGAAGTTGAAGCTCTGGTGCAGCTCGTCGGGGCGCACGTAGAGGGCGAGGTCCTCGGCGGAGTCGGTCCAGACCTCGCCGATCGCGACACGCGTCCCCGGGAAGGAGTCGAGCACCCTGCGCCACTCGCGGTAGATGTCGTGCACCTCCGGCTGGCTCCAGATCGGCGACCGGGAGGTGAACCCGGGCTCGGTGTCGGGCAGCGCGGCGTCCTTGATGAGCCCCATGGCCACGTCGATGCGGAAGCCGTCCACGCCGCGCGCGAGCCAGAACCGCAGGATGTCGAGGAACTCCTCGCGCACCTCGGGGTTGCGCCAGTTGAAGTCGGGCTGCTGGGGGGCGAACAGGTGGAGGTACCACTGCCCGTCGGCCACCTGCGTCCAGGCAGGCCCGCCGAAGGTGGACATCCAGTTGTTCGGCTCCCGCCGCCCGCCGTCGGCCGCGGGGGCGGGGGCGTCGCGGAACATGTACCGCTCGCGTTCCTCGGAGCCCCTGGTGGACGCCAGGGCCTTCTGGAACCAGGGGTGGGCCGAGGAGCTGTGGTTGGGCACGATGTCCACGATCAGCCGCAGCCCGTGGGCGTGCGCCTCCTCGACGAGCGCGTCGAAGTCGTCGAGCGAGCCGAAGAGCGGGTCCACGTCGCGGTAGTCGGCCACGTCGTAGCCGCCGTCGGCCATGGGGGAGGGGTAGAAGGGGGTCAGCCAGATCGCGTCGACACCGAGCTCCGCCAGGTACGGCAGGCGGTCACGCACTCCTGCGAGGTCGCCGATCCCGTCACCCGAGGCGTCGGCGAAGCTGCGGACATAGATCTCGTAGACGACGGCGTCGCGCCACCAGGGGGTTGTTCGCATGATTCAGTCGCTGCCCGATGTTTCCCCGACTTATGCGTTGACCATGCTGTGGGCGGCGTACACCATGTAGTCCCACAGCTGCCGCTCCCGGTCGGGCGGCAGCTCCAGTGAGCGTACGGCGTCGCCCATGTGGCGCAGCCAGGCGTCCCGCTCGGCCTCTCCGATGACGAACGGCGCGTGCCGCATGCGAAGCCTGGGGTGGCCCCGCTCCTGGCTGTAGGTGTTGGGCCCGCCCCAGTACTGGATCAGGAACATCCTCAGCCGCTCCTCGGCGCCCGCCATGTCGTCCTCGGGGTAGAGGGGGCGCAGCAGCGGGTCCTCGGCGACGCCTTCGTAGAAGCGGTGGACGAGTTTGTGGAAGGCGTCCTCGCCCCCGACCGTCTCGTAGAAGGACTGTGTCTGCTCGCTCGTCACGGTTTAAGCCTAGGTCAAGAACCGGATGATGCGGTCAGGCCGCGAACGTGATGCTCTTCTCGTCGAAGGCCCGCTTCACCCGGAGCCGCAGCTCCCTGGCGACCTCGAGTTGCCTCGCCGGCGCGGTCTTCACGGTGACGCGGAAGATGATGGAGGTGCCGGAGACCTGCTCAAGCCCGTAGACCTGCGGCTCCTCCACGATCAGGGTGTCGCGGAAGTCCGGGTCCTCCCACAGGTCCACGGCGATGTCCTTCAGCAGGTCGCGGACGGCCGCCACGTCCGCCTCGTACGGCACGGGCACGTCGACCAGGGCTCGCGACCAGCCCTGTGACTCGTTGCCGACCCGGGTGATCGTGCCGTTGCGCACGTACCAGACCTTGCCGTCGGCGTCGCGGAGGCGGGTGATGCGCAAGGTGACGGCTTCGACCGTGCCGGTGGCCACTCCCGTGTCGATCACGTCGCCCACGCCGTACTGGTCCTCCAGCAGCATGAACATCCCGGCGATGAAGTCCTTGACGAGCTCCTGGGCGCCGAATCCGACGGCCACGCCGATGATCCCGACGCTGGTCAGCAAAGGAGCCAGAGGAAGCCCTAGCCGCTGCAGCATCATGAGCGCGGCCGTGCCCAGTACGAGCACGGAGGCGAGGCTCCGCAGGACCGAGCCCATGGTCTCGGCTCGCTGCCGGCGGCGCTCGGTGAGGATCGCGGTCGTCGCGTTGCCGGACAGGAGCGCCCGGTTGCGCAGCCGCTCCGGCAGCACGCCCTCGCTCGCGCGGAGGGTGAGCCCGGTGATCAGCCGGTGGATCACGTTACGGACGATGAGCGCGCCGGCCAGGATCAGCACCAGCACCAGCAGGACGTCCACCACCCCCGCGACCAGTGGCACCCATGGCGGTAGCGCCCTGCCCGGGAATGAGCTGTTGATCAGCGTGCAGATGAAGCCCTCGTTCTTCTGGCAGTCCGACATCACCCCCTGGATGACCCGGCTGGGATCCACGGACGGCGTTGGGTCGGGTGTCGCGGGCGTCAGCGGCAACACGAGGTGGATCCCCCTCTTGGAGCGGTTCGGTCGGCAGATGCGGGCAGGTCGTGAAACCTAGCCCATACTGCCGACTGAACCGGCCTCGCGTCACATCGCCGGGGAAGACGGGAGCCTGTCCCGCCCGGGGCCGCGGAGGGCGGGCCGGACAGTCTCCAGTGACGGAAGGCAGGACGCGGGCACGCACCCGGAAGCGTGTCCGACGCCGTTCTCCTTGAGGGGGATCCCCCCGGTGGCCGTCCGGTCCCGCCTCGCGGGCCGGTCCGGACGACGTTCGGTGGCGCGCGGCGCACCGCGCGCGGTCTCATCCCCCGCGTACGGCATGCCGCACGCGGGCCTTCGTCCGCCTGCCCCGGCGGGGTGCCCCCGCCGGGCGGACGGGCGGCGGGGGTGACGCAGGGCCGGCGGGAGGCCGCAGCGCCGCAGAGCCGTGCGCGCACGGCTCCGCGACACTCCGCACCCGGCATCCCGCCGGCCCCGGGGGCCGCGGTGGGTGCGGCGTCCCTGTGGTGACTGCGCTTCACCCGGGCCGCCGCCTTCCCCTACTCGCTCACCGCGGCGAGCACGCGCGCGACCTTGGTGGCCGCGCCCGCGGGGTCGTCCGCACGGTGCATCCGCTCACCCCACGACCACCAGTAGTCCGCCGCCTGGCAGACCACGTTCTCGGTGAGGCTGGTCGCGTGAGGATTGATCACCCGTGCGTACGGGCGGCCTGACGGGGTTCGCACGACACGTGCGATCAACCCTCGGGCGTCGAGCTCCGTCACCAGACGCTCCAATAGCCGGAAATCGTCCTCCCCCACCGTGAGTCCTCCTTCATTTGGTGCTTAGGGGTCGATATGTGTGCTTCTCGTCCCCCGGCACGTTCGGCCTGGTGCGCCAAAGATGACTCACCGAACTCATTGGGTCAACGTCGAGTAGTGAGGGCGTGGTGGAGGAAAACCCAAGTTGGTTGAAAGAACCTCCTAACCGGGAGACGATCCTTATTCAGCGCGTTCAGACATGGGTCTTGGCCGCGGCGTGGTTGGTCCATCATTATTGTGTGGGCGGAGTGCGACGACCGTGTCACTCTCCGCCACCCAGTGAATGGGACCGGCCGGGAACATGTGGGCTGTGGACGCGGCCGGCCACGAGAGAGGGGCCGGAATGTCCGGCAGGCAGCACAGGGAGACGGAGATCGCGCGCCAGGTGCGGGCGCGTGGCCTGGCCGCCGGGCGTGGCCTGGCACAGATCGCCGAGGAGATCCACGAGGTCTGCGGGCCGCAGTTCGGCACGACGAAGATCAAGGCTCACCGCCTGTCGAACGGCATCGCGCTCGCCGATGTCACCGAGCAGGTGCGGGCACTCTTCGAAAGAGACGGAAAACCCGTCCCCGGCATCGGTGAGACGCTACTGTCCGCGTACGAGTCGGGGATGAAGCGTCCGGGTCCGGAATATCTTCACTACCTGTGTTCGGTCTACCGGGTTGAACCGCTGGCCCTCGGCTTCGAGGGCCCGTGCATCTGTGGCCACGCCCACGTGGTCTGCGGAGCCCCGGGTGGCGGGGTCTCGCAAGTTGACTTATCTGATACTTCCCCTGTTCCGCGCGAAGCGCCGGTCCTCGTGGACCGCGGCTACCCCTCGCCGGACGGGGGTGAGGAGGACGAGAACGTGCTACGGAGGACGCTGTTGCAGCTCCTCGCCGGCACCGCGGGGGCGTCTGCGCTTGACAGCCAGGTGCACGGCGCGGTGGAGAACCTTCGGCGGCGGATGGACGACACCATGGTGTCGGCCACCGTGTCCCCGGCGATGCTCGACCAGTGGGAGCAGTCCACCACCGGCTTCGGCCGGCAATACATGAACACCCCCCCGCTGCGGCTGCTCTGCGATGTGATGCTGGAGTTCTCGGCCGTACGGAAGGCCCTGGAACGCCGCCAGCCCGTCGACGTCCAGGAACGGCTGTGCCGGATGGCCGCCCAGCTCGCCGGCCTGTCCGGCATGATCATGATTGATCTCGGGGACCACCGCATGGCCCGTTCGTTCTTCCGCACCGGCCGCACCGCGGCCGACGAGACCGGCGATCGTGCGCTGCGCGCCTGGGTGACCGCGCGCGAAGCGCTGGTCCCGCTCTACTACGGCGATCCGCGTGAGGCGCTCACGCTCGCCAAGAAGAGCCGCGACCTCGCCGGCCACACCCCCTGCGCGGCGCGCACGATGGCACCGGTGGTCGAGGCCAGGGCGCTCGCGATGCTGACCGGTGCCAACGGCCCCAGGCACGAGGTCGTGGAGCAGGCGAAACGGGCGCTGCACCGGGCCAGGGCCGCCTTCGAGCAGATGAGCGTCAACGAGCAGGAGGACGCGGCCTTCGGCTACACCGAGCGGCAGCTCTACTTCTACCAGGGCGATGTCCTGGTCAAGCTGGGCCAGACGCTGGAGGCCGACGTGATCCTCGAACAGGCCCTCGGGAAGTACTCGGGGGAGGATCTGCTCGACCAGACGCTGATCCGGTTCGACCGGGCGCTGTGCCGGCTGATCGAGGGCGACGTCGAGGCGGCGCTCAAGATGGGGCAGGCGGCCATCGAGATGGTGGACGAGGGATATCGCACCGACCTCATGATGCGCCCCGCCTACGATCTGATGAAGGCCGTCCAGGCCAAGTACGGCGACGTGCCGGCGCTCAAGCAGTTCCGTGAGTCGCTCGTGCCGGGCGCGGTCGCTCCACCGGATCCCGATCTCGGCAAGGACATCGCGTGACCGCCGGCGAGGGGAACGGGTGACCCGGTGCGGGAGAAGTACATGCGCGAAGAAGTCGAGACCACGGGTGTTCCTGCTGGTTCTGAGGGCAGCGGCCAACGCATGACGGCGCGGCTCAGGGTTCGCCGGTACCGGTGGTCCGACCTCGACGCGGTGTGGTCCCTGCACCAGCTCGGCCTGGCTCAGGTCGGGCTGGCCCCGGGCGACGGCGTCTACTACGACGACGACTTCCCCCGCATCACCGAGATCTATCTCGCCGATCGGGGGGAGTTCCTTGTCGGGGAGGTGCGGGGCGCGGGCATCGTCGCCATGGGTGGCCTGCGCCGCATCGACGACGACGTCGCCGACATGTGCCGCCTGCGCGTCCACCCGGACCACCAGCGCCAGGGCTACGGGACGCGGATCACGCGGGAACTGGAGAGCCGGGCCCGCCGGCTCGGCTATTCGGTCCTCCGCGGGGACACCACGGTGCGGCAGACGGCGGCCCTGGAGCTTTACCGCAAATCCGGCTGGCAGGAGGTGCGCCGCGAGGCACGCGGGGACACAGTGGTGATTTACATCGAGAAACAGCTAGACGCGGTAGTTTCTCGGCTTTTCTCCCGATAGATAATGCTTCCGGGCCTTGGCGGATAGTGGATTCAACTCAATACTTGTGCCTTGTCCGTACATCTCACCGCAGTACCTGTGGGGAATGAGGCACAAGTGAAGAAGATCATCATTCGCAAGCCGGGGACGATGAAGCTCACAGGCAGCGCGAGCGTCATCCACAAGGGGTGAAGGACCACCTTCGCCTCGTCTGGGTCCGGGGAGACCTTTCCCGCGACCGTGTGGCGGCGCTCCGCTCCCTGGAGCTGCCCTTCCCCCTGACGCCCGTGCTGAACGGGCATCGCCGGCTGCGCGGTCCTTACACCGTGGGTGGTGCGATCCTTCGCGCCCTCGTTCCCGCGGCGTTGGAGCGTTCCCCCGGCCTGCTCTCCGAGCACGACATCGAGATCCGGTCCGTGGCGCCCGACCTGGGGTCGCTGGTTCCGGCTCGCCGGGAGACCATCGAGGCGCACCTGCCCGAGGACGAGCGGATCCTCGTCCCCGCGCCTCGGCGGACGCTGCGGATCGCCAACGGCGTCGCCGAGTTCGTCCGCGACTGCCTTCCCGGGCCGTCGGCCCTGCGGGTGGACAACGTCCACGAGGCCGATCCGACCGACTGGGAGCTGCTGCGCGTCCTCGCGCGCCGGGTGCCCGGGCTCACGGTGGCCGTTGGTTCGCCGGAGCCGCCCTCCGTCGCCGCGGTGCCGATCGAGGCGGCCGCCGCGGACGGCCCTCCGGACGACTACGTCGCGTCCGACGGCACCTGCGACGATCCCCGGGCATACCAGGCCTACCTCGCGCTGCCGCCCGGGGAGCGGGCACGACGGCACGAGAGGCGCGCCGCCGAGCTAGGGGAGGAGTTCGCCCTCGGCGCCGTGCCGTACCACCTGGAGCACGCGGGCGATCGGGACGCGGCGGCCAGGGCGCTGTGGACCGCCGTCGACCGGTGCGTCACCGAGGGCTACCTGCACGCCGTCGCCGAGCTGGGCCGGCGTGGGCTGCGGTTCGCCGAGCCCGGCTCGGACCTGTGGTGGAGGTTCACCCATCGCACGGCCACAGCCCTCGCGGGGCTCGGCCGGCGGGAGGAGGCACTGGACCTCTACGACCGCGCGCGGCGGGTGAGCGTCGATCCGGCCGTCCACGCCGCCTCGGCGTACGGCACCGCGATGCTGGACGCCCGCCACCCCGACCCGCGGCAGCGCGACCTGCCGCGGGCCACGGAGTGGATCAACGAGGCCATCGCCATCTCGACGCTGCTGCCCGACCGGCGTGAGCGGGCGTTCAAGCTCGGCTTCGACCAGAACGGGCGGGCGCTGATCGAGATGCGGGAGGGCAGGCTGGCCGCGGCTCTGGACCTCGTGGAGTCGGCGATCGACCTCGCCGAGCGTGATCTGCCTCCGCAGGCCCATCCGGTGCACCGGATGGTGCTGCTCGCCAACCGGGCCCAGCTCCTGGCCCGCGCGGGGCGGGGCGGTGAGGCCCTGCGTGATCTCGACCGGGCGATCGCCATCGACCCGGTCTTCCCCGACCACTATCTCGAACGGGGGAATCTGCTGGTGGAGCTGGGCCGGCCGGACGACGCGCTGGCCGACTACGAGACCGCGATGCGCGTCAGCCCGCCCCTGCCGGAGGCGTACTACAACCGGGCCGAGCTCCACCTCGCCGCGGGAAACCTGGAGCGGGCCAGGGCCGACCTCGATCATGTGCTGGAGCTCGATCCCGAGTATCTGAACGCGTACGTCAACCGCGCGGGTCTCCTGGAGATGCTCGGCGAGCACGACGCCGCGCGCCGGGACGTGGAGGCGGGCCTGGCCCTCGACCCCGGCAACGCCCACCTGCACGGCGTGCTCGGGCAGCTGGAGACCGCGGCCGGCCGCCACGACGAGGCGAGGCTGGCCTTCGACACGGCGCTGGCGGCCGGCCCCGGGCTCGCCTCGGCCTGGGCCAACCGGGCGATCCTGCGCTACGAGACCGGTGACTGCCCGGGCGCCGTCGACGACCTGACGAGGGCCATCGAGCTGGGCGAGGACGCGGCGCTCTACTTCAACCGGGCGACGGCCCTGGCCGCCCTCGGCCGCACCGCGGAGGCGCGGCGGGACCTCGCGAGGGCGCACGCCCTCGCCCCCGACGATCCGGACGTCCTGCTGGCGTTGAAGCGCCATGAGGAGGCCCGGTGAGCGGTGGCCCTACCCTAGGACCGAAGCAGTCACTCCCCGCCGAGGATCGAAGCCATGAGCGCTGAATACGTGCTGACCCTGTCCTGCCCGGACCGTCCCGGAGTGGTCGCCGCCGTCTCCGGGCTGCTGGCCAGGGAAGGCTGCAACATCATCGAGAGCCAGCAGTTCGGCGACCCGGTCGAGCGGCGGTTCTTCATGCGGGTCCAGTTCTCCGGCGAGCCCACCCTGGACGCGCTGCGCACGGCCTTCGCGGCGCTGGCGCCGGAGTTCGGCATGGACTTCCAGCTCTTCGACCGCGCGGTGCGGACGCGGGCGCTGGTGCTGGTCAGCAAGTTCGACCACTGCCTCAACGACCTGCTGTACCGGGTCCGCTCGGGGCTGCTGCCGATCGACATCGTCGGGGTGGCCTCCAACCACCCGGACCTGCGGCCGCTCACCCAGTCGAACGGCGTCGACTACCACCATCTGCCGGTGACCCCGGAGACCAGGCCGCGGCAGGAGGCGGACATCCTCACCCTGGTCGACCACTACCAGGCCGACCTCGTGGTGCTCGCGCGCTACATGCAGGTGCTGTCGGAGGACCTGTGCGCCAAGCTCGCCGGCCGAGTGATCAACATCCACCACTCGTTCCTGCCGTCGTTCAAGGGAGCCAAGCCGTACCACCAGGCGCATTCGCGCGGGGTGAAGCTCATCGGCGCCACGGCGCACTACGTGACGGGCGACCTGGACGAGGGCCCGATCATCGAGCAGGAGGTCGCCCGGGTGAACCACACCCACTCGCCGGACGACCTGACCGCGATCGGCCGCGACCTGGAATGCCAGGCGCTGGCCAGGGCGGTCCGGTGGCACGCCGAGCACCGCGTGCTGCTCGACGGGCACAAGACCGTCATCTTCCCCCGGTGAGCCCCGCGAGGGCCGCGGTGTGAATCCCGCCGTGGGCCCGCCCGCAGTGAGCGGGCCCACGGGGAGTCAGTCCGCGACCCGCAGGCCCGTGTGCCGGGCCAGGAACGCGAGCTGGTCGGCGGCCAGCTCGACAGACTTGCTCACGGCGCGGGCGCCGTGGCCCACCTCGGTCTCGTTGCGCAGCAGGATGGGGCGGTCGCCCGCCTGGGCGTGCTGCAGGGCCGCGGCCATCTTCCACGCGTGCAGCGGGTGCACGCGTGTGTCGGAGGCGAACACGGCGAACAGCGTGGCCGGGTAGGAGACGCCCTCACGAACATGGTGATACGGCGAGTAGCCCCACAGCCAGGCGAATTCCTCGGGGACGTCGGCGGAGCCGTACTCGACGTTCCACGTGGCGCCGAGCCCGAACTTCTCGTACCTGATCATGTCGAGCAGCGGCGCCGCGCACACGACGGCGGCGTACAGGTCGGGCCGCTGGGTGAGCGCCGCGCCCACGAGGAGGCCGCCGTTGGAGCCGCCGGAGATCGCGAGCATGTCCGGGTTCGTGACACCGCCGGCGATCAGGTGCTCGGCGGCGGCGTGCAGGTCGTCGAAGACGTTCTGCTTGCTGCCCAGCATGCCGGCCCGGTGCCACTGCTCGCCCTGCTCCCCGCCACCTCTGAGCTGGGCGACGGCGTAGACGCCGCCCGCCTCCACCCAGGCGAGCGTGGTCGCCGAGAAGCCGGGGTTCAGCGAGATGCCGAAGCCGCCGTACCCGTACAGGATGGTGGGCCGTGGGCCCGCGCCCTCCCGTGAGGTCACCAGCATGTGGACCTCGGTGCCGTCCGCCGAGCGGTAGACGACCTGCTCGGTGGTCGCCTCGGGCACCTGGACCGCGCCGGGAGGGGCCTCCCACAGCGTCGTCTCACCGGTCAGCGCGTCGAACCGGTAGACCGCGGTCGGCGTGATGTTGTCGGTGTAGCTGAACCACGCCTCGTGGCCGCCCTCGGGACGCTCGGAGATGCCGCCGATCGAGCCGAGCCCGGGCGCGGGGACCTCGCCGACCCGCGCGCCGTCCTCCAGCGCGTGGATCGTGATCTCGGAGATCGCGTGCCGCGTCCAGCCTGCGAGCATGACCGGCGCGGGCAGGTCGTCGAGGATCGCGAAGTCCGACAGAACCGCCTCCGGGTCCTCGGGGACCAGGTCGCGCCAGCTCCGCGGCTCGGGCGCGCCGGGTGTGGTGACGCAGATGCGGCCGCGCGGGGCGTCGAGGTCGGTGAAGACGTACAGCCTGCCGTCCCTGCCGAAGTGGAGCCCGGTCTGGGCGTCGACGTCCTGCTGGACGGTGATCAGCTCCGGCGCCTGCGCGGGTGACGCGGACAGGTCGGCGATCCACAGGTCGTTGCGCGGCGCCGTGCCGCGCGAGGCGGAGATCGACAGCCAGCGGCCGTCCCGGGAGACCGAGACGCCGTAGTAGTTGGTCTTCTCCAGGCCCTCGCCGAAGATCATCACGTCGTCGTCGGGGGAGGAGCCGACGCGGTGCAGGTAGACCCTCCGGTGGAACTGCTCCTCGCCGTCGGGCACCTCGGAGGGGGCGAGCCTGCGGACGTAGTAGTACGCCTCGCCACCGGGCAGCCAGGCGACGGGGGAGTACCGGCACCGGTCGATCGGTCCCTCGACGATCTCGCCGGTCGCGACGTCGATCACGTAGAGCCGTGACTCCTCGTCGCCGCCCACGGAGATCTGGTACGCGAGCCGGGCCCCCTCCTTGTCGGGCTGGTAGGAGTCGAGCGTGGTCAGCCCCGAAGGGTCGAGGGCCGTCGGATCGAGCAGCGCACGCTCGCCGCCGGCGTCGGCGACGTACAGCACCGGGTGCTCCTGGTCGGGGGTGCGGCGGGTGAAGAACCGGCGCTCGCCCCGCCAGGACGGCGTGCCGATCGATCCCGACCGCAGCAACTCGGCGACGCGCCGCCGGAAGTGGTCCCGCCCCTCCAGCTCGGCGTCGCGGAACAGCGTCTCCTGCGCGTCGAGCCACTCCTTGGTCGCCGGGTCGTCCGGGTCCTCCAGCCAGCGGTACGGGTCGGGGACGGGAGTTCCGTGGAGCGCGTCGACGATGGCGTCACGGCGGGCGGGCGGGTACGGCGGTCGCGTCATGCTGGCACTTTAAAGCAGGCGGGCGGGTGAGTCGGTACATCGTCCACACCCGGCCAAGACGGGAATAAAGGGACGATGCGTGGGGCATAAGAGCAGCAGGCGTCCCGGTCGCCGGCTCCGTACCCGCTTATGGGGTGGCGAAGTGGCCGCCGAACAGGCCACACTTTGGTGAGAGGGCGGTGCCGTGGTGACTATCCGCTGGGCCGTCCGGCGGAGGTCCCTGTGACGGAAGCACCCGGGTCCCAACCAGCGGGGCCACAACCCAGGCGCACAGCCGAGACTGCTGTGGAGGCCGGCTGATGCGCCAAGTCCTTCTGCTCAACGCCACCTATGAACCGCTCACCACTCTCTCCATGCACCGGGCCGTCATCCTGGTTCTGAGGGAGAAGGCGGACATCGTCCACCGGGACGGCCGGGGCGCGGTGCTGCGCTCCGCCACCCGGACGCTCGACGTTCCGTCGGTGATCCGGCTGCGCCGATATGTCCGCATCCCCTTCAGAAGCCGTATCCCGCTCACGCGGGCGGCGCTGATGCGCCGTGACAACTTCCGCTGCGCCTACTGCGGCCAGCGGGCCGAGACCATCGACCACGTGATCCCACGGTCGCGGGGAGGCCCCCACACCTGGGAGAACTGCGTGGCCTCCTGCATGCCGTGCAACCACCGCAAGGCCGACCGCCTGCTGGAGGAGCTGGGGTGGACGCTCGGCGTCGCCCCGGTGGTGCCACACGGCGCCCACTGGCGGCTCATCGGCGCGCAACTCGACGGTGATCCCCTGTGGGCGCCCTATCTGGCCGAGTCGGCGGCCTGAAGAAGACCCACATGAACTGGACGTACACCACGGATGTGGAGGAGTACGCCTCCGTCGCCGAGCCCTGGCTGCTGCGTGACCCGGTGCGGAACACGGTCCCGCTGACCGTGCTGCGCGGGATACGCGGCGGCCAGTTCGCGGAGACCGCCCTGATGGGGTGGGCCGTCGACGCCGGGGAGGTGGTGGGCGCGGTCAGCCACACGCCGCCCTACCCCCTCCTGCTGGGCGAGGTCCCGCTCGCCGCCCTGCCTCCGCTCGCCGGCGACCTCATCGAGATCGATCACGTCATCCCCGGGGTCGCCGGCCCGATGCCGGTCGTGGAGGCCTTCGCCGGTTCCTGGTGGCGACCCGAGACCGGACGCCGGTCGGAGCGCCTCTTCCGGCTCGGCACGCTGGAGCCGGCGCAGGCGTCCGGGAAGGCTCGTACGGCGACCCTCGCCGATCTGCCGCTGGCGGTCGGATGGTTCCGGGGCTTCCAGGAGGAGGCGCACGTCGACCGGGCGGCCGATCCCACCCCTGCCGTCTCCGTACGGATCAACCGTGAGGAGCTGGTCTTCTGGGAGGACGGCGGCTCTCCCGTGTCGATCGCCGGGGTCTCCGCGCCGATCGCCGGCATGTCGCGGATCGGCCCCGTCTACACGCCGCCCGGCCTGCGCCGCAAGGGGTACGGCGCGGCCGTCACCCACGCGGCCAGCCGTAAGGCGCTGGCCGAGGGGGCAGGGGAGGTGCTCCTGTTCACCGACCTCGCCAACCCGACGTCCAACTCGATCTACTGGAAGCTCGGCTACCGGCCGGTCGACGACTACGCCACCATCCATTTCCAGTGAGTCGTGGCCGCCCCTCCGGCGCGCTCGCGGCCGGCCCCGTTGCCACGCTCGGCTGCGCGCCCCTCACGCCGCAAGGACGGCAGGCGTCCCGGCAGCACGCGGCGGCGCTGGAGCGGATCGTCGAGATCGCCCGCGTGAATCTCCCTCGTCGCACGTCCCGTCCTGCACGAAAGTCCGGGGTGCTCTCCTGGCGGGTCAGGTCGCGGGAATCCGGCCGCGCGCCGGGCGGTGGCCGGGCCTTACGCTAGGGGCATGCCTCGTTACGACTACCGCTGCCGCGCGTGCGGATCGACCTTCGAGCTCAACCGGCCCATGGCCGAGGCGAGCGCCCCGGCGGCCTGCCCCTCCGGGCACGACGACACGGTGAAGCTGCTGTCCACCGTCGCGGTCACCGGTAAGGCCTCCGGCGGGCCGGCGCCCTCCGCCTCCTCGGGCGGCGGGTGCTGCGGGGGCGGCTGCTGCGGCTGACCGGCCGCCCTCAGGCACTGGTACCCGTCGCGGCGGGGTCGTCGCCGTCGATCCCGGACAGTCGTCCTTCGCTGATGTCGCGAAAGGCATCCTGCGCGACCCAGCGTTTCTCGGCATCCTCGATGTCGATCTGAACGAGCCGCACACCCACGTTGCCCCTGCTCGTCGGGCTCTGGGTGAGATGTCGTAGGCGGAGGCACGACGCGTGGCTCGCCAGTGACCTGAAGCTCTCTCCCGCCAGACGGTAGTGCGCACGCCTGCTCGGTTCCCTGCACCACTCGACGATCTCGTGAACGTTGCCGCAGCAGTCGTCGACGCCATGCCGCGAGCGTCCCCCGGGGAGGGTCCCCACCGGTTGAAGGCGCCCCTCTTCTTCCCAGGAGTACGTGAGATTCGCCCTGAGCGGATCCGCCGGCTCGGAGCCCCAGGGGAAGAGGCAGTCTTCACATCCCGCCAGCGTGATCCATTCGGCGGCGGTCGGTACAGCCCACATCTTCCCCGATCGGTAGGCCCTCTTGTTGCACTGGACGAGCAGTCGCGTCAGGTGTTCGGCCAACGCCTCTTCTGGCGCGGGTCGCTCCAGTTCGATGACGTAGGGATAACTGGCCCGGCCCGCCGCCGGTTCCAGATCGTCCAGCAGGCGAACGACATCGCCCATGGTCAGGGGATGCGCTGTGGCCGCGAAGCGATAGTCGCACAGGGCACCGGCCGGGACGGGTTTCAGTTTGCCGGCGAAGTCGTATCCGGTGGATTGACGGTATGTCCGGGTGAGACTGCGGAGTCTGCCGAAATGGTGTCGCATCTGGGGCGTGGCATCCTCGGTCAGCTTGCGTTCCTCGGAACCGAGGGCCAGATGGAGCTCTTTACGCAGGGCTGGATCGTCGCGCACGATCTCGAAGAGCAATCCCATGACCGAGGAGAAGCGACTGGCCGAATTGTCGGCTTTCTTCGTTATGTCTGCGACCATCCGTGAGATCGGCCACGCCGTGCGCGTTCCTGAAGCGGCCCGCTGCAGGAGATCGAGCAGAGCCACCCAGGCCATGCGCAGCTGTGTCTCCCGAGCCTGATCCTTGGCTTTGAGGATCTTCTGACTCTGCTCGATGAGCCACAACCGCGAACCTGGATCCTGCTTGTCCGGGTGCAGGACCATGTCCGCGGCGAGCACGGCCAAGAACTCCGCCACCGAGGTGACACGCACGCGAAAGCCGTGAAAACGGGTCACCGCCTCCACGACCCAGCCCTTGGCCAGGACGGTCTCCAGGAACGTGAGCAGTTTCGCCAGCGCATCATCCTTGGTGGCCTCCAGCGGCTTGCGGTCTCCGCGGAGGATGTCGGCGGGCGCGGAATGAAACTTCACGTCGTAGCGGGCCAGCAGGTTCGTCAGACGGATGCTGAAGTCGGGCTCGTCGCCTGCGGTCGCGGTCGGCTGCAGGCTCCGGGCCTCCACCCGGCCCCAGGCCGCCCCCCACTGCTCCGCGACGGCTTCCGACTCTCCGCAGGCGATCACGAAGTAATAGAGCCCCTTACGAGGTGGGTAGCGGCGATTGATGATGTAGTCGTTCAGCGAGGAGGCGGAATACTCCTCGTTGATCCGCCTGGCCATCTCCCGCATGGACGGCTTCCCGCTGAGGACGTGCAGACGGCGCAGGAGAAGAATCAGCTCCTCCCGTGTCGTGACGGAGGCCAAGTCGAAATCGTCAGCCTCCATGGATGCGACCTCTGGCCGTCCAGTTTCGTCCAGACATGTCACGAGAGTGTACGAGAACGGCGGTCGCTGTCCCGGATTGTTCACCCATCTACTGGACATCGCCTCCCTTGGGTCTTCTGGATTCGCACGCATCCGAGACCGAGGAGACTCCGATGAACGAGAGCCATGCCAAGCTGTACTGGCGTATCCGTATCGTCCTGGAATTCGTGAAGACGGCGCTCTGGGCCGTTCTCCAGATCGCCTGGCATTCGTGGATCTGACGGCTCACCTGGCGGGTGGCGCTGACCGGCCGGGTGCACTCAACCGGCCACAGCCCACCCGCGGGGTGATCTCAGCCCTTCGAGCGGCCGGGCCGCCACGCGAGGGCCGTGGATCGCGCGGCAGGGCAGCTGACGTCGAGAGCCTGTGCGGCCCTCAACGGAAGGCCGGCCGTCTGTGCGCCGACGCGTCCGCGACGCGGTCGCCGAGCAGGAGCGCGGCGACCGCTTCCGGGGCCTCGTGCATCGCGTCGTGCCCGGTGGGGAGGTCGTGGACCTGCCACTCGGGGTCGGCGTGGAGCCGGGCGCGGAGCTCGGCGAACGGCGTCCGGTCTTCCCATCCCGAGCAGTAGACGAACTCCCGGCGGGGGACCTGGGCGAGCGCGCCGGTGAGCCGGATCGTCTGCAGGAACGAGGCCAGGGGGTGGGGGCGGCGGCGGGGATCGCCGCCGTCGGGCGGCCGGACGGCGTAGCCGGTGGCCGCGGCGCCGGCGGCGAACACTCCACGGAAGTGGTCGTTCGTCGACGACCAGCACGACTCGCCGTCGCGCGGTGCGTAGGCGTCGAGATGCACCAGTCGTGAGATCCGGCCGTCAGCGCGGTCGGCGGCGGCGGCGATCACCATCCCGGCGTAGCTGTGGCCGACCAGCGTCGCGTCGGTGATGCGATTGCGATCGAGGTGCCGCAACACGTCGTCGGCGTGCGTGTCGAGGTTGGCGGTCGCGACCGTCGCGTTGTCGTCGTCTGGCCGCAGACCGGTCAGGGTCAGGGCGTGAACGGTGTGACCGGCACGCTCCAGCAGCGGAACCACCGCCTCGAACGACCAGGAGCCCTTCCAGGCGCCGGGCACAAGGACGAACGTCGTCATGCGTCTCTCCTTCTCTCTCAAGCCGCGGCATCGAGGCGCGCCGCGCTGATGACATGTGGTGCGTCCGGGCGCTGTGCGCGACGGACGACCACTTCGCATGAAGGAAGTCTCGCCAGATCAGGGTGTGGCGGGCTACCGATAGGATGCCAACTGATGCCTGTTCGCCGCCAACCTGGCCCGATCACCGGTGTGACGTCACATATATGGCCGTCCGCCGGGCGCCACCTGTGGCCATCCGGTGGGACAAGCGCGGTGCAGTCGCACGCACGGGGACACCTGGTGTACGCGGCCGGCGGCGTCCTGGCGGTTCACACCGAGAGCGGCACGTCGATCGTTCCCGCCAACCGGGTCGCCTGGACCCCCGCCGGATTCACGCACTACCACCGTGCCCACGGCGACACCGATATGCGGATCGTCTTCCTCGCGCCATCCCTCGCCCGGCTCCTCCCCGGCCATCCCGCCGTGTTCCTGGCCTCCGGCCTCGCCCGCGAAGTCCTGCTCGCCCTGACCGGACCCCGCGACCGCGACGCCGCCGCGCCCGAATACAGCCGGTCCGCGCGCTCCCGCCTCCATCGAGTCCTCGTCGAGGAACTACGCGAAGCACACGAACAGCCACTGCACCTGCCGGAGCCGCGGGACGACCGGCTGCAGGCCATCGCCCGGATGCTGTACGAGAAGCCGGCGGACAACTCCACGCTGGCCGAGCTCGGGAAGGCGATCGGAGCCAGCACCCGCACCCTCAGCCGACTGTTCCGCGACGAACTCGGCATGACCTTCTACGAATGGCGCACGCAGCTACGCGTCTACCACGCGCTCGTGCTCCTCGCCGACGGCCACGACACCACCCAAACCGCCTACGCCTGCGGATGGGCCAACCCCAGCGGCTTCATCGCAGCGTTCACCGAGATCATCGGAACGACCCCGGGCCGCTACCGAACCGGTCGCCGGTCCACCGCACGCGCATCTCAACGTCTGGACCCGAGCCGCCCGGGAGGCGGGCGGCTCGAGCCGGACGGGTCAGACCCGACGGGGTAGACCGGACGGGCGCAGGCGGGACGGGCCAGGCCGCCGGACGACGCAGGGGGGACGGGCCAGGCCGCCGGACGGCGCAGGGGGGACGGGTCAGGCCGCCGGGCGGCGCTGGGCTGTCACGCGGCGCTGGAAGGGGAGGTAGCGGGAGGGGAGATGAGCCCGGGCCGGGAGGTCGGTCGGCTCGACGGCGAGGATGCGGTCGAAGCGGAACGCCCTGATGGACCGGCGCATCCGGCACCAGCCCACCAGGTACCAGTACTCGCCGTGGACCAGGCAGGTCACCGGCTCGACGTCGCGGACCGACAGCCGGCCCCCGGCGTCGTGGTACTGGATCCGGACCACCAGGCGGGCGGTGATCGCACCCGCGACCACCCGGGCTCGCCGGGCGACGTCGGTCGGGAGCGGGGTGGTCAGGGTGGTCAGAGTCGTGGCGATGACCTCGTCGTCGAGGTCGAGGTGGGCGAAGGCGTGACGCAGTCCGCGACGGGCGGTGACGGACTGCGGGCCCGCACCCAGATGGGCGAGTGACAGGGCGAGGGCGGCGAGTTCTTCGGCTGTCAAGGCGTGGCGTGTGACGTTGGCCATACCTTGACGATAACGACGACCACTGACATTTTCCGAACGCCCTCTCGGAAAAACGGTCCGAGAGGGCTGTCCGAATGGACAGAGCTTCCTAACGGGAGAGCTGGGACAGGTCCCGGGAGGCACCCGTGGACGCGGAGGTCGTCAGGGCGGCGTAGGCCTGCAGCGCGGCCGACACCGGCCGCTGCCGGTTACGCGGGCGGTAGCCGCCGAGCTCGGCGAGCAGCTTCTCGCGGCGCGCGGTCAGCACCTCCTCGGGCACCCGCAGTTCCATGGAGCGGCCGGGGATGTCGATCTCGACGAGGTCGCCGTCCTCGACCAGCGCGATGTCGCCGCCTTCGGCGGCCTCCGGCGACGCGTGGCCGATGGACAGGCCGGACGTGCCGCCCGAGAACCGCCCGTCGGTGACCAGCGCGCACACCTTGCCGAGGCCCTTGCCCTTGAGGAAGCTCGTCGGGTAGAGCATCTCCTGCATGCCGGGGCCGCCCTTGGGGCCCTCGTAGCGGATGACCACCACGTCGCCGGCCTTGACCTTGCCGGCCAGGATGCCGTCGACCGCGTCCTCCTGCGACTCGAACACGACCGCGGGCCCGGAGAAGCGCCAGATCGACTCGTCGACCCCGGCCGTCTTCACGACCGCCCCGTCCCTGGAGATGTTGCCGTAGAGCACGGCGAGGCCGCCGTCACGGGTGTAGGCGTGCTCGGCGTCGCGGATGCAGCCCTCCGACCTGTCGAGGTCGAGCGTGTCCCAGCGCGCGTCCTGCGAGTACGCCTTGACCGTCCGGACGTTGCCGGGGGCGGCGTGCCACAGCTCGACCGCCTCGTCGGTGACGCCGGGGGACTGGGGGTCCCACGCGGAGATGGTCTCGCCCAGCGTGACGCCGTTGACGGTGTGGGTGTCGCGGTGGATCAGCCCGGCCCGGTCGAGCTCGCCGAGGATGCCGGGGATGCCGCCGGCCCGGTGCACGTCCTCGACGTGGTACTTCGCGGTGGCGGGGGCGACCTTGCACAGGCAGGGCACCCGCAGCGAGACCTCGTTGATCTCCTTGAGCCCGAAGTCGACGCCCGCCTCACGGGCGGCGGCGAGCAGGTGGAGGATCGTGTTGGTCGAGCCGCCCATGGCGACGTCGAGGGCCATCGCGTTCTCGAACGCGTCGTGGGTGGCGATGTTCCTCGGCAGGACCGACTCGTCATCCT
Source organism: Microbispora sp. NPDC049125 (assembly GCF_040802045.1). NCBI lineage: Bacteria > Bacillati > Actinomycetota > Actinomycetes > Streptosporangiales > Streptosporangiaceae > Microbispora > Microbispora sp. NPDC049125. The sequence goes on along the minus strand of NZ_JBEZDW010000012.1, from coordinate 56,408 downwards.
GCTCGTAGTAGCGCCGGGTGATGTCGACGACCGCGCGACCGGCGTTCTCGAACAGCGTCTTGCGCGCCTTGTGGGTCGCGAGGATGGTGCCGTTCCCGGGAAGTGCCAGCCCGATCGCCTCGGTGAGGCAGTTCATGGAGTTGGCGGTGAACATGCCGCTGCACGAGCCGCAGGTCGGGCAGGCGTTCTCCTCCATCTCCAGCAGCTCGGCGTCGGACACGCTGTCGTCCGCGGAGGCGATCATCGGGTCGATCAGGTCGAGCTTCTTGCCCGGGATCTTGCCGGCCTCCATCGGGCCGCCGGAGACGAAGACCGTGGGGATGTTCAGGCGGAAGGCCGCCAGCAGCATGCCCGGTGTGATCTTGTCGCAGTTGGACACGCAGATCAGCGCGTCGGCGCAGTGGGCGTTGACCATGTACTCGACCGCGTCGGCGATGAGCTCGCGGGACGGCAGCGAGTAGAGCATGCCGCCGTGGCCCATCGCGATGCCGTCGTCGACCGCGATCGTGTTGAACTCGCGCGGGATGGCCCCCGCCTCGCGGACCGCTCCGGCCACCACCTCGGCGACCTCGCGCAGGTGCACGTGGCCGGGGACGAACTGGGTGAAGCTGTTGGCCACGGCGACGATCGGTTTGCCGAAGTCGCCACCGGCTACGCCTGTCGCCCGGAGCAGAGCCCGGGCACCGGCCATGTTCCTGCCGTGTGTGACCGTACGGGACCTGAGCGCGGGCATGGGCATGCTCCCATCCGAAGACTACGAGTCCTCAAATGGTACGACCGTTGCCCGGCTGCCGAGACCGGGTGTCCACTACTCGGGATATCGCGCCGGCAGGACCCGCTCCGCGGCGCGGTAGATCGACTCGATCTCCGCCGTCGTGAGCGACCGCTCCCGCTTGACGATCCACTTGCGGACCAGGCCGCCCGAGAAGACGTCGACGTCGCGGATGTTGAGGATGCGCCAGGGGATCGCGGGGCCGTAGATCGCAAGGGAGGGGACGACCGTGATCTCGCGGCCGAGGGCCTTGCTGATACGGTCGCTGGCCTGCGCCGCCTCCCACCGCGCCTCGTCGAGCCGGGGCTTGCGGTTGAACGGCCCGTGGAACAGCTTGCGGTGCGACTGGACGCGCACCGGGAGCCGTTTGTCCCACTTCTCCGAGTCCACCGCGTACACGCCGGTGGGACCGACCACGAGGTGGTCGATCTGGGCCTCGCTGCCGGGGATGGCCCGGGCGTGCAGCGTCTTGTAGCCGCTGCGCTCCAGCTTCTTGAGCTGGGCCTCGGTGCGCCGCTCGGCGGCGGAGGCGCGGCGCCACGCGGGAATCGACGACACCGTCCTCGCCTGGTGGACGGCGTCCCCGATGAACGCGAGGACGGCGGCCGTCAGCCCGATCCGCCAGCCGCCCAGCAGGACGCCGACCACCACCCCGGCCACCAGCGCGACGAGCACGCGACGGCGGAGGGGACGGTAGCGCGGATCCCGCACCAGGCTCCGTACGGAGGCGCGCTCAACGGGCGCGTACGTAGACGCGGGGGCCTCGGCCGGCGTCGACGGACGCTCGGCGTGCTCCGAGGTGTGGTCACTCACCCAGATAGGTGACGTATCGTGACCGTCTTCTGGCGCTAGACCGGTATCCACATCACTCACGGTAGTTGAGCCGTCAGCGGCTTGCCTAGTGTTGGATGGTTCATACTTTTGTGGCCTGCTTCTGCCGATTCGCTGTCGCGGGTTGTGGGTATCCTCTCTAGATATCTGCGCGGCGGACGCCTACCGTTCGGTAACGTGGCGCACATTCATGATCTTACTGCTCTTGAGCAGGCACAGGCCGTCCGGTCGGGTGAACTCTCCCCGGTCGAGATCACCGAGCACTATCTGGAGCGCATCGAGCGGCTCGACCGTGATCTCGGCGCATTCGTGACCGTCACCGCCGGGCGCGCTCTTGAGCAGGCCAGGCGGCAGGAGGAGCGGGTCGCCTCCGGCGAGGAGCTGCCGCCGCTGCTGGGCGTCCCCATCCCCATCAAGGACCTCAACCTCGTCAAGGACGTGCCGATCCACTTCGGCTCCGCGACGTACGAGGGCTTCGTGGCGCCGGTGGACGACAGCGTGGTGGAGCGGCTGAGGGACGCCGGCACGATCATGCTGGGCAAGACGAGCACGCCCGAGTTCGGCCTGCCGTGCTACACGGAGACGTTCGTCGGCCCGCCGACGCGCACACCCTGGGACACGTCACGCTCGGCGGGCGGGTCGAGCGGGGGAGCCGCGGCGGCGGTGGCCGCCGGTCTCGCACCCGCCGCTCAGGGCAGCGACGGCGCCGGGTCGATCCGCATCCCCGCGTCCGTGTGCGGCCTGTACGGCATCAAGCCGACGCGGGGCCGGATCTCGTCCGCGCCGATCATCCCCGACCTCGCCGGGCTGTCCACGAACGGCCCTCTCACCCGCACCGTCGCCGACGCGGCGGCCCTGCTGGACGTGATGGCGCACAACAACCCCGGCGACCTGTACTACGCACCGCCGCCGGCTCTCGGGTCGTTCTCGGTGTACGCGGGCAGGGACCCGGGCCGGTTGAGGATCGCCCGCTACGCCACTCCCGCCGTGCCGGAAGCCGAAGTGCATCCGGACGTGCTGGCCGCCTACGAGAGCGCGTCGGCGGTGCTGGAGTCGCTGGGCCACGACGTCGTGGAGATCGCGGCGCCGTTCGGGGAGGACATGGTGCCCGAGTTCGTGAAGCTGTGGTTCAGCTTCGCCTGTATGCATCCGGTGGCGCAGGAGATGGAGCCGAAGCTGCGCCCGCTCACGGCGTGGCTGCGCGAGCGCGGCTTCGCCACCCCGGCGCCCGACTTCCTGCAGGCGCAGGCGGCACTGCAACTCGCCACCCGTTTCGCGCTGCTCGTGACCGACGAGTACGACGCGGTGCTCACGCCGACTGTCACCCAGCCGCCCGTGCCGGTGGGCTGGTTCGAGGACGTCGACTCGCCGGAGGAGACGTTCGAGCGGATGAAGCGGTTCGCACCCTTCGCCGCGATATACAACGTGAGCGGCCAGCCGGCGGTGAACCTTCCGCTCTACTGGACGCCGGACGGTCTGCCCATCGGTGTCATGCTGGCGGGCCGGTTCGCCGACGAGGGCACGCTCATCTCGCTGTCGGCGCAGGTGGAGGCTTCCGTCGGCGGTTTCTGGGGCGACCGCAGGCCGCCGGTCTGGTGACGGCCCCGGGAATTGTCGGTGCGCCGTGATGTGATGCTCGCAACTGGCCTTCCAGCGGTTTCACCGTGAGGCGCCCGCTCCGGGCGCCAGGGGAGCGCCGAACCGGCGGCGCGGAGAGGACTTGGCGTGGCAACGCTTCAGGAACGGGTGCAGGAGGTCGCGGACGACCTGGTGGGCAGCGGTGCGGAGACGGGGCTCCAGGTCGCCGTCTACAGGGACGGCGTCCAGGTCGTGGACGTCGTCGCCGGGGTGGCCGACTCCACCACCGGGCGCCCGGTGACCTCCGACACGCCCTTCTACGCCTATTCGGTGGGCAAGGCGATGACGGCCACGATCGTCCACATCCTCGCGGAGCGCGGCGCGTTCGGTGAGGCCGAGTACGACGCGAAGGTCGCCGAGTTCTGGCCGGAGTTCGCGCAGAACGGCAAGGGGGGCGTGACGATCAGGCACGCGCTCACCCACACCGCCGGCATACCCGGGCTGCCTTCCGACGTGACCCCGGAGGAGGTCTGCGACTGGGATCGCATCTGCGCCCGGGTCGCGGCACTCGAGCCGTGGTGGGAGCCCGGCGCCAAGACCGCATACCACGCCTACACCTTCGGCTTCATCCTCGGCGAGCTCGTCCGCCGCGTCACCGGGCGCCGCGTCTCCGATCTGCTGCGCACCGAGATCGCCGAACCGCTCGGCGTGCGGGGTGAGCTGTGGTTCGGCATGCCGGACGCCGAGATCCCCGGGGCGGCGCGGCTGGAGGACGATCCGGCCGCGGCGGGGTTCGAGATGCCGCCCGACTCGCCGTTCTGGAGGCTCGCGCCTCCCGCGGTGAGCCCGGATGCGACGTTCGGCAACCGCACGGACGTGCTCGGGGCCGACATACCCGCGGGCGGGAAGGTGTCCGCGCGTGCGATCGCCCGTATGTACGCCGCTTTGCTGGGCGAGGTGGACGGTGTGCGGCTGCTGCCGGCCGAGCGGCTCAAGTTGCTGACCCACGTCGAGTTCTCCGGGTCCGACGAGATCTTCGGCATGCCGTCGTCGTGGAGTCTCGGGCTCTCCCCAGGCCGTCCTGGCGCGGAGCCCGGGGGGCAGGACACCTGGTTCGGCTGGGGCGGGGTGGGCGGCGCCTACGCGGGAATGGACCCCGCGACCGGCACCACGCTCGCCGTCAGCAAGAACCGGCTCGGCGTCGACTTCGAAACGGCGACACGGATCGCGTCCGTCGTCACCGGCTGAGGCCGAGGCTGAGGCTGAGGCCTTGGGCAGCGGCCGGCGCCGGGACCGGCGGCGTCCGCAGGCTGATCGATGTCCTGAGGCGGCGGCCCCCGTTCCGTGGCGGGCTCAGCCCAGCAGCGTCACCAGGTGGGCCGACACGTCGGCGAGCAGGGTGGCCGGGCGGACCGTCTCCGCGGCCACCGCGGAGAACAGACCGGGCAGCCCCGGCAGGGGGAATCCGTCGTCCAGCGTGACCGGGTGGGCGGCCGGATGCTTCGCGAGCGTGGCCCGGCTGCGGTCCCAGGCCTCCAGCACCTCCTCCGGGGAGGGGACCCCGAAGCCGTGGCCGACCGGCGCCGCGTGGCGCAGCCGTACGAGCGGGGTGTCGGCGAACGCCAGCGCCACCCGGCAGCGGGAGGCGAGATCGTCGAGGCCGGGCACCCATTCCAGCGCCGGGCAGGGGGTGCGGCAGCGGGCCGCGCAGGTGCCGAGTGCCCCCGCGACCTGACTGTGCTGGCGGTCGAAGTACGCGCGCCAGCCGGTCGGCGGCTCCACGGCCACGCGGAGCGTCCGCTCCGCCGCCGACTTCTCGGCCCTGGTGTGGTCGCACCCGCGCTCGCCGATCACTCCGAACCGGCTGCCGGGGGCCCGCAGCCCCTCTGGCCAGCGGGCCGGGTCTCCCGCGTGGCCGAGCGCGGGCTCGAAGGCCAGCAGCGGGAGGTATTCACTGGCGATGTGAACGGCGGCGATCATGGCGCTGAGCTCGCGCCGCCGCCAGCGGATCTCGATGACCTCCAGGAGTAGCGCGTAGGAGGGCCGCATCGAGTCGAGCGCCCCTCTCGGCTGCTCCTTCGGCGTCTGCGGCATGTGGCACGCGCGGGCCCGCGCGCGTAAGTGACCGGGCACCGCCTGGCCTGCGACCTCGGCGGCGAAGTCCTCGGCGTCGAGCGTGAGCAACCGCTGGCCGAACTCGCAGACCGATGCCACCAGGGCCGCCCGCTCACCGTCTCCCAGCACGTCGGGCGCCAGCGCCCCCACGTCGCCGAAGGAGTAGCGGCGGGCCAGCGCGGTCAACAGGTCACGGGCTGAATGCACGCGACGACCCTCTCACGCCGCGCCGAGCCGTGAGGCGGCCGTACGCGCGAGGTCGATCAGCGGGTCGGGCGGCGGTGGGCCCGCGGGCGAGGACACAGTGATGGCGAACGTGCCCCGGCCGGTCTGGGCGGACACGAGCCCGGGGTAGAGCATGGCGCCGGTGCCGACATCGTGGACGGGCCGTCCCTGGACGCGGGTCAGCAGGTGGCCGAGCGTCATGAGGTAGGGCGAGCGCGGGCCGGTCGCGGTGTGGACGTCGACCGTCACCCCCGTCGCCGTCCGGTAGCGGCATGATCGCGCCTCCAGCCAGGCCGGCAGGTCCCCGCTGTACGCCACCGCCTCACCGACGTCGATGCCGAGGGCCCGCTTCAGGTCGGCGGCCGTCACGAGGTCGGCGGGCCCCACGAGACCGGCGGGGAGCGGGCCCCTGTCGCGATCCCGGCCGGCGGCGAGGATCGGGACCTCGCCCAGGTTCTCCGGCGCGTCGATCAGGTGCTCTCCGGTGTCGTCGTAGCCGCCCGCGCCGCGTGTGCGCGCCCGCTCAAGGACCTCGATGTCCTTGATCCAGCCGAGCTTGCGGCCGACGGCCGCCTTCACCACGTCGCCCTCCGACAGCGGGGCCCAGTCGGCCTCACTGATGCCGAACGCCCGGACCTGCCGCGACCGGCCCTCGTCGATGGCGCACCAGTAGGTCCACTTGGGGGTGTCGTTGCCCTTCGTCCCGTCCTGGAACCGGCGGAGCCGGACGATCTGCCCCTGCACGGCCGCCGCGCCGCCGAGGTCGGCGATCGCGTAGACGATGGGCAGGCCGGCTGTCGCCGCGCCCACGACCAGGGCGCCGGGCTGCACGAGCCCCCGGGGCCACAGGTCGAACGCCGAGACGACCAGCAGGATGATCCAGGTCCAGAAGCCCGCGAACGCGCCCGCCGCGAGGCCCCGGAGGATCGTCGGGAGCGGCTCGCGGCCCCACAGCACCCGCGAGGGGTACCGCACGTCGACCACGTGCCACATGCCGCCGTATTCGGACCAGGCCCGTTTGTCGTCGGCGGGGGTGCTGACCGGCAGGCTCGTCACCGCCCGGGGGGCGAGGCCGAGGGCCGCCGCGTACGCCAGGTGGCGGCCCCAGATCGTGACCGACGCGGCGGGCTGCTCGGCGAACCGCCCGGTGGCCGCGAGATGCTCGCGCACCCCCAGCCAGTGGCCGGCCGCCAGCGCGCCCTTTTCTGTGCCGCGCTCGCCGTTGAGCCTGCTCATCAAGCTCACGAGCAGGGCGAGGACCAGCACGGCCACCCCGATGCCGCCCTCGTGCTCGCGGTCGTTGACCGTCACCGCGAGGCCCGCCGCGGCGGCGGGCACGGTGGCCGCGGCGGTGAGCAGCACGGCGTGGGCCCGGCTCCACCGGGGACGCGACAGCCCCTCCTCCCGCGCCTGCGCGATCACCTTCTTGCGGAAGCTCTTCCACCAGCGCCCCAGGTCGCGGGACCCCTCGGCGAGGGCTCCCGTCGCCACCACGCCGTCGACGGCCAGCGAGCGGACGTGGTCGTAGACGAGCTTCTCGTACGGCGTCAGGTCGCCGGGGTCGCGGCGCAGCCGTACGAGCGACAGCTCCGGGCCGATCTCCTCGATCTGGAGCGCGCCCCTGGCGCCCAGGTCGAGCAGGGTGGCGGACGTCGCCTCGTCGCACAGCCGCCAGTCGCCGGTGATCAGGTCGACGACGGCGGGGGAGTGCTCGGCGGGCTCGCTCGTGGCCGGGGCGGGCCGCACCTCGGGGTTCCTCGTGGCGACGGCCAGCGCGAGCAGGAGCAGAAGCCACAGCGCCGCGGCGCCCGCCGCGGCGAACCAGAAGCCCATCGCTAGAACCGCACCTGTACGGGCCCGCGCTCCTCGCCCGGCGCCTGGAAGTACTCCCGCGACGTGAAGCCGGTCATGCCCGCCACCACGTTGGCCGGCACCGTCTGGATCGCGTTGTTGTACGTGAGGACGGCGTCGTTGTAGTACTGCCGGGAGTAGGCGATGCGGTTCTCTGTGGCCGCCAGCTCCTCCTGCAGCTCGGCGAAGTTGTCGCTCGCCTTGAGTCCGGGGTAGGCCTCCGCCACCGCGAACAGGCTCTTCAGCGCGCCGGACAGGGCGTTCTCGGCCGCCGCCCGGCCGGCCGGGCCCTGGGCGCCGATGGCCTGGGAGCGGGCGGCGATCACGGCCTCCAGGGTCTGGCGCTCGTGGGCCGCGTATCCCTTCACCGTCTCCACCAGGTTGGGGATCAGGTCGTAGCGGCGCTTGAGCTGCACGTCGATCTGCGCCCAGGCGTTGTCCACGGTGTTGCGGCCGCGGACCAGCCGGTTGTAGACGGAGACGAGCATCAGGGCCACCACGGCCAGGACGGCGACGACGGCGATTGCAGCGATCACGGGGGGCCTCCTGGGGGGACGGTAGACCCGGGCCACCGACGCTGTGAACGGCCCGGCGCACTCATACCACCGCCTGGGGCTTTCAGCCGGCTTGCGCGCCGCTGTCAGCGCCGCCGCCGTGCCGCCGCGGGTCGTTCACGTCACCCGCACAGGCGCCGCCGCGAGTACGGCGCCGGCACGGCCGTGAACGCGGTCCCTCACAACGCCGCGGGGCCCCGGCGCGCGCCAGGGCCCCTCGGGGTGCCGGATCGTGGCTCCGGCGGGCCAGGTCAGGCCGACGCGTCAGGCCGGCGCGTTCAGGCCGAGGCGTCCTTGGCCCGTGCCCGCAGCGCCCGGCTGACGCCGTCGGCGCCTTCGAGCAGCAGCCTGCGCAGCGCGTGCGGCGGCTGCCCGTCGCTGATCTGGTCCTGGGTCATAGCGACGGTCTCGGGCCGGATCACCAGAGCCGGGTAGCAGCCGATCACGAAGTTCTGCGCCGAGTCGGAGGTCCACTCCGTCCAGATCCGCCCGACCTCCTCGAAGTACTTCGCCGCGTACGGCTCGAGCAGCTCGACGTGGTGGGGGTCGAGGAAGCCGAGGACCGTCGACCGCAGCACCGCGCCGCTGAGCCGGCCGCCGACGATGGCGTCCCAGGTCTGCGCCTTGGCCTCGGCAGTGGGGATCGCGGCCCGGCTGCTGGCGGCCGACCGCTCGCCCGTCGCCGTGGCGTCGCGCGCCAGCTCGGCGTCGATGTCCGCCGCGCCGAGCACGCCGCCGGAGACCAGCGCGTGGGTGAGCGTCCAGCGCAGGTCCGTGTCCACGGCCAGGCCCTGCGGCACGTCGTCGCCGTCCAGGATCGCCCGTACGAACGCCAGGTCCTCGGGCGAGGTGGCCACCGCGGTGAACGCGTTGACGTAGGCGAGCTGGTGGTCCGAGCCGGGCTCCGCCGTGCCGATCAGGCGGCGCAGCGCGGCGGCCAGCTCGGCCAGGCCGGTGGCCCGCCACGCCGGGTCGGCGTACTGCTGGACGGCCTGGCGCGCCTGGCGCAGCACGGTCTGCAGGACCGTCATGTCCTTGACCGAGTCGATGCCGGAGACGACGAGCCGGACGTAGTCGCGGGTGGCCATCTCGGCGTCGCGGGTCATGTCCCAGGCGGACGACCAGCACAGGGCGCGGGGCAGGGACTCGGCGAAGGCGGAGATGCCACCGCCCACGAGGGTCGCCAGCGACCGCTCGTCGAGCCGGATCTTGGCGTAGGTCAGGTCGTCGTCGTTGACCAGCACCAGGTCGGGCTGGACCTCGCCGACCAGCTCGGCGACGGCCGTACGGGCGCCGACGATGTCGAGCTCGACCCGCCTGGTGCGGGCGAGCACGCCGTCGCGCAGGGAGTACAGGCCGATGGCGATCCGGTGGGAGCGCAGCGTGGGGTGCTCCCGCGTGGCCTCCTGGAGCACGTCGAAGCTGAGGAAGCGGCCCTCGGCGTCCGTGGTGAACGACGGGCGCAGCGTGTTGACGCCCGCGGTCTCCAGCCACTCCTTGGACCACGCCGACAGGTCGCGGCCGGAGGTGCGCTCGAGCGCCGACAGCAGGTCCTGCAGGGTGGTGTTGCCCCAGGCGTGCTCGTTGAAGTAGTCGCGGACGCCGGCCAGGAAGTTGTCCAGCCCGACGTAGGCCACGAGCTGCTTGAGCACCGAGGCGCCCTTGGCGTACGTGATGCCGTCGAAGTTGACCTCGACCGCCTGCATGTCGGGGATGTCGGCGGCGATCGGATGGGTCGAGGGAAGCTGGTCCTGCCGGTACGCCCACGCCTTCTCGACGTTGGCGAACGTCGTCCACGCCGCCTGGCCCCAGCGGGTCGCCTCCGCCTGGCACAGCACGGACATGTACGTGGCGAACGACTCGTTCAGCCACAGATCGTCCCACCAGCGCATGGTGACGAGGTCGCCGAACCACATGTGCGCCATCTCGTGCAGGATCGTCTCGGCCCGGCGCTCGATGATCGCGTCGGTGACGCGCGAGCGGAAGACGTAGTCCTCCAGGAACGTCACGGCGCCGGCGTTCTCCATCGCGCCGGCGTTGAACTCGGGCACGAAGAGCTGGTCGTACTTGCCGAACGGGTAGCGCAGGCCGAAGACGCGGTGGAAGAAGTCGAAGCCCTGCTTGGTGACCTCGAAGAGGTTGTCGGGGTCGAGATGCTCGGCGAGCGACCGCCGCACGTAGAGTCCGAGCGGGATTCCGTCGTGCTCGTCCCGCACCACCGCGTACGGCCCGGCGATGAGAGCCGTGATGTACGTCGACATGACCGGCGTGGGCGGGAAGTGCCAGCGCCTGGCGCTCTGCAGGACGCCGTGCCGGCCCCGGTGCTCCTCCAGCTCGTCGATCTCGTCGGGGGCGCCGTTGGAGACGACCTCCCAGTCGGCGGGCGCCAGGACGGTCAGCTCGAAGGTGGCCTTGAGGTCGGGCTGGTCGAAGCAGGCGTACATCCGGTGCGCGTCGGCCGTCTCGAACTGGCTGTGCAGGTAGACCTGCTTGTCGACCGGGTCGACGAAGCGGTGCAGGCCCTCGCCGGTGCGCATGTAGGAGGCGTCGGCGTCGATCTGCAGCTCGTTGTGCTCGGCGAGGCCCGGCAGCGGGAGCCGGCCCTTGTCGGCGTCGTAGGTGTGGACGTCGAGCTCACGGCCGTTGAGGACGGCCTTGCGCACGTGCGCGCCGTGCAGGTCGATGAAGGTGTCCGCTCCGGGCCGGGCCGCGTCGAAGCGGACCGTCGTGATGCTCTCGAACCGGTCCTCGCCCTCCGTCAGGTCGAGCTCGACCTGGTAGGACCGGACGGTAAGCAGCCGAGCCCGCTCCCGAGCCTCGTCGCGTGTCAGATTGCCAGCCACACCTGCTCCTCATCGCCTGATCGATCCCCCGATCCCCGCCCATCCCGTCGCGGAGGGGATTCGCCCCAAATCCTGCCACGTCGCGCGGACAGGATGGCATTCGAGAGGTCTCGTGCCTGGACAGGAGTGACTCGGGGCCCGGTTGACGACCGATGGAACCACATTCCGTTGAGAGGGTGGCACAGTGTCCCGGCGGAAGCATGCCGATTTCCGGTTCGGCTCCGCCGTCCCCGGGATGGATCGCCGCCGCGCGGGCAGGTTCCGGGTGTGCCCACTCGCCATATGACAGCCGCCGCGCAAGGATGAGTCTCATGCGTCAGCTCTACGTGAACGGAGCCTGGGTCATGTCCTCGTCCGGCGAGGGCATCGACGTGGTCAACCCCGCCACCGAGGAGGTGGTGGACCGGGTCCCGGCCGGCTCTCCCGGTGACGTGGAGGCGGCCGTCGCCGCCGCGCGCGCCGCCTTCCCGTCATGGTCGGCCACACCCCCCGCCGAGCGGGGCGCGATCCTGGCCGCGGCCGCCGCCCTGCTGAAGGAGCGGGCCGAGCAGGTCGCCGCCGTCATCGCCACCGACATGGGCGCGCCCGTCCAGCTCGCGCTCAAGGTGCAGACGCTGATGCCGGCCGGCGTCCTCGCCTCGTACGCAGAGCTCGCGGAGCGGTACGACTTCGACGGGGGCCGGGTGGGCAACTCGCTCATCGTCCGGGAGCCCATCGGCGTGGTCGGCGCGATCACCCCGTGGAACTACCCCCTGCACCAGGTGGTCTGCAAGGTCGCCCCGGCCCTGGCCGCCGGCTGCACGGTCGTGCTCAAGCCGAGCGAGGTCGCGCCGCTGGCGGCGTACGCGCTGGCGGAGATCCTGCACGAGGTGGGCCTGCCGCCCGGCGTGTTCAACATGGTCAGCGGTCGCGGGCCGGTGGTGGGGGAGGCGATCGCCGCCCACCCCGGCGTGGACATGGTCTCCTTCACCGGGTCCACCCGCGCCGGCCGCCGGGTGGCCGCGCTGGCGGCCGAGTCGGTCAAGCGGGTCGCCCTGGAGCTCGGCGGGAAGTCGGCCAACGTGATCCTGCCCGGCGCCGACCTGGAGGCCGCCGTCAAGAGCGGCGTCGCCAACGCCTTCATCAACTCGGGCCAGACCTGCTCGGCCTGGACCCGCATGCTCGTCCACTGGGACTCCTACGACGAGGCCGTACGGCTGGCCGCCGCCGTCGCGGGCAAGTACACGCCCGGCGACCCGTTCGCCGAGGGCACCCGGCTGGGCCCGCTGGTGTCGGCCGAGCAGCGTGACCGGGTGGTCCGCTACATCAACCAGGGCCAGGAGGAGGGCGCCCGGCTCGTCCTCGGCGGCACCGACAACCCGCTGGACCGCGGCTACTACGTGGAGCCCACGATCTTCGCCGGCGTCTCACCGGGGATGTCGATCGAGCAGGAGGAGATCTTCGGGCCCGTCCTGTGCGTCATCCCGTTCTCCTCGCAGGACGAGGCCGTCCAGATCGCCAACGGCACGCCGTACGGCCTGTCCGGCGCGGTGTGGGCCGGGACGGAGGAAGGGGCGCTGGCGGTGGCGCGGCGGCTGCGCACCGGTCAGGTCACCGTCAACGGCGGCCGGTTCAACCCGCTCGCGCCGTTCGGCGGCTACAAGCACTCCGGCGTCGGCCGGGAGCTCGGCGAGTTCGGCCTGGAGGAGTTCCTGGAGGTCAAGGCCATCCAGGTGTGAGGTCAGGGGGTCTGGAGGAGGATCTTCCTGCGTTCGGCCTTGGCCAGCCTGTCGACGTACAGCGTGCCGTCGAGGTGGTCGAACTCGTGCTGGAAGCAGCGGGCGAGCATGCCCCTGGCCTTGACCGACACGGGCCGGCCGAGCTTGTCGAGGCCCCGGACGGTCACGCCCGCCGCCCTGGCGGTGGGGGCGTACAGCGGCTTGCCGGTCTCCTTGCCGGGCACCGACAGGCAGCCCTCCTCCTCCACGACCTCGTCGGCGTCGTCGATCGTCAGCTCGGGGTTGATCACGTGGCCCTTGCGGTTGCTGATGTCGTACACGAACAATCGCCGGCTCACGCCGATCTGCGGTCCGGCGAGGCCCACGCCCTCGGCCGCGTACATGACCGCGAACATCTCCTCGATCAGACGGCGCAACTCCCTGTCGAAGTCCGTCACCGGCTCCGCGGGGGTCCGCAGGACCGGGTCGCCGACATAACGGATCTCGCGCATGACGCTCCTGTTCTGCTCGCCGGCGGCCGCCGGCGCGGTAGGTGTCGCGGTAGGTGTAAGGACCCGATGCGGAATGCGCCCATTACTGTAGTGGAGGACCCGCGGTCGTGGCCGCCGCCGGAACCTGGGAAACTTGCTCTGTGCGTGTCTACATCGGTGCCGACCATGCCGGCTATGAGCTCAAGAACCACCTGGTCTCCTGGCTGCGGGAGCAGGGCCACGACGTGCGTGACTGCGGGCCCGCCGGCTACGACGCCGAGGACGACTACCCGCCGTTCGTGCTGCGGGCCGCCGCCGGGGTCATGGCCGACCCGGGGAGCCTCGGAGTGGTGATCGGCGGCTCGGGCAACGGCGAGCAGATCGCGGCGAACAAGGTGCCCGGCGTGCGGGCGGCCCTCGCGTGGAGCGAGGAGACGGCGACGCTGGCCCGCCAGCACAACGACGCCAACGTCGTCAGCCTGGGCGCGCGCATGCACACGCCCGAGCAGGCGGTCCGTTTCGTCGAGCTCTTCCTGGCCACGCCGTTCTCGGGCGAGGAGCGGCACGCCCGCCGCATCGGGCTGCTCGCGGACTACGAGCGGACCGGCGAGCTGCCGCCGCTTCCCTAGCCCCGCCGCCGGAGCGCGCGGGCCGCAGGCCGCGCCGGGCCTAGCGGTCGTGTCCCATGTCGCGGCCTCTGCGGCCCTCCCGGCGGGGGGTCTCGTCGCGGAGGGGCCGCTGGTCGGCGGCCTCCTGCTGCTCGCGGCTCGGCCGGGACACGTCCCGGGCCCGCATCGCCGTGATCGCGGTGATCTGCATGCTCTGCAGTGCCATGCCCCCGACCCTACGTCGTAGCCGGGTATCGGGGCGAGCGGCGCCGGCCGGTCCGACCGCGGAGGAACAGTTCTGTCCCGGTCTGGACTTCCTCCTCGACGCAGCGCCGGCCGGCCGAAGGACGGAATGGGCTAGAACACGCAGCCTGCCCACGGCTTGGGGTCCCACGACATGGCGGCGGACAGCTCGAGCACCGCCCCCGCGCGGTGCTCGCGCAGCAGGCCCGCGTCCGCCAGCGCGACCAGCGGGCGCCCGCCCAGGTACGCCGCGCCGAGCAACCTCACGGGCAGTGTGAGATCGGCGGGGTCGTCGGTCCGCTCACACGTGGCCTTCGCCGTGGACAGCCGCCAGCGGCCCGCGTTCCACGGGCACAGCTCGTCCTCCACCTCGATGACCAGGTCGGCCGGGGCGGCGTACGCCCGGGAGGTCAGCGCGCGGTCCACGTCGACCAGCCGGATCCACAGGTCGTCCAGCCATCCCGCGTTGAGCTGCCGCGGCTCGGCGAGCAGGTGCATGATCGGGTCGTCCACCGGGCGGCTCCAGGCGTGCACGCGGGAGCAGAGGTCCCGGTCGAGGACGCTCCGCCACGCCGCCGCGTACGCCGCGGGATCGGTGGCGAACAGTTCGATGAGACGGACCTCGCCGTCCGGCACGTCGTGGTCCGTGGTGTCGCTCTTGACCCGGAAGAGGGCGTATCCCCTCGGGCCGCCGTCGTCTTCCACGATCATGCAGCGCAGCGGGCCCGCCCCTCGGCGGTCGTGCTCGTCGTCGCCCAGGATCTCGGACCGCCAGAACGCCTCCGTGCGAGCGTAGAGCCCGGGCCGGCTCGGCCGTACGGAGTCGAAGACGTGCTGGAGCTCCGGCAGGGAGTCCGCCGGCTTGGCCACGCGCAGGCGCAGCGCGGGGTCGGAGGGCGCGCCGGGCACGAACGCCGAAGCCCGGGTGGAGATGCGGAAGAACAGGGTGTCGGCCGCCCTGCCGTACCCGAAGCGGCCGTAGATGGCCGCCTCGCTGGCGTAGAGCGCCGCGACGGCCTCGCCCCCGCTGTCGTGGAGCTCGTGGAGCTGCCGCGCCATGAGGGCCGTCAGGACGCCCCGGCGCCGGTGTGAGGGGAGCACGCCGACCGCGGTCACCCCGGCGACCGGGATGGGGCCGCCGGGCACCGTCATGGTGAAGCTGAGCGCCGCGGCGCAGCCGACCATGAGGTCGTCCCGGTCGTGGTCGACGGCCGCCAGCATGCGGTCGAACTCGACCAGGGTCTTCCACCGGTCGGCGAAATGCGGGGGATAGGACGAGTTGAAGGCCTCGTAGTCCACCGCCACGAAGGTGGGCCAGTCCGATTCGTTCACGGGACGTACGGTGACAGTCACCTGCCAAAGCGTACGAGCTGCCCATCTGGAGGGGCGACCCAATATCCGGGCTCGATGATCAAGGTGTTGGTCAAGCGGGTGCCTCCGGGAGGGGTGGGCGGATACAGTCGAGCTCATCATGACTTCCCGACCGGCGCCGCTGATTCCTCCGCGGCTGCGCGCGCTCCTGATGCGCGTCCCGCTGCTGGTGCCGTTGGTCCGGTTCGTCCGCCGGAGCTGGTCGAAGGACAGGCATGTCCTGGTCGCCCTGGTCGTTGTCACCCTGGTGATCGGGGCGCTCGACGCCGAGGTGTCGCCGTACTGGTTCTCGCCCTCGCTGCTGATCCTCGTCATGCTGATCGGGGGCCTCCAGCTGCGGCTGCGCAGCCTGGCGGTGCTGCTCGGCGCCGTCGTGGTCTCGCTGGCCTACATGGGGCCGATCAGGGAGGCCGTCACCGTCGGCCCCGGCCTGCTGATCACCATGTCGTTCACGGCCGTCCTGGCCTGGCTGATGGCCCGCACGCGGGGCGTGCTCGGCGTGCAGGGCCTGCGCGGCGACGCCATGCTGCTGGAGCTGCGCGACAGGCTCAAGCGGCAGAGCGAGCTGCCGCCGCTGCCCAAGGACTGGGGCGGCAAGGTCGTGCTGAAGCAGGCGGGCGGCTCGTCGTTCGGCGGGGACTTCGTCGTCTCCATGCGTGAGGGCGACCGCGTCCAGCTCGCCGTCGTGGACGTCTCCGGCAAGGGCGTGGACGCCGGGACCCGCGCGCTCATGCTCTCCGGCACGTTCGGCGGGCTGCTCGGCTCGGTCGCCGACTTCCTCGGCGCCTGCAACCTCTACCTGCACCGCCAGCTCGGGGACGAGGGGTTCGTCACCGCCGTCCACCTCGCCCTCGACCTGTCCACGGGGGAGTACACCATCACCTCCGCCGGCCATCCGCCGGTGGTGCGGTTCGACGCCGGGTCGGGCACCTGGCGCGTCTCCACCGCGAAGGGCGTCGTGCTCGGCGTCGTCCCCGACCTGCACTGCGAGACCGACAGCGGGGTGCTCCGCAAGGGCGACGCCCTCATGCTCTTCACCGACGGGCTGATCGAGCAGCCCGGCCGCGACATCGACGCCGGACTCGACCGGCTGCTCGGAGAGGCGGAGCGCCTGCTGCCGTCCGGCTTCCGCGACCGCGCCCGCCAGCTCGTGCACTCCATGACGTCGGGGCACAACGACGACTGCGCCCTCGTGCTGATCTGGCGCCCCTGACACGCCGTACGACGGCCCCGTTTCCCCCTCCGCACTGTAACGTTGTGTAACTGTTCATGTGCGGACCGTGAAAATGGTCACTGGCCGGGTCCGATCCGGCCTGAGATTCTCGGTACGGCTATGGCGACGCGGCCGAAAAGGGGCGAAATATCGTGGGGAAGCGATATGAACTGCACTGTCGCACGGATCCCATCTTCTACGACTCCCCTCATTCCGGTCTCCAGGGCCCCGGGCTCGACTTCGAGCAGGCACGCGGCGGCGTCCCCGCGGGCTGGGCGCGCACCGTGCGCGCTGGCTGGGTGACCTGCCGGCCGCTGTCGGGCTCGCTGCCCGACCAGGGCTGGAAGATCCACGTCTCGGCGTGCCTGGACGACGCGGAGGCCATCCTGGAGACCACCGTCCGCCACTGCCTGGGCGCCGGTCTCGCCTTCAAGTTCGTCCGCTCGCTCCCCCTGTTGCGCCTGCACAACGCTAAGGACGCCGATCCCGGGGCCGCGGGCAAGTTCGTCACCGTGTACCCATCGGGGGAGGACGAGCTGGCCAGGGCGCTGGCCGACCTGGAAAGGCTGCTCGACGGCAGGCGCGGCCCGGACGTCCCCGGCGACCTGAGGTACGGCGCGGCCCCGCTGCACGTCCGCTACGGCGGCATCGCCGAGCGCTACCGCGTCTCCCCGGAAGGCCGGCGCGAGCCCGTGATCGCCGATCCCGAGGGGGCTCTGGTGCCCGACCGGCGCGGGCCGCGCTTCACGCCGCCCTCGTGGGTGGAGCTGCCCGCCTTCCTCCTGCGGCAGGCGCGCCAGGCGGCCACCCCCCTTCCGTACGAGGTGGAGGGCGTGCTGAGGGCGTACAACGGCGGCGGCGTCCATCTGGCCAGGGATCCGCGTACGGGAGAGCAGGTCGTGCTCAAGGAGGCCCGCCCGTACGCCGGGCTCGACGCCTCGGGCGCCGACGCGATCACCCGGCAGGAGCGTGAGGCGGCGGCGCTCGAACGCCTGGCCGGGCTGCGGGCGGCCCCCCGGCTCATGGGCCGCTTCACCGCGGGAGGGCGCGGTTACCTGGTCCTGGAGCGCGTGCCGGGCGAGCCGCTCGGCACGCTGTTCGCCAGGCGCTACCCGCTCGCCGGCGCGGGCGGGGCCGACCTCGGCGGCTACGTGTCCTGGGCGACCGGGATCTGCGCGGCGGTCGAGGACGCCGTCACGAGGATCCACGAGAGAGGGCTCGTGCACGGCGGGATCACGCTCGGCGACATCATCGTCCGACCGGACGGCGGGATCACGCTCGTCGACTTCGAGTGCGCCCGGCCGGTCGGCGAGGCGGCCGGCCCGGGGCCGGGCGATCCCGCGTTCGCCGCGCCGTCGGCCGTCTCCGGTCTCGACGCCGACCGCCACGCCCTCGCCCGGCTGCGGTTCGCGCTCTTCCTGCCGCTCACCGAGCTGTTCCTGCTCGATCCCGGGAAGGCGGGCGAGCTCGCCGAGGTGATCCGCGGCCTGTTCCCGATGCCGGAGGGCTTCCTGCGGCCCGCGGCGAGGGTCGCAGGCCGCGGCGCGACCCGCACGGCGCCCGCACCCGCCGGCTGGCGGGAGATGCGGGCCTCCATGGCGGACGCGATCCTGGCCTCCGCCACCCCCGAGCGCGACGACAGACTCTTCCCGGGCGATCCCGCGCAGTTCGACGGGGCCGGGCTCGGCCTCGCCCATGGCGCCGCCGGGGTGCTGTACGCGCTGGACGTGACGGGCGCGGGCCGCTTCCCCGACCATGAGCGGTGGCTGATCGACCGGGCCCTGCGGCCCGGCGACGACGCCCGGCCGGGGTTCTACGACGGCCTGCACGGCGTCGCCCACGTGCTCGCCCACCTGGGCCACCACGACGTGGCGCTGGAGGTGCTGGAGCGCGCCGCCGAGGCCGGGCGCCGCACCGATCTCGGCGCCGACCTGTACGGCGGTCTCGCCGGGATCGGGCTCAACCAGATGTACCTGGGCGATCTCGACGGCGCACTGGGCACGGGCGCCCTGGTCGCCGAGCGGATGCCCGGCCAGGCGTCCGAGCCGGGCGGCGCCGCCGGGCTGATGCGGGGCGCCTCGGGGCCGGCGCTGCTGTTCCTCCGGCTCTTCGAGCGGACGGGACAGGTCAGGTGGCTCGACCTGGCGGAGGGCGCCGTCCGGCGAGATCTGCGCCGCTGCGTCCCGCAGGCCGACGGATCGCTCCAGATCGACGAGGGCTGGCGGACCACGCCGTACCTCGACGGGGGCGCCGTGGGCGTCTGCTGGGTCCTCGGGGAGCTCCTGCACTACCGGGCGGACCCGGAGCTCGCCGCGGCGCGGACCAGGCTGGACCTCGCCGCCCGGTCACCCGTCCACCGTCACAGCGGGCTGTTCGGCGGCCGGGCCGGGATCATCGCGTACCTGTGCCGTGAGCGGGCCGGCGGCTGGGGGCGGGAGGATCCGGAGGTCCCGCGGCAGCTCGACGCCCTGTCCTGGCACGCGATCGGCTACCGGGGACACCTCGCCTTCCCCGGCGAACGGCTGTTGCGGCTGTCGATGGACCTCGCCACGGGCACCGCGGGGGTGCTGCTGGCGGCCGGGGCCGCGATGCACGACGAGCCGGTCGGCCTGCCGTTCCTCGGGGGAGCGATTCCCGCCAACCCCCTGGCCGGGGCAGGCCGATCCCGGGCCGAGGCGTGAAAGCGAGCCCCGGGCCGGCCCGGCTCAGAGCCAGCCGGAGTCGCGCGCGATGCGTACGGCGTCGACCCGGTTGCGGGCACCCGTCTTGTACAGGATCCGCGACAGGTGGTTGCGCACCGTGCCGACCGACAGGCACAGCTCCGCGGCGATCTCCTTCGAGCGCGCGCCGCCGGCCGCGAGCCGCAGCACGTCGAGCTCGCGCGGCGTCAGCGGGTTGTCGGCGGCCTCCAGCGCGGCGACCGCCAGATCGGAGTCGACGACGCGGCGGCCCGCCGTGATCCTTCGGATGCCGTCGGCGAGCTGCTCCGGCCCGACCTGGATGCTCATGTAGCCGAGGACCCCGGCGGCGAACGCGCGCTTCACGTGCCCGGGGTTGGGCTGGCCCGACAGGACCATCACCCGGCAGCGGGGCACCTTCTCGCCGAGCCGTGCGGCGGCGCTGAGGCCGTCCACGCCCGGCAGGTCCGCGTCGATGACGGCGGCGTCGGGCTGGACGTCCAGGGCTGTGGGCACGATGTCCTCGGCCGAGCCGACGTCGGCCACCACCTCCAGGTCGCTTTCGCCGTCGAGCGACGCGACCAGCCCTCGCCGTACCAACGGAAGGTGTTCGGCAACCAGGATCCGGATCAAGATGCTCCCCTCTAGACGGTCTCTCACAGGGTGATCGACCGGATGCGTACTGTCAACGAAGTGTCCCCATTCGGTCAAGCCGCCGCAACCTGAACGGGTTTCGAACGGCGTCCGGACGTCGGTGCGGTGGGCTACTCTCGAAAGATGCGACGTCTGGCAGGCCACCTTCTCCGACACGGGGGTACGCGCTGATGAGCTGGCTGTCCGTGGCCGGATTCGTGGTTCTCTTCGTCGGGCTGCTGATCTCGATCGCCATGCACGAGATCGGCCACCTTGTCCCCGCCAAGCTCTTCAACGTCCGCGTGACGCAGTACATGGTCGGGTTCGGCCCCACGATGTGGTCGCGCAGGCGGGGCGAGACCGAGTTCGGCCTGAAGTGGATCCCACTCGGCGGCTACATCCGGATGATCGGCATGCTGCCGCCCCGGCCGTGGGACGACCCGACCAAACTGCGCAGCATCTCCACGGGCCCCTGGCAGGGCCTCATCGAGAACGCGCGGGCCGTCGCCTCCGAGGAGATCCAGCCCGGGGACGACAGCCGGGTCTTCTACCGCAAGCCGTGGTGGCAGAAGGTCATCATCATGGTCGGCGGCCCGGCGATGAACTTCGTGCTCGCCTTCCTGCTGTTCGCCGTCGTGATGATGGGGTTCGGCGTGCAGGTGGTCAAGCCCACCGTGTCCTCGGTGTCGAAGTGCGTGATCGCGGCGACGGAGGCCGACAGCCGCGAGTGCGGGCCCACCGATCCGCTGACACCGGCCGCCAAGGCGGGGCTGCGGCCCGGCGACCGGATCACCTCCGTGGCAGGCACGCCGGTCGCCACCTGGGAGGAGGCCACCCGGCTGATCCGCACGCACGGCGCGGGCGCCGCGGCCCTCGGCGTCGACCGCTCGGGTAAGGCGATCACGCTGAACGTCGACCTGATCGCGCAGGACATGCCGGCCCTGGACGACCCCGAGAAGATCGAGAAGAACGTCGGGTTCCTCGGCGTCCGGCCCACCGCGGTGATCGAGAAGCAGGGCCCGGGCTACGTGGTCGGCCAGATGTGGGATCTCACCAAGCGCACCGCGGCCTCGATGGTCAACATCCCGAAGAAGATGGTGGGCGTCTGGAACGCGGCGTTCTCCGGTGAGAAGCGCGACCCCAACGGCCCGATCGGGATCGTCGGGGCGGGCCGCATCGGCGGGGAGATCGCGGCGGCGGAGATCCCGCTGCAGAACAAGATCGTGGTGTTCATCAACCTGCTCGCCGGGCTCAACCTGGCGGTGGGCATGTTCAACCTGATCCCGCTGCTGCCCCTGGACGGCGGCCACATCGCGGGCGGTCTGTGGGAGGGCGTCAAGCGGGCCTTCGCCCGGCTGCGGCGCCGGCCCATGCCGGGCTACGTGGACGTCGCCAGGGCGCTCCCGCTGACGTACGTCATCGCGGGCCTGCTGGTCGCCATGGGTGGCCTGCTGATCTACGCGGACCTCGTCAACCCGGTGCGCATCTCCGGCTGATCCTCACCGGTCTCGGCCCGCACCGGACGCGCCTGGTTCAGGCCGATGTACCGGCGTCAGAGGAGACCGGTGTCTCTTGGTTATTCGCCTGTCGCGCCGTCGATACGCTGGCGCAGCAGGTCGGCGTGGCCGTTGTGCCGGGCGTACTCCTCGATCATGTGGATGATCACCCAGCGGAGCGAGTAGTGGACACCCTGCCGCGCCGTTCTGGTCATCGTGTCCAGGTCCGCGCAGGCGGCCTCGGCCGCGCGTGCGTGCCTGATCTCCTCCTGCCAGACGGCGAACGCCTCCTCGGCGGATGCCGTGTCGACGTTGTCGAACTCACCGTCGGGGTCGTCCTCGGTGTAGTAGATGCCGGCGAGGTCCTCGCCGTTGATCCTTCGGCGGAACCAGCTCCGCTCGACGTCGGCCATGTGCCGGACCAGGCCGAGCAGGGAGAGGCTGGACGGCGGCACGGAGCGCAGGCGAAGCTGCTCCTCGGTCAGCCCCTCGCACTTGACGGCGAGCGTCTCCCGGTGCCAGTCGAGCCATGCGCGCAGCATCTCGCGTTCGCCGCCGGCGGTGGGCGGATCGGTCCTGGTGTCTTCGGCCATCCCCGAATGATGCCCGAACAGTTGATTGATGTCATATTGTCGTCGGATGGGCGAGTTGGAGCGGCTGCGCACGCTGTGCCTGGCGCTGCCCGAGGTGACCGAGCGTCTCAGTCACGGCACGCCCACGTGGTTCGTGCGGGGGAAGAAGACGTTCGTCATGTTCGCCGACCACCACCACGACGACGGCCGGCTCGCGTTCTGGTGCGCCGCGCCGCCCGGCGCGCAGGAGGAGCTGATCGAGGCCGAGCCCGACAGGTTCTTCCGGCCGCCCTACGTGGGCCACCGGGGATGGCTGGGGGTCCGTCTCGACGCCGTCCCCGTCGACTGGGATGAGATCGGGGAGATCGTGGCCGCCGCGTTCCGCCAGGTGGCGCCCAAGACGCTCGCCGCCCAGGTCCCCGCTCCTGGCGTACGGCCGGCAGACGTGTGACGCCCGCCGCCGGGCCACGTGACAGGCCGTGAAACGACCGGCGACGTCCCTGACCGTGGAGCGCCGCGGGTCGGCCTCGTCGTTGTGACGGCGCATTCCGCGATCGCATTTCCTCATTCGCCGTCGTATGCCATCGTTGATCACGTGCCTTACGCCGCCGATCGCGTCCCGGGAGAGTCGGTCGCACGCCGTGCGCTGGCCGCCGCGTTCGTCGGTCTCGTCCTTCCGCTGCTCGCATGGGGGATCACCCTGGCCGGTCTGGCCGTCGTCCCGTACGACGGATCCGCCTACACCGGTGGCTGGGGGCGTGTCGGTCAGGGGATGGTCATCGTCGCGGGAGCCGTGCCGTTCCTGCTGGTCGTGGCCTGGCCGTTGCTGTGGGTGCTGCGCGTGCGGCCCGCCTGGCACGTCGCCCTCACGGCCCCCATCGCGGCCGCCGTCCTGTGGATCGTCCTCAACCAAGTGGACGCACGGATCACCAGTGACGCGGTGGTCGGCATCCCCGCCGTCCTGGCCGTGGCGTACGGGGCGGCCGCGCTGTTCACCACGGCGGGGACACCCTTGTGGTGGTGGCAGCAGTTGCCGCTGATGGCTGTGGGCGGCCCTGCGCCGATACCGGTGGCGGAGCCTCGGCCGCACCTCCCCGACGTCGGGATCCCCTTGATCGCTCCCGATCTACCTGCCTACACGGTGGAACGCGTCTCCGCCCGGCCCGGCGGCCTGCGCTACCTTCTTCGCCCGTCGGCACTTCATCATGCCGCCACCCCGGCCGAACGCGATGCCTCCACGATCACCGTGATCGTCGGATCTCGCGTCGATCCGCCCGGCGAGGACTCCGCGTACGAACCGGAGGGCCCGCGGACCTGGCGGCGAGTCACGGACGAGGGCACGATTCACGTGGTCGACCGCGACGACGCCACGGTCATGCTGAAAGCCGGCCCTCGGGTTCCGGCCCCAGTCCTCGCCGAGGCGGTCGCCACCCTCCGGCCCCGCCCGCCATCCCATTTCACGTCCGGAGGCCAGGGGTCCTGACGCCAGCCGTGCGATGCTGCTCCTGTGGACCGGAGTGCCCTTGCCGATCTGCTGAGCGATGCCGGGGAAGCCGGCGCCGCATGTCGTCGCGCGCTGGTCTCCGGGGGAGATTACGAGGTCTGGCCGGCACCCGTCTCCACCCGCAGCCTCGTCCGCGTCTACCGGCGCCGAGAACGTCTGAGTCGTCGGCGTGGCATCTCATCTGTCGGCTTCGCCGATGCTGTCGTTCGCCTCGACACCTGCGATCTCGAAGTCGTTCTTATCGGCTACGTCGAGAGCGTGAGCCCCGCGTACCACTTCCAGATCTTCCTGTCTGCTGACGCCTCACGCGTGATCGCATGCCTGGGCATCAGTCAGGAACACAAGGCGCCGTCCGTGGGCCCCGGTTCCTCACCTGTCTCCAGTTGAAGCGGTCGAAGTGCAGGCCGGGCTCAATTCCCGCTTGCTCGCCTGCGACGAGTCGCTCCGCACCACAAGCGACCTGAGACAACGCTCCCGTTCGTCGCCGTCGCTTTCCAGTGTCTTCCCAGCCGTGTGCCCCAATGCGCCCCGGCCGTCCTGCGGTGGCGCCTAGCTTGCAGGCATCTCCTGGGAGAGATCATCAGGTAGGGGCAGATCCAGCGCCCCGAGGAAGGCGGCGGTTTTCACCTCCACGAAGACCTCCCCGTCATCGAGGTCGTCCACGTCTTCGTCCTCGTCCACGTCGATCTCCGCCGGGTCGACATCCTCAGCGAGATATGGCGCCAGCTGAAGCTTCTTATCCTCGCGCTCGGCATCACTGGAAACGCCATGAACCTGTCCCCACCGGTTGGCCAGTCCTGTCGCTTCGAGCGCTGGGTCGGTCGGCGCCGAGGCTTCCGGGTCTTCGAAATAGGTGCGCGGGGTAACGCCCAAGTAGGCAACCCCCGAGCCGGGCTCCGCCGGCCGATAGACCACGGTCGTGATGTCGCTGTCATGAACGCTCATCATGAGCCAGGGCTCGGCGAGATCCGGATGCTGATCGGCCTCGTGCTCCAGCCAGCGGCTCCCGTCATACAGATAGGTACCGAAGAACCCCACCAGCTCGTCTCCCTCCAACTGGACGGCACACCTAATGTTCCGTCGAAAGGCGAAGTTATCGCGCGCCCAGGGATCATCGCGGGCCCATCGGGTCGCCCTCAGTGGGCTCGCTGCATCGCATTGTCTAGCCGCACGTATTCGGGCCGCCCCACTTAACAGACGACCCGAACTGTCCTACTGAGAAGAGAGTGAGGTCGCCGATGCTGCCGCCCGGCTGGATGCACGTGTGTGAGCCCGAGAAGTCTGCTCCGCGATAGATGCGGATTGCTTTGGCGGTATTGTTGATCACCGAAAAGGTGTCCTCGTTGATCGGCTCCGGCAGAGGATTTCGGTCTCCGAATGTCGGGCTCGGCGCCGCCTGATATCGATATCCCGTGAACCCCCGCTCGGTCCAGAGGCACCAGGAGCCGGCGGGGCAGGTGTCCGCTTGCGCCGGTGCGGCAGAGACGAGAGTCGTTGCCGCGATGACAGCTGTGACAGCAGCCAGGTGGAGTAACTTCGACGCTTTCGTGATCATGCTCTCTCCTGCCCAAGAACGGATCATGTCGGGAGCGCGCTCAGGGCGCGAGGCCGAGGACGTCGCGGAAACGGCTCAGGCGGAGCGTAGGGAATGCCGGTATAGATGGGGTATAAGCCCTGCTCTAGGCGGGAATTCCGACTACGCGGGAGCACGGCTTCCCCATGCTGCGACACCGTCTCGCCTCGGTGCTTTTCGAAGACGGTGCTTTTCGAAGACGGTGCTTTTCGAAGACGGTGGTCGATCAAGGCGGTTGCCGAACGCCGACCCCGGCTTCACCCTGCGGACGTCCACGCACCTGATGCCCTCCGGCGAGACCGGATACAGGCGGCCGTCGAGAGCGCCTGGGCCAAGGGGCCGGCAGGCGGCTTGCGGGCTCAGTACATCGAGATGTGCACATGGTCGTAGTGGTTGGCGGTGATCCCGCCTCTGTCGGCCATGGGCCGCCAGCCGGGATGGCCGAGGTTGTAGATCCGCTGCTGCCAGATCACGTACATCACGCCGAGCTTGGGGCCGTTCTTGATGGCCCACGCGGCGACGCTGTCGCCGAGCGCCTTCATCGCGGGGCTCGGCATGGAGCCGCCGGAGCTCATCATGAAGTCGCAGGCCCGGCCGAGCGGGTGCTCGCCGCTGTCCTCCGCCCGGTAGCAGCCGACGGGGAAGCCGAGCGGGAAGTGGTCGCGGACCTCCGTGCGCATCAGCGCGGTACGCGGCGTGATGTTGTCCGAGCCGCTGGGCAGCTCCGGGGCCCAGGAGCCGCCGGCCCGCTTGCCCGGGGCGACGGGGACGAGTTGGTCGAGCTTGTCCTTGATCTCGTCGATCAGGTCCTCGGCGTCCTCGCGCTGCCCCTTGACGGCGGCGGCCTGCGACGTGAGCTGCGCGGCAAGCACCCGGGCCGCGTCGGCGGCCTGCTGCCGCTCGGTGCGTACCTCGGCGAAGCGGGTGATCATGGCCGCCTGCTCCTGTTCGAGCTGGAACACGACCATGGCGCTGTTCAGGTCCGGCAGGAGCGTGGCGTCGCTCGTCTGGTAACGCGCTCCGGCGAACTGGCGGATCGCCCGCTGCGCGGCGTCGTAGTCGGTCTGCGCCCGCGCCAGCCGGTCGCGGGCGGCCTTCTCGGCGTCCTTCGCCTTGGCCAGCGCGACGCGTTTGGCGTTGTAGTCGGTGATGAGCCGGTCGACCTTCTTCTGCAGGCCTGCCAACTGCTTCTTGAGCCGGGTCTCGCTCGGCTTGGGGTCGGCGTGGCCTTCGGCCGCCGTGCCGAACACGAGCGACGCGCAGGCGAGCATGCCGACGGCCAGGGGGATCGCGCGGGGCAGCGCCCACTCCTCTCCATACGCCTACCGGGTTAGCTGACGGGTTCGGGCTGGAGAAGCCCGGGCACGGTGATGCCTGCACCCCAGTTTCTGGATGGGTCCCCGGTTCCCGGGCGAGGCGCCCGGGATTAGGTGAGCCGGCTGTGACAGCCGGTGCGAGGGATACTAGTGGTAAAGATTCAGCGCTTGCCACCCCAAGTCGCAATCATTCGGAGACCGCGCCGTTATCCGCCTCGCGCAGCATCCGGGCCGCTTCCTCGGGGAGCACGTCGTTGACGAAGGCGCCCATCGCGGCCTCCGAGCCCGCGAGGTACTTCAGCTTGCCCGCAGCCCGCCTGATGGTGAAAAGCTGCAGGTGGAGGTACGCGAGGTCGCGTCCGTACGTGACCGGCGCCTGGTGCCACGCAGCGATGTACGGCATGACGACGCCGAACAGGCCGTCCAGCCGGCGCAGGACGTCGGTGTAGAGCGGCCCGAACGCCGAGCGCTCCTCGGCGGTGAGCGCGGGGATGTCCGGAACCTGGCGGTGCGGGTAGACGTGGACCTCGAACGGGTAGCGCGCCGCGGCCGGCACGAACGCCGTCCAGTAGTCGTTGGACGCCACGACCCGCGGGCCCTTCTGCTCGGCGGCCAGCACGTCGGCGAACAGGTTGCCGCCGTCGTACCGGGAGGCCGCCCCGAGGATCTGCCGGGTGCGCGGGGTGACGTAGGGATAGGCGTAGATCTGCCCGTGGGGGTGGGGCAGGGTGATCCCGATCTCGGCGCCCCGGTTCTCGAAACAGAAGACCTGCTCCACGCCGGGCAGCGCGGACAACTCCGAGGTGCGGTCCGCCCACGCCTCCATGACGAGCTCGACCTGGTCGTCGGTGAGCGAGCTGAACGAGGCGTCGTGGTCGGAGGTGAAGCAGACCACCTCGCAGCGCCCGATCCCCGGCCGCACCTCGCTGAGCCCGCCCACCTGCTCGTACTCGCCGGTGTTGAAGCTGAAGGACGGGAAGCGGTTCTCGAACACGGCCACGTCGTACGCGGAGGGGATCTCCGAGCCGGGGTGCGCCGGGCAGAGTGGGCACTCCTCGGCGGACGGCAGATGGGTCCGGGTCTGGCGATGCCGGGCGACGGCCACCCACTCGTCCATCAGGGGGTCGTAGCGCAACTCGGAGGAGAAGGGCCGCGGGGGCAGATCGCGGGTGTCGATGGCGCTGTGATCCGCGTCGTCCCGGCGATCGAAGTAGAACAGCTCCCGGCCGTCGGCGAGGTGGGTGATGGTGCGCTTCACTGTGCCGCCTCCAGCTCGGCGTCCTTCGGGTCGACGACGATCAGCTCACCGGCCTGCTCGGCGAGCTCGGTCCTGGCCTCGTCGGACAGGCCGACGTCGCTGACCACCACATGCGCCTCATGCAGCGCGGCCATCGAACTTATGCCGATCGTCCCCCACTTGGTGTGGTCGGCCAGCACGACGAGCTGCTGCGCGGCGGCGACCAGCTCGCGGTTGGTCTCGGCCTCCAGCAGGTTGGGTGTGGTGAACCCGGCCCTGGCGCTCATCCCGTGCACACCCAGCATCAGCGTGTCGACGTTCAGCGACCTCACCGCCGCGACCGCGACCGGGCCGACGAGCGCGTCCGAGGGGGTCCGCACGCCGCCGACGAGCACGACCGTCTGGTCGGCCCGCCCGCCCCGGTGGAGGACGTCGGCCACCTGCACAGAGTTGGTGATGACGGTCAGCTCGGGCACGTCCAGCAGGTGGTGGGCCAGGGTCCACGTCGTGGTGCCGGCCGACAGCGCCACCGCCGTGCCCGGCCGCACGAGCTGGGCGGCCCGGCGGGCGATCGCCTCCTTCTCGGCCTGCTGCCGTACGGACTTGGCCGCGAACCCGGGCTCCTCGGTGGAGCCGGTGCCGGCCGCGGTCGCCCCGCCGTGTACCTTTTCCACCAAGCCCCGCTCCGCCAGCACCTCCAGGTCGCGTCGTATGGTCATGTCGGAGACACCGAGATCGCGTACGAGCTCCGCGACGCGCACTCCGCCGGTCCTGCGGACCCTTTCCAGGATCGCCTGCTGCCGTTGCTGGGCCAGCATTACATCGCTCCTATCAACAGATTCAAACAAATGATGCCACATATAGGCAGAAGACGTGTTGAATCATGGTGAAGTGAGACGCACGGCACGTCGCCGCCCCCAGTGAAGCAACGCTACTTTCCCTTGTACGGCATGACCCCCTCGGAGGACAGTGGGCAAAAGCCGTACATCACGGAAGCTGGTGGGTGATGGGAAAGCGCGCGCGTAAGTCGAAGGCTCGCAGGAAGAAGAAGGCCAACCACGGTAAGCGGCCCACCGGGCGCTGACCGAAACGGCGGAGCCCCCGCCGTCCCCGAAACCGCGCACGGCCGAGGGACTCATGGCCTCCCGGGCAGGGACCTTCGTCACTACAGCCCCACGGATCCCAATGGTGAGATGCTCATCGGCTGGGTGCGCCTCCACGGATCCGGCCGGTCCAAGCGCCGGCGGGCCTCCACCGGTGCCTTCGCCAGGGGGGAGGAAGCCGTGGATGAGCATCTCGATCCAGTCGTGTGCGCGGCCGCCGGGAGCGGTTGTGTCTGAGCGGGACCATCCCGTCCTGATCCAGGGCGGGATGGGCGTGGCGGTCTCCGGGTGGCGGCTCGCGCGGGCCGTCGCACGGACCGGGCAGCTCGGCGTGGTCCCGGCCGGCGCCGACTACATGCTGATGGGCGCGGGCATGCTATCTGGAGCCCCCGCTGCTCACGCTCGGCCAGGACACCGGCTTCCTCGACGGCCTGCCGGACGACTACGCGGCGGCCCAGGTCGTGGAACGGGTCCTCCTGGGCGCCGCCGCTCCCTGACTCAGGGCGTCCAGCCCCAGGCGACTCAGGGCGTCCAGCCCCAGGCGACTCAGGGCGTCCTGCCCCAGGCGGCGAGCAGCAGGGCCTGCTGGCCGGCGTCCTCGGGGAGACCGAGTTCCTCCCCTATCACGCCGGCCTGACGGTAGCTCTCCTGCGCCTGCGCGAACCACTCGGCACACGAGGCGACGAGCTCGGGGTCGAGCCGCTCCGGCCCGCCGATCGCGCGGGCCAGGTCCCATGTGTGGATCAGCGCGTCGGCGAACAACTCGGTGATGTACTCCTCGCCCGGCACGTCTCCGAAGGCCATGCGGGCGACGGCGGTCAGGGCGCCCTCGGCGTACACCGCCTCGACGGCGCCCTGCGCCGACACCTCGAACGCCTTCACCGGGTCGTCGCCGAGCACGTCGCCGTCGACGGCGTCGCCCAGCTCCGCGATCGTCCGGCCGGCGAGCAACTCGGGCACGCACAGGTTCTCCGCCACCAGGTGGTTGACCAGCCCCCGGACGTCCCAGTCCACGCAGGGGGTCGGCAGGCTCCACTGCCCGTCCCGTACGAGGTGGAGCCGGTGGCCGAAGCCGTCCAGCGCCCGGCGGTACGCGTCACGGATGTCCATCATTTCCCCTCCTCACCATGAGCCGCCCCTCAGACCGTAGCCCTTCTTCACGATCAGGTCATGGGAGGCCGGCGCCCCGGGCTCAAGGCAGGTGCTGCTCCACCCATACGATTTTCCCGTACTGCGTGGGACGTGTGCCCCAGCGGTAGGCGAAGCGCTTGATGAGCTGCAGACCACGGCCGGTGTCCTCGTCGTGGGAGGGGGCGCGGGGCGCGGGCGTGGCCGGGGAGCCGTCGGCGACCTCGCAGACGAGCGTCCTGCCGCGCAGCAGCCGCAGCTCGATGGGCGGCCAGCCGTGCTTGAGCGCGTTGGTGACCAGCTCGCTCACGATGAGCTGGGTGCTCTCGGTCAGGCCGTCCAGCCCCCACGACGCCAGGGTGGTGCGGACGAACCGGCGGGCGTGCGAGACGAACCTCGGGTCGGCGGGCAGCGGGCACGACGCGATCTCGTCCGGATCGAGCTCCCGCACGCGGGCCACCAGCAGCGCGATGTCGTCCCGGTCGTGCCCCGAGCGCTGGCTGCTGATGATCACATCGCACATGTCGTCCAGGTCCTCGACCGGCCGGGCGAGCAGGCGGCGCAGCGCCATGATGCCGGAGTCGAGATCCCGCTCCCGGCTCTCCACCAGGCCGTCGGTGTAGAAGGTGAGCACGCTGCCCGGCGGCAGGATCATCTCGCGGCTCTCCATCGGCTCGCTGCCGATGCCGAGAGGCAGGCCGGAGGGCAGTTCGATGATCTCCGTGGAGCGGTCGGGGTGGAGCAGCACCGGAGGCACGTGACCGGCGCGTGCCAGCGCGCAGTTGCGGGTGATGGGGTCGTAGACGGCGTAGATGCAGGTGGCGATCTGTGTCGGATCGAGGTCCTGGCTCATCAGGTTGAGCCGGAAGAGCACCTCGTCCGGCGGCAGGTCCAGGCTCGCTAGGGTGCGCGCGGCCGTGCGGAGCTGGCCCATGGTGGCGGCGGCCCGCGTCCCGTGCCCCATCACGTCGCCCACGACCAGCGCCGTACGGCAGCCGGGCAGGGGGATGACGTCGTACCAGTCGCCGCCGACGCCCATCAGGTCGCTGGCCGGCAGGTAGCGGGGGACGATGTCCATGCCGAGCGCCTGGGGCAGCTCGGCGGGCAGCAGGCTGCTCTGCAGCGTCAGCGCGGTGCGGCGCTCGCGGGTGTAGAGCCGGGCGTTGTCCATGCACACGGCTGTGCGCGCGGCCAGGTCCTCGGCGACCGTGACGTCCGCCTCCTCGAACGGCTGGGTCCCGGGCCGCCGGGTGAAGACGGCGCAGCCCAGCACCCGCCCCCGCGCGCGCAGCGGCACCGCGAGGAACGAGGAGTCGGTGAGCAGGTTCATCACCGCGTCCTCCCGCTCGATGGTCGCGCCGATCAGCCGGGCGTTCTCCTTGTCGAGCACGGGATACATCAGCGGGCTGCCGCTCGACATGCAGTGCGCGTGCGGCATCGCCGGGGGGAAGACGCTCACCTTCCCGACCGGGAACGCGTCGACCCACGCCTGCGGCCCTTCGACCGCCACCCCGAGCGCCATCCGCCGGACGAGCGTCGTCCCGTCGACCGGCCGGGAGGGCAGCTCACCGTCGACCATCAGCCGGTCCTGTATCAAGACGGCCGCGGCGTCGGCGAACCGGGGAACGGCGACGTCGACGAGCTCCCGGCTCGTCTCCGCCAAATCGAGCGTGCTGCCGATCCTGCGGCTCGCCTCGTTGAGGAACGCCAGCCGTTCATGCGCGGACGCGGCGCTGCTGCGACGCCATTCGGCCCGGTTCCCCGGGACAGGGTCCTTGATGACGCAGTTCCGGTTCAACGGTCAACTCCGGCGAGAAAGGTTGGTGTTCCAGAATCGTATGAAGGTCGTCCCTCGCTTTTCAGCCGTTTGACCCGACGAATCGGCTCCTCCGCGGGTACGCCGGAACGGTGGGCGCAGCCTTACCCGGCGTTCATTGGACGAAACCGGCTATTCCGAACCAAGATTTTCAGGCGCCCGGCAGGTGGCTGAGCGCCGCGTCGATCCGGTCCTGCGGCAGCGTGAAGTCCTCCAGGCGGCCGGCCAGGTGCCGTTCGTACGCCGGGAGGTCGAAGTGGCCGTGGCCGCACACGGCGGTCAGGATGACCTTTTCCTCACCCGACTCGGCGCAGCGCAGCGCCTCGGCGATCGTCGCGGCGAGCGCGTGGGCCGGCTCCGGCGCCGGGACGATGCCCTCGGTCCTGGCGAAGCGGACACCGGCCTCGAAGCAGTCGTTCTGGCCGACCGCCACGGCCTCCACGAGGCCCAGCTCGTGGATGTGCGAAAGCAGGGGGGACATGCCGTGGTAGCGCAGGCCGCCGGCGTGGATGGGGTCCGGCACGAACGTGTGCCCCAGCGTGTGCATCTTCATCATCGGGGTGAAACCGGCGGCGTCGCCGAAGTCGTAGGCGTAGACGCCTCTGGTGAAGGAGGGGCAGGCGGCCGGCTCGACCGCGCGCAGCACCGGGCTCATCCGGCCGGCCAGCTTCTCGCGCAGGAACGGGAAGGCGAGCCCGGCGAAGTTGGAGCCGCCGCCCGTGCAGCCGATGATCACATCGGGTGTCTCGTCGAGGACGGCGAGCTGCTCCAGGGCCTCCTCGCCGATGACCGTCTGGTGCAGCAGGACGTGGTTCAGCACGGAGCCGAGGGCGTATCGAGTGTCGTCGTGCTGTCCCGCCACCTCGACCGCCTCGCTGATCGCGATCCCGAGGGAGCCGGTGCACCCGGGATCGTGGGCCAGGATCTTGCTGCCGGTCGTGGTCACGGCGGAGGGGCTGGCGTGGACGGTCGCGCCGTAGACCTTCATCAGCGATCTGCGGTAGGGCTTCTGGTCGTAGGAGGCGCGGACCATCCAGATCTCGCACTCCAGGCCGTACTGCGCGCAGGCGAAGGCGAGCGCCGAGCCCCACTGCCCCGCGCCGGTCTCGGTGGTGAGCCTGCGGACGCCCTCCTGGGCGTTGTAGTAGGCCTGGGGGATCGCCGTGTTGGGCTTGTGCGACCCGGACGGGCTGCCGCCCTCGTACTTGTAGTAGATCCGCGCGGGCGTGCCGAGGCTCCGTTCCAGGCGCCGGGCCCGGATGAGCGGCGTCGGGCGCCAGAGGCGGTACACGTCGAGGACGCCGTCCGGGATGGGGACGAACCTCTCCTCGCTCGCCTCCTGCGCGATGAGCGCCATAGGGAACAGCGGCGCGAGGTCGTCGGGCGCGACCGGCTGGAGAGTCGCGGGGTGGAGCACCGGCGGGGGAGGCGCGGGAAGGTCGGGCAGAATGTTGTACCAGTTCCGGGGGGTTCGTGAGTCATCGAGAAGGACCTTGGTGCGCTCGCTCACCGCGTCATCCACTCCTCTCCTGCGCCACCTCCCAGTGTCCGCGCGACCGGCGCGGTACGGAAGAGCGGCGAGGCGGTACGGGCCCTGCCGGAGCGGTCAGACGCCGCCGCCGGAGCGCCAGTAGACGCCGTCCTCCCGGGTCATGAAGCCCTCCTCCACCAGGTAGCGGCGCAGGGCCGCGTAGTCGTCGTGGAAGGCCCGCAGGGCGGTGTTGACGTCCTTCTCCGGGTAGCGCACCCCCGGCTCGAAGACCTGGCACACGTGGTCGAGGACCACGAGCCTCTTGGCCCTTTTCGAGGGGATCGAGACCAGGCGGCCGTCGACGAGGAACCTGTCCAGCGGGCCCGCGGGCTCGGGCGGCGCCGCCCGCAGCAGGTCGCGCAGCGCCTCCGGGCGCGCCCGCCACCCGTCCCCGTCCCGTACGGCCAGGCCGCCGCGGGCCAGCCGCGCCAGGGCCTGCTCCGCCTGCTCGGGCGTCAGCCCCGTGACCCGTTTCGCGACATGCTCCGGGGGCTCGCCGGGGTGGAGGACGAGGGCGGCGAACGTCCGCAGGGTGTCGTCCCGGCTCAGCAGGCCGAGCACGCGGGAGGTTTCCTTGTCGGGCACCGGTACACCGTACGCCCGGGCACTGGGGGCCCCGCCACAGGTTTGTACCGTGAAAGGGAACGCCGGGGCAGGCCGGCCCGCTCGACCGGGAGGGTCCGATGAGCGCACGACTCGACCACACGATCATTCACAGCACCGACCGGTTCGCCTCGGCCCGTTTCCTGACCGGCCTGCTCGACGCGCCGGAGCCCGGGGCGTACGGGCCGTTCGCCACCGTCCCGCTTGCCAACGGCGTGACCGTCGACTACGCCGACTCCATCGTCAGCCCCGACCGGATCATCACGCAGCACCTCGCCCTGCTGGTGTCGGAGGAGGAGTTCGACGAGATCTGGGACCGCATCCGGCGGCGCGGCCTGCCGTACTGGGCCGATCCGGCCCATCAGGAGGCCCAGCGGATCAACCACCGGCACCACGGCCGGGGAGTGTACGTCGACGACCCCGACGGGCACGCCATCGAATTCCTCACGCATCCGTACGTCACGGATGATTGACGCGGCACGCACCGAATCCCGCGTCCCCCCTGGTCGGCACCGCTCTTGATAGCGTCGCCACCAATTCTGAATTCGCCGGAATGCATGAGGTTCCGGCGAATTCTCATGTGTCTTTTCGGGGGATCGGTATGCATTCGTATTCCGCTGCGTCCACAAGATGGACGCGCCGGGTCACCGCCGGGGCAGGAGTGGCGCTCGCCACCCTGCTGATCGCCTCCGGCACGTCGCCGGTCTCGGCGGCGCAGTTCGAACGGGTCAAGGCATGGGGGCAGAACACCTCCGGCCAGCTCGGCGACACCACGTTCGTCGAACGGCACACCCCGGTGACGGCGGCGGGGGAGACCGACGCCGGGGTGACGCAGGTCTCCGCCGGTGAGGCGCACACCCTGGCCCTGCTGTCGGACGGCACCGTCGAAGCGTGGGGCCTCAACAGCGACGGGCAACTGGGCGACGGCACCGGGATCACCCACCCCGACCCCGCCACCGTGACCGGCCTGCTCGGCGTCCGCGCGGTCGTGGCGGGCGGCGGCCACAGCCTGGCGCTGCTGTCCAACGGCACCGTCATGGCCTGGGGGAACAACAACAGCGGCCAGCTCGGCGACGGCACGCTCTTCGACCGCTCGACCCCCGTCCAGGTGGTCGGCCTCACGGGCGTGGTCGCGATCGGCGCGGGCATCGACCACAGCCTGGCACTCCTGGCGGACGGCACCGTCAGGGCGTGGGGATCCAACGTCTTCGGCCAGCTCGGCAACGGGACACTGGTCAGCAGCTCGGTCCCCGTCGCGGTGACCGGGCTGACCGGAGTCGCGGGCATCGCCGGGGGTGGCTTCCACAGTCTGGCCCGGCTCAACGACGGCACTGTCAGGGCGTGGGGACGCAACGACTTCGGCCAGCTCGGTGACGGCACCACCATCAATAGCTCCGTGCCGGTGACCGTCATCGGCCTGACCGGGGTGCGGACCGTCGAGGGAGGCGGGTTCCACAGCCTGGCCCTGCTGACGAGCGGAACGGTGCGATCCTGGGGCCTGAACGCCTCCGGCCAGCTCGGTGACGGGACGACGACCAACAGGTCGACCCCGGTGGCCGTCCTCGGCCTCACCGGCATCTCGCTCATCAGCGCGGGCAACTTCCACAGCCTCGCCTATCCGGCCACCGGGCCCGTCACGACGTGGGGGGACAACACCAGCGGGCAGCTCGGGGACGGCAGCACCACCAACCGCACCGTCCCCAACGGGATCCGGACGGGCCGCGTCGGGATCGTCTCAATCTCGGGGGGCGGCGCGCACAGCGTCATCTTCTGAGTCATCTTCTGATCCGAGGTCGCCGGGCCGCCTTCCGCCACGGGGGGCGGCCTTCGCCGTACCGGGCCGGGTCAGCATGACGAACGCGAGCACGATCATGGCGGCGGAGGCGGCGAGGGCGATCCAGTAACCAGGCAGCGGCGCCGCTACAAGCCCTCGTGTGACCAACCACGGGAGGTGATAACAGGCGGTCGCGAGGACGAGCCCGCCCGCCACGCGCGGAGACGCGACCAGTCCGGCGAGGACGACGACCACCACCGCCCCGCACGTCCACAGGACCACAAGGTCATCGCTGACAAGCTGCTGGTCATACCGGAACATCGAGCAGCAGTCCTCGTATCCGGGCCCGCTCAGGGTCGCCACGGGGATCCGCTCCCACGGGAGCCAGCAGCCGGCCAGATAGACCAGCGGCAGCACTCCCGCCAGGGCCTGCCACCTGCCGTCCGCCTTCAAGGTGAAGCGCCCCCGGCCCCGGCCCGCCACGGCGCAGAGCACCAGCGCCAGGACTTCTGTCAGCGTGGCCGATGTCCCCTGGAGCTGCCCCGCAACGCCGAACAGTTGCACGGGGGGCTTGGGGGGGAAGAAGTAGTCCACCGCGATGGGAAAGAGGATGACGGTCAGGAGACCGAAGGCCATCCCGGCACCCGCGTCCGCCGTCCGCCGTACCAGGAGGAGTGCCGCCGCGAGCGCGAATGCAGGGTAGACGGGGACAGCCCGGATCGTGAGATCGACAAGCGTGATTCCCGAGGCCGCGGCTCGGAAGTCCACGACGGTGAGGCCGAGGGACACCATGAGTAGGGCCGCGACCGCGTAGTCACCGAGCCTCCGTCCATTGCCCGGTGGGGCCTCCTCCGGCAGCTCGGGTACGGCGGCCGGTGGCGCGCCGGATCCGCAGACGGGGCAGACGGCCCAGTCCGGAACGGTGTCCCTGGCACAGGTGACGCAGAGCACGGTGCCTCGTCTGTCTCGTGGGTCGGGGCACCGGCGAGTATCCCGGACAGATCACCATGAAGGGAGTACGGGAAGGGCACGGAGTGATCACACGCGAGAGCCGGCCAGGCTCAGCTTCGAAGATCACCGGGATCCCGCGCCGGTCGTACGGCGTCCGGCTCCTGAACCCCCTTCGCGGGCCTCGGCCCTGATCGGCCGGGCCGGGTGGCCAGGTGGGCGAGCAGCTCAAGCTTCTCGTGGGACGGGGAGCCGCGCTCGGCGTGGTAGGTGACCAGCATCTGACCGGGTGCGCCGGGGAGCGCCAGCTTCTCGTACCGGAGATCGAGAGAGCCGACCTGCGGGTGGAGCAGATGGGCGACCCCGCTCGTCTTCTGGCGCACGTCCTGCCGGGCCCAGAGCGTCCGGAAGCGTTCGCTGCGCAGGCTGAGCTCGCCGACCAGCTCGGCCAGCCGGGGGTCGTCGAGGGCGCCTCCGATGACCGACCGCAGGTAGGCCACGGCCTTGGCGGTCGTCTCGTCCCAGTCGCGGTAGAACTCCCGCATCTCCGGCTCCAGGAACGCCGCGCGCAGCGTGTTGACGCCCGGCGCGAAGAACGGGCTGAGCGCGACGGCCATCGGGTTCGCGGCCAGCGTGGTCATGTACCGGCCGTGGACGAGCGCGGGCGTGGTGGTCCAGCCGCCGATCAGGCTCTGCACGCCCGCGCCGACCCGCTCCGGCCGTGAGGGCCTGCGAGGAACGGCGTGCGCCGGGCGTGCCAGCTCGCGCAGATAGGTCTCGGAATCGGCGTCGAGTCGCAGGGCGCGGGCGATGCTTTCGAGGACCTGGCCGGACGGGTGGCGGTCGCGGCCCTGTTCCAGACGCAGGTAGTACTCCACGCTGATCCCCGCGAGCATCGCCACCTCCTCCCGCCGAAGACCGGGGACCCGCCGCCGGGCTCCCTCGGGCAGCCCGACGTCGCCGGGGCGCAGGCGCTCACGGCGAACCCGCAGGTACTCACCGAGTGTGCTTCTCGTCGCCATGACCTCAGGGTATGGCCGCATCGCCGGGACATCCTGTCCCTGCCGGCACCAGTGTCAGCCGGGTCTTACAGCCGGCGGCGATCCACCGCAGGATCGACCGCATGACGCAAACCCCGCAGACACCGTTCGGATTCGCCTCGACCGCCGATGACGTCCTGACCGGCGTCGACCTGTCCGGTTCCCGTGCCCTGGTCACCGGCGCCTCCTCGGGCGTCGGCATCGAGACCGCCCGCGCCTTGGCCGCCGCCGGAGCAGCCGTCGTGCTCGGCGTACGCGACGTCGAGGCGGGCAGGCGGACCGCCGCCCGGATCTCGGAGTCGACCGGCAACCAGGACGTGAGCGTGGGCCGTCTCGACCTCGCCGACCTCGGCTCCGTCCACGCCTTCGCCTGCGCCTGGGAAGGGCCGCTGCACATGCTCGTCAACAACGCCGGGATCATGGCGCTGCCCGAGCTCACCCGTACACCGCAGGGCCGGGAGATGCAGTTCGCGGTCAACTTCCTCGGACACTTCGCACTGACCGCCGGGCTGCGCGACGCCCTTGCCCGGGCCGGGGGCGCCCGGGTCGTCTCGCTGAGCTCCAACGCCCACCTGCACTGCCCCCTGGTCTTCGACGACCTCGACTACCGCTTCCGGCCCTACCACCCCATCGGGGCGTACGGGGAGTCGAAGACGGCCGACGTGCTCCTCGCGGTCGAGGTCAGCCGGCGATGGTCCGGTGAGGGCATCCTGGCCAACGCGGTGCATCCGGGGGCCATCGCCACGAACCTGCAGAAGCACACCGGCGGGCTGCGGACACCGCCGGAGCGCCGCAAGAGCCCCGCACAGGGCGCGGCGACGTCGGTCCTGGCGGCCGCCTCACCCCTCCTGGCCGGAGTGGGGGGACGCTATTTCGAGGACTGCAACGAGGCTCCGGTGATCGAGGAGCCGGCGGGCATGTTCGGCGGCGGCGTCGCCCCGTTCGCCCTCGATCCCGCCAACGCGGAGCGGCTCTGGGCGATCGCCGCCGACATGGTGTCCTGAGCCCGGGACGGGAGGCCACCTCCGGCGATCGGCTTGACAGGCAGCCATCTGGCTGCCTAATTTAAAGGCAGCCGGATGGCTGCATATCGACAGGCGACCTGGGTACGGAGGCGGGCATGGACGAGGTGTTCAAGGCGCTGGCCGATCCGAGCCGGCGCGCGCTGCTCGACTCGCTCAACGCCCGCAACGGGCAGACGCTTCGCGAGCTGTGCGCCGGGCTCGACATGGCCAGGCAGTCCGTCAGCAAGCACCTCGCGGTGCTGGAGGAGGCCGGGCTCGTCGCCACCGTGCGGCGGGGCCGGGAGAAGCTGCACTACCTCAACGCCGCCCCCGTGCACGAGATCGCCCACCGGTGGATCAGCCGCTACGACCGGGCCAGGGTCCAAGCCCTGGCCGACCTGAAACTCGCCCTGGAGGAGACCCCGATGGACGCGCCGACCTTCGTCTACACCACGTATATCCGCACCACCCCGCAGAAGCTCTGGCAGGCGCTGACCGAGCCCGCCTTCACCCGCCGCTACTGGGCCACGGAGTTCACCACGGACTGGGCCGTCGGCTCGCCGATGACCTGGGACAACCACGGCGTGCTGATCAGCGACCCGGAGCAGGTCGTGCTGGAGGCCGAGCCCTACAGCCGGCTCTCCTACACCTGGCACACCGTCACCCCGGAGCTCGCCAAGCGCTTCGGCTGGGACGAGGAGATGCTCGCCCGGTTGTCCGGCGAGGCCCGCTCGAAGGTCACCTTCACGCTTGAGGAGGCCGCGCAGGTCGTGAAGCTCACCGTCGTGCACGACGGCTTCGAGCCCGGTTCGGCTATGGCCGAGATGGTCAGCCACGGCTGGCCGAACGTGGTGGCGAGCCTGAAGTCGCTGCTGGAGACCGGGGAACCGCTGCCAGGCGATGCGTGACCTCCCCGATCAGGGCTCGACGACGTCGTGAGGCGCCGCCGGGCCCGTCCGCCTAGGCGACCGCCCTGAAGTAGGCAGGCACCCCGGAAGTCACCCAGCCGAGGCTGGTGCTCTTGGGACAATCCTGGGCATGCATGCACATGCGATACGGCTCCTACGTCAGCTTGGCGCGGAGACCGTCCCCCACCCCGGCGGTACGTTGCTGGATCACCTGATCCGGGTGCGCGACCGCCTCGTCCGCTGGAACG
The DNA here is from genome assembly GCF_040802045.1 of Microbispora sp. NPDC049125. Taxonomy (NCBI): domain Bacteria; kingdom Bacillati; phylum Actinomycetota; class Actinomycetes; order Streptosporangiales; family Streptosporangiaceae; genus Microbispora; species Microbispora sp. NPDC049125. The sequence goes on along the minus strand of NZ_JBEZDW010000012.1, from coordinate 16,904 downwards.
CCGTCCCCGCGCTGCAGGCCGCCGGTTTGTGTCACGCCTTCTACGGAACCGACGGTTTCCCGACCGCCCTGGTCGGGCTCGGCGACCGAGACCGCCTGGTGGAGGTGAGCGGGCACGAAGCCGAAAAGCTCGTCTACTGGTACGGCGCCTGCGACCGCACCCACGTCTACCCGCAGTTGGGCGCTGCCGACCCGATCGAGTTCCGCGACCGGTTCACCGGCCGGACCGCGCCGGTCGCGGCGGCCGAGCTGGCCTGGTTCGCAGAGCTGACCGCGGCCAACGAACTCGACCTGGCCGACCACGACGCGGATTTTGCCGCCGCCTACGGGCCGGACCTGTTGAACCTGTTCACCCGCGCCCGGCCGTTGCTGTCGACGGCGGCCTGGACGGACTGCCAGACGATTCTGATGGGAAGGAGTGAGCCGATGCGGATTGACTGACTCGATTCACCTGGTGCTGCACAATTTCCCCAGCTCTCCGACAGCGGGCTTCCACTCGAAGAGATCTCCTGACCTGCCGGTCAAGTCCGGTGACCATGTCGAAGCGGAAATGCGCGGGTTCTGGGGCGCCGTTCGGGTGCACGTGTGCTCAACCCGCCAGGACGCGCCGACTCCCAAGGATGAGGTTCGAACATGGATGGCCGGGCAGCCGCCGGCGAAGGCGGTGCCGGACCACCGCCGGAACCGGCGCGCGCCGGCCCGACAGCGGGAAGGCTCGTCACTGAGACGCTCGCTTACGACGGTGGCCGGCAGGTGACGGTGTACGTCCCGCCGGATACGCCGGAGGCGGTCGTCTTCGCCGGTGACGGTCAGGGGATCTCGCAGTGGGGCGGATTCCTCGAGGTGGCCGGCGTCCCGTCCACGATGATCGTCGGTGTGCATGGGCCGGCCGATGAGACGTCGCGGCTTCATGAGTACTCGCCGGTCTTCGACGCGGAACGGTTCGCGGCACACGAGAAGTTCTTCGTCAAGGACGTCCGCCGGTGGGTGCGCTCACGTTTCGGAGTCGCGCTGCCCATCGAACGTACTGCGGTGCTCGGTGTCTCGGCGGGTGGCGAGCTCGCGCTCGCCCTTGGGCTCCGGCATCCCGGCATCTACGGTGCGGTCTTCTCCGGTTCGCCGGGCGCGGGTTACAAACCGCCTGGCGTGATGCCGGGTCCGATTCCGCGCGTGTACCTCGTCGCCGGCACGCTGGAGCCGTTCTTCCTCGACAACGCGAACCGGTGGGCGGCCGCGCTGCGCGATGCAGGTGCGGACGTCGTCATGAGCGAGCGGGTCGCGTCACACGGCGCCGCGCTGTGGCAGGGAGAGTTCCCGCTGATGGTGGCGTGGGCGTTCGGACGCGGATCGACCGCCGTGCATCCGGCGCGCTGACGCCCGTACCGGACGACGGCTCCACGGGCGTGGATGACGAATGCCGGGTGCCTCGACCGCGCGCAAGTTCCTGGTCGGTGAACTCGGGGTGCGTGGTGGTGGGAAGCCCGGCGCGCCAGTCCACCCCGCCCGATCGACCCACCGCGAAGCGGCAGCGGGCAGACGGCGGAGACGGACTGCTGGGCTTGCCGACCACGTAGGCAAATGGCGGAGCGGTGGCCATGGACCGCATCTTCAGTGAAGATCCGGAACCGTAGTCACTCGGTTAGTCACGCAGAAGGCCACTCCCTATCTGGGAGTGGCCTTCTCGCTGGTCGGGAAGTCGGGGCGACAGGATTTGAACCTGCGACTTCTTGCTCCCAAATCAGATCGAATGCTCGTTCTATACGTGAAACGTGGGAGGTCGCCACGTTCTCGCGGTCCGCTGAAGTACGCCGACGTACGTGATCATCCATCGCGATTGTCAAGCAGTTCGACAAGCAACCGCTGTGATGTGCTTCGCACGACTACCTAGCCGTGCTCCGCACGGTAAAGACCGGCTGCAAAACTGTTTTTCACACACCGACGTTGGACTCCCTCACCTGCCCTGCGTGCCGCTTCCACACATTCTTCTGGGCCGGCCGGTGCCGCCGGAGCCCGCAATTGAAGACGACAGCGGTCTCCCAGGGCTGACACGATGTCCGCCATGGACAGAGCGGTGACGGCAAAGCAAGACCTCGCATCCCGCCGTCGGTATGCGGCTCTCCATCGGGAGTCCTTCGACGGTGATGACCTCGTATCGGTGAGCTTGCAGCAGTTGTGGTTCACGCGGTGCTCGTTTCGCGGGGCTGATCTGCGTCAAGCCACCCTGGACGGCTGCCATTTCAAGCTGTGCGATCTTCGCGGGGTCAACCTGAGCGGCGCCTCCCTGCGAGGAGTCTCCTTGGCGGGCTGTGATCTGACCGGCGCCGATCTACGGGCGGCCGACCTGACCGGCGCGCGATTGGGTCGGGTCCTCACCGGCAGCCCGCCTCAGGGGCTTACCAACGCCACCGGCATCAAGCTGGACAACGCCGTGCTCCGCGACCTCCAGCTCGACCAGGTCATCGGCTGGCCCATCACGGGGTAACCGGCATCCCAGCCCTGGGCAAGCGGAAGTTGCGCGACCTCAGCACCGAAGACGTAGACAAGTGGCTCGCTGCCAAGGCGAAGACGCTCAGCACCCGGACATTGCAGATCATCCGTTCCTGCCTGAACCGTGCAGTCAAGCGCGCGATGGCGCGAGACAGGGTGAAACGGAACGTGGTGGACCTGTGCGGGGTTCCGGAAGGCAAGGATGGTCGACAGTCCAAGGCCATGACGTTTGCTCAGGCGGACGCCGTACTCAGAGCAGCCCAAGGCACCGGCATGCACGCCTACATCGTCCTGTCGCTCCTCACCGGCGCGCAGACAGAGGAGCTGAGGGCGCTCACGTGGGATCACGTGGACCTGGTGGCACTCCGGACGCGAACCCTCCTGTGCCGCCCCACGAAGCCGTGTGGCGCTCCGTACGTGCCGGCGGGGACACCAAGACGCGCAAGTCCCGGCGAACGCTCGCACTGCCCAAGCTGTGCGTGGAGGTACTGGAAGCACTCCAAACCGCTCAGAGAAACGCTCAAGGAGACTCGTGGAAGGCGAACGGCCTGGTATTCGCGTCTGCCGCCGGGACCGAGCTGGACGCTGCCAACGTCCGCCGCGCGTTCCGCAGCGTCATCAAGAACGCGGCCGGGGTGGACCCGGAGGACTGGACCCCCCGAGAGCTGCGGCACAGCTTCGTGTCTCTGCTCTCCGACAACGGCCTACCGCTCGAAGAGATCGCCCGCCTGGTCGGGCACAGCAGCATGGCGACGACCGAAGCGGTTTACCGGAAGCAGATCCGTCCCGTGGTCCAGTCCGGGGCCGTGGCCATGGACCGCATCTTCGGGGCTCCCAAGGAGTCATAGTCAAGCAGATATACAAGCAGAAGGCCCCATCCGGTTCGGATGGGGCCTTTGAGCTGGTCGGGGCGACAGGATTTGAACCTGCGACTTCTTGCTCCCAAAGCAAGCGCGCTACCAAGCTGCGCCACGCCCCGTCTCGCCGGTTGCGCGCACGCTCCGAGACTCCGGTACGCTTACGCCCTGACGACCGGATGAAGTCTAGACCAGATGGACACCGGTCGCGCGCGGACGTAGCTCAATGGTAGAGCCCCAGTCTTCCAAACTGGCTACGCGGGTTCGATTCCCGTCGTCCGCTCTCATGCTGAAGGCCAGGTCAGCCCGTACGGGTTGCCTGGCCTTAGTGATCTTTCAATTCTTTTGCGATCATCCGTGCCGTACATGCGCCGTCGGCTGTGTTCGATCTTGGATCGGGTGCTGTCCGGAAAGCCTGGCCGAGTGCTTCGCGATCACCTGATCCCGGTCTTGGATGGCATGCGGGTAGATCAACGCTGCACCAGTGGCCCATGCGTGTCATCGGCTCCTTGAGGCTCGCCCCGTTGGCAGCCGCAAGGGTGTTCCCGACGTGGCGTAGGTCATGGAAGTGGAGGCGGGGCAGCCCGACCGCCGTACGGGTCTTGTTCCAGGTCCGGGGGAAGCTGGAACGCCGCAGGCGAGCCCCCATCGGCCCGAGGAAGCCCCATCCGTCCGCCGCCTTGTCTGGGTAGCGCTCGACATGCTCACGAAGCTGGGGGAGCGGCGCGCCGCGCCGCCGGACCGTACGGTGCCGTCATGGACGGGTCACCTCATGTCACAGACGAAGAGCCTTCCGACTGCCCTGCATGCGGAGCCGGACCGGAGCAGTCCACCGACCCAGACCGCATGTGGACCAGCGTCTGCTATTGCGGGCATCCGAGGTTCTGGGACTACAAGCATCGCGATGGCACCTGCCCGTGCATCACAGGCTCGTGAAACAGACGTCTCCGGCGGAGGGCCGCCAGCTCCGGGATGATCGCCGCGTGACCCGTGGGTTCGTGGCTGGTTGAGGTGGAAGCCTGATCTTCTCGTCCGCCATCGACCTGGCCCAGGCCCGTTGCCCCTTCGGGGGACGACGGCAGACGGGAAGATCAGGCAGGGGAGAAGCGCGCGGGGCCGTGCCTACTCGCTGAACAGCACCCAAACGGCTGAGAGACGGAAACCGCAGCTGGTGAACGGCCGGGCAAGACGAGAATGCATGAATGCAGACAGCCCCGTGGATGGTCCTCATCGGTCCGGCCGCAGCAGGAAAGAGCACACTCGGTGACGGACTGGCCTCAGCGGCAGGAAAAGGCTTCGTCGACGTTGACGCACTCGGCGAGACCTATTACGCCGAGGTGGGATGGAGCATGGACAGGCTGCGTGACCGCATCCAGGCCGTGGGCCGAGTCGCAGCCGAGCAGGAGTGGGAACCCGCGCGCGCTCATGCCGTGGAACGCATTGTCGCTGACCACCCGGACGCGATCATCTCCCTGGGGGCCGGCCACAGCTACTACACGCGATCCGAACTGTTCCAGCGTGTTCAAACCGCGCTTCGCTCTGTCAACCATGTGGTGCTTGTGCTGCCCTCCCCTGACCTCGAACGATCCGTCCAGGTACTGCGGCAGCGCAGCCTCGCCACGAAGGGAACCGACTGGATCAGCAGGGACGGGTACGACTTCCTCCGTCAGTGGGTGCACAACACGGGGAATCACGCTCTCGCGACGACAGTCCTCCACACTGAGGGAGAAGAACCCGGACAGAGCATCCGTCGCCTCATGGCCATGTGCGACTGATCTCAGATGGTCGGATGGAACCAAACGTCTGCCGCACTCATACCACTCTCACGATCGCCTGATGGCGGCTGATCTCCATAAGGCCAGGTCACCGGATGCCCGGAGACCTGGCCTTATGGCTGTCCCAGAAACTTCATGATCTTCTGTGCCCGACGGCTTTCACGCCCGTCGGTCTCGGCGATCGCCTGTCCGCGCCGCCCGGCTCAGTAGAGGGCCTTCATCGCGGCCCGCACCTCCATGAGGGTGGTCTCGGCGATGGCGGTGGCCCGTTCATTGCCGTCATGCAGCACCCGGCGGATGTAGCCGCGGTCTTGGGCGAGCTGGGAGCGTCGCGCGCGGATGGGGGCCAGGTAGCCGTTGACCGCCTCGGTGACGGTGGCCTTCAGCGCGCCGGCTCCCCGGCCGCCGATGTCGCCGGCCACCTGGTGAGGGTCGCGATCGAGGCACAGCGCGGCTAGCAGCACCAGGCTGGAGACCTCGGGGCGAGTGGCGGGGTCGTAGGTGATGTGGGGGTCGGGGTCGGTCTTGGCGCCGCGGATCAGCCTGGCGGTCTCGTCGGCGGTCGCGGCCAGGGCGATGGCGTTGCCCCGGCTTTTGCTCATCTTGGTGCCGTCGGTGCCGAGCAGCAGGGGGGCCGCCGACAACAGGGCTTCGGGCTCGGGGAACACCGGATTCCCGACATCGCCGTATCGGTTGTTGAAGCGTCGCGCGATGGTACGAGTCAGTTCCAGGTGGGGCAACTGGTCCTGCCCGACCGGAACGAGGTTGGCCTTGCAGAACAGGATGTCCGCGGCCTGGTGAGCCGGGTAGGTGAACATCAGCCCGCTCACGGCCGACTGCCGGGAGTGGGCGATCTCGTCCTTGACGGTGGGGTTACGGCCGAGCTCCGCCACCGAGATCAAGCTGAGGAACGGCAGCAGCAACTGGTTGAGCGCCGGGATCGCACTGTGGGCGAAGACGGTGCTCCGCTCGGGATCGACGCCGACGGCCAGGTAGTCGAGCACCAGGTCCTCCACGTGGCCGGTGAGCCGGTCGGCGACGTCGCGGTCGGTCAGGACCTGGTAGTCCGCTATGAGCACCATCATCTCCACTCCCAGGTCCTGCAGGCGGACGCGGTTGTGGAGGGTGCCGAAGTAGTGGCCGAGGTGCAGTCTGCCTGTCGGGCGGTCCCCGGTCAGCACGCGGAACCGCTCGGGATGCTCGCGGATCAGTTTCTCCAGCGCGGCGCTGCGACGCTGAGCGGCGGGTACGCCGAGCTCGTCGGAAACGGCGGAAGGTCCGGCCGGCGGGGTGGTGGCGAGGCTCGTGGTCATGTGGGTTCTCCTTTTCGGCAAGTGGTCCGCCGGTTCTGATGGCGACCCCTTGTCCAGGGAGAACTCAAAAGGGCCGTCCATCCGAACGGCCCGGTCGTGCGCAGGAAGTGGCCGCTCCTATGGGGAGCGCCACCAGCTGAGACACGACAGACGATGCATGACCATCAGCGTAGCCCCATCCCGGAACGGGGAGGAGGGCCCTGCCGGGCGGCTTTGTCCCAAGGTCGTTCCAAGCGGTCAGCCGTCGGCGTCGCGCCCGGGCACCGCATGTCCGGGCACCGCATATCCGGGCACCGCGTACCCGGGCACTGACGGCCAGCGGACGGTGAGGACCACCGACTCCTCCTCGGCGTACCAGGAGTGGTCGACGCCACGGCCCCAGACGACGTAGTCGCCTCGCTCGGCGAGCAGCACGCTGCGTCCGGGGAGCTCGACCCGGAATCGGCCACTGATCAGCAGCAGAAGTGCCGTGCGGCTCTCGCCGGTGACCCATCGCGCGCGCTCGTCGCCGCGCGGATGCACGCCCCACTTGATCTCGACGTCCTCGCTGTGCCGGACGTCGCCGACCGGCTTGAAGTGCCCGAGCAGCCAGCCCCGATCACCGGCCGCGTCCACGCCCGCGTTCCCGACGTACACGTCCTCCGCCACGAGCCGCGACGCTACCACCGCACTCCGGCGCACCCGCCGAACCCCTGAGCCGCCGGCCGGCGAGACGCCGTGCCCGGCGGGCCGGTCAGGCTTCAGGCGCCGGTGCGGAAGAGGGCCCAGACGGCTTTGCCGCCCTCGTCCAGAGGGTCCCAGCCCCAGGCCTGACTGTAGGTCTCCACGATGTAGAGCCCGCGCCCGTGCTCGGAGACGAAGTCCGGCTGTACGGGGACGGGGACGCGGTCACTGGGATCGGAGACCGCCAGGACCACGTGCGGTGCCACTCGGAGCAGCATCAGCGTTATCGGCAGGTCCCGGACCGCCGGATACAGAGAGTAACGGACCGCGTTGGTCACGAGTTCCGAGACGACCAGCGTGGCGTCGTCGGCCAGTTCGGGGAGGCCCCACTGACGCAGGGTCGACCGGGTCACGTCCCGCGCGGTCTTCACCGAGTCCGGCTGGGGACGGAGGGCGCATGTGGTCGTGCCGGTTACACCTGCCTGCCTGCGGAACCAGCTGAATCCCACCTCGCGGGTCAGCTGGCCGGTCGGCTCGGGCTTCTCCGACATTCCGCCCGTACCTCCCGTTGGCCCGACATGATGGCTGGTGCACATTTGGCCCAATATGCACCAAGCCATGATGGAACACTCCGTTGCTCCGCTGCAAGACCCGGATGCACGTGCAGTCGGTGTGTGCAGAAAGTCCTGTCCGTGCCCTGGAGTGCCATGGACAGCTCGAACAGACCTTGTCATCGGAGCCGGAAGTGGTGACACTGTGTGGGCTGGGGGATGCCGTGCGGTCGCCGTGCGGTCGCCGCGCGGTCGTCTCCGGCGGCGGACAGGGCCGAGTCGAGAGGGAGGCGTCGTGATGCAGATCCAAATCGGATCAGGTCCCACGGCCCTCCGGATCCTCCTCGGCTCCCAGCTGCGCAAGCTCCGCGAGAACAAGGGGATCAGCCGTGACGAGGCCGGTCACCACATCCGCGGCTCCGAGTCCAAGATCAGCCGGATGGAGCTCGGCCGGGTCGGGTTCAAGGAGCGTGACGTCGCCGATCTCCTGAGCCTGTACGGCGTGGAGGACGAGGAGGCGCGCACGGTCGTGATGAGCCTCGTCGACCGGGCGAACGAGCCTGGTTGGTGGCAGCGGTTCAACGACCTGCTTCCCTCGTGGTTCCAGGCGTACGTCGGGCTGGAGGAGGCCGCCGAGCGCATCCGCACCTATGAGGTGCAGTTCGTCCCCGGCCTGCTGCAGACGAAGGAGTACGCGAGGGCGGTCATCACGGCGGGCGCGGTCGGCGCGGCGCCGGAGGAGATCGCCCGCCGGGTCGACCTGCGGCTGGCGCGCCAGCGCATCCTGGACGGGGAGGGCAGCCCGACCTTCTGGGCGGTCATCGACGAGGCGGCGCTGCGCCGCCCGATCGGCGGCGTGGAGGTCATGCGCGGCCAGATCCAGCACCTCATCGACCTGATGAACCAGTCCAACGTCACCATTCAGGTGATTCCATTCAGTTTCGGGGGACACGCCGCCGAAGGCGGCGCGTTCAGCATCCTGCGTTTCGCCGACCGCGAGCTCCCCGACATCGTCTACGTCGAGCAGCTCGCCAGCGCCCTCTACCTCGACAAACGCGAGGAAGTGGACCGCTACAGCGAGGTCATGGAGCGGCTCTGCGCGGTCAGCACCACGCCCGCCGAGACCGTCGACCTCCTGCGCGAGATCATGAACGACCTGTGATCCGTCGCTCCCAGCCGCCGCTCTGCTCTAGACTGCCCTTGGCGCTGGACACCCGCCGCAGTTGAGCATGCCCTGACAGGTCGCGTGCCAGACGAGTGGCGATCCGTGTGCCTTTCACGTGGGCGCGGCGCGCGTTATGCCGCGGTTGCCGTGCACGACGCGCCCGCGATCACCAGCTGCTGGATCAAGGAGACCACCCCGTGAAGACCGCTGTCGAGGAGCTCAGCCCTACTCGGGTCAAGCTCACCGTCGAGGTGCCGTTCAAGGAGCTCGAGCCCAGTCTGCAGGCCGCGTACAAGAAGGTCGCGCAGCAGGTCCGGGTTCCCGGCTTCCGTCCCGGCAAGGTGCCGGCCCGCATCATCGAGCAGCGCTTCGGCCGCGCGGTGGTTCTCGAGGAGACCTTGAACGACGCGCTGCCCAAGCTCTACGGCCAGGCCGTGGACGAGACCGAACTGTTCCCGGTGAGCCAGCCGGAGATCGAGGTCACCAAGATCGAGGATGGTGAGCAGGTCGAGTTCACCGCCGAGGTGGACGTCCGTCCCGCCTTCGACATCCCCGACTACGAGGGCGCCGAGATCGTCGTGGACGCCGCCGAGGTGAGCGACGAGGACATCGACGGCCAGCTCCAGGCCCTGCGCCAGCGCTTCGCCACGCTGACCGGCGTCGAGCGCGCCGCACAGGACGGTGACTACGTCGTCATGGACCTGCGCGCCGAGATCGACGGCCGCAACCTGGACGAGCAGCAGGCCGCCGACGTGTCGTACGAGGTCGGCGCCGGCTCGGTGCTCCAGGGCCTCGACGAGGCGCTGCGGGGCATGTCCGCCGACGAGGAGAAGACCTTCCGCACCACCCTGGTCGGCGGTGAGAACGCCGGCGAGGAGGCCGACGTGATCATCAAGGTCAAGTCGGTGAAGGAGAAGGTGCTTCCCGAGCTGGACGACGAGTTCGCCCAGCTCGCCAGCGAGTTCGACACGCTCGACGAGCTCTCCGGCAGCATCCGCGAGCAGGCCCGCCGCAACAAGCTGGTCGACCAGGTCATGCAGAGCCGCGAGAAGGCCCTCGACGCGCTGCTGGACAGGATCGACATCCCGCTGCCCGAGAGCGCCCTGACGGCGGAGATCGACGCGCGCAAGCACAACCTCGAGCACCAGATCTCCGAGAGCGGCCTCAGCCGCGAGGCGTACTTCCGCCTGCACCAGACGAGCGAGGAGGAGCGCTTCGCGGAGTTCGAGGACACCGCCGCCAAGGCGCTCAAGTCCGGCTTCGTCCTCGACAAGATCGTGAAGGCGGAGGACATCGGGGTCAGCGAGCAGGAGCTCACCGACTTCGTCGTCCGCCGTGCCATGCAACTCGGCGTCGCGCCGAACACGCTGGCCCAGCACCTGGCCGACAACAACCAGCTCACGCTGGCGATGATGGAGATCGTCCGGGAGAAGGCCAAGACGGTCATCGGCGACGCCGCGAAGGTGAGCGACGAGGCCGGCAACGAGGTCGACCTCCAGGCCATCTACGCCGAGCTCAACCCCGAGCAGGAGCAGGTCGGCGCCGAGGAGGCCGGCGTCGAGCCGGTGAAGAGCTAGATTCCCCGGTTCCGCGTGAAGCATTCCGTCGCGCCTGCCAGGTGATCGGCCCGGCGGGCGGGCGTTTACGGAAAACCCCCGGCGCACTGTGACGCACCGGGGGTTTTGCCGTTCCATTTCTCTATATCAGTGCAAATTCTCGGCAACGCGGATCGCGCTGTGATCGCCGTACGGCGCCCACCTGGTCGTTCGCCACGCGCGGACACCCGCCACGACGGCGGATCCGGCGCCGGGCGCCGCCCCGCGCGGCCACGCTCCGAACATGCGCCGTCAGCGAACAGTACGGCGAGGAGGCATGACCTGTCTGCGGCGCGCGTTAAGGTCACAAGCAATGACACTCGATTACGACGCATCGGAAGGTGACGCTGTGACCAGCCCGCCGACCTTCTTCCCGCCCGCCGGTTCCGGCTTCGAGGCCCGCAATCCTCAGGAGGGGCCCGGCCGTCTCGAAGACCAGCTCTACCAGCGGCTCCTGCGCGAGCGCATCGTCGTCCTCGGCACGCAGGTCAACGACGAGGTCGCCAACCGGCTCTGCGCCGAGCTGCTCCTGCTCGCCGCGGACAACCCCGACCGCGACATCTGGATGTACATCAACTCCCCCGGCGGCTCGGTGACGGCCGGCATGGCGATCTACGACATGATGGAGTACGTTCCCAACAACGTGTGCACGGTCGCGATGGGCCTGGCCGCGTCGATGGGGCAGTTCCTGCTCTGCGCGGGGGCGCAGGGTAAGCGCTACGCGCTTCCGCACGCGCGCATCATGATGCACCAGCCGTCCGGTGGCATCGGCGGCACCGCCGCCGACATCGCCATCCAGGCCGAGCAGATGCTCTACGTGAAGAAGACCCTCGCGGAGCGCATCGCCCACCACACGGGGCAGCCGCTCGACCAGATCGAGCGCGACTCCGACCGCGACCGCTGGTTCACGGCCGAGGAGGCCAAGGACTACGGCTTCATCGACCACGTCGTGCGCAGCGCGCGTCAGGTGCCCTCCGAGGGCGCCGTCTCATGAGCGGAGCTTCCAAAGTGAGCGAGCTGATCGGGCCGGGAGACATCAACGGCCGCTACGTTCTGCCCTCCTTCGTCGAGCGCACGTCGTACGGCGTCAAGGAGATGAACCCGTACAACAAGCTGTTCGAGGACCGCATCATCTTCCTCGGTGTCCAGATCGACGACGCCTCGGCGAACGACGTGATGGCACAGCTGCTGACGCTGGAGTCGCTGGACCCGGACCGCGACATCAGCATGTACATCAACTCTCCGGGTGGGTCGTTCACCGCGATGACCGCGATCTACGACACGATGCAGTTCGTCCGTCCCGAGATCCAGACGGTTTGCCTGGGCCAGGCGGCCTCCGCCGCCGCAGTCCTGCTCGCGGGCGGCACGGCGGGCAAGCGGTTCGCGCTGCCCAACGCCCGCGTCCTGATCCACCAGCCCTACACCGAGGGTGGCGGCCAGGGCAGCGACATCGAGATCCAGGCTCGTGAGATCCTGCGCATGAGGTCGCTGCTCGAGGAGATCGTGGCGAAGCACTCGGGCAAGGACCCGGCCGACGTGCGGCGGGACATCGAGCGCGACAAGATTCTCAGCGCCGACGAGGCGAAGGCGTACGGGCTGGTGGACGACATCATCCCGTCGCGTAAGAAGCGCGCCGCGGCGATCGCTTCCTGAAGGAGTTGCCGCACCGGAACGGTGCCCAATTGGGCACGTTCCGGTGCGACTCACCGCTAGGGGGCTCACTGAGGGCCCGAGAGACGGTAACGTCGAAACCTGAGCGGGATGACGTTTTCGCACCGAGCACAACCGGTTGCGGACGGAAGCGACCGCGGCAGCAGGGCGGTCCCACGCAAAGGAGTATCTGGGGTGGCACGCATCGGCGACGGGGGAGACCTGCTGAAGTGCTCGTTCTGCGGCAAGAGCCAGAAGCAGGTCAAGAAGCTCATCGCCGGACCAGGCGTCTACATCTGCGATGAGTGCATCGATCTCTGCAACGAGATCATCGAGGAGGAGCTCTCCGAGTCCTCCGAGCTCAAGTGGGACAACCTCCCCAAGCCTCGCGAGATCTACGAGTTCCTGGACGCCTACGTCATCGGGCAGGACCAGGCCAAGAAGGCGCTGTCGGTCGCGGTGTACAACCACTACAAGCGCGTCCAGTCGGGCGAGCGCGGCCGGGACGACGGCCTGGAGCTCGCCAAGTCGAACATCTTGCTGCTGGGCCCCACCGGCTCCGGCAAGACCCTGCTCGCGCAGACTCTCGCCAAGATGCTCAACGTCCCGTTCGCCATCGCGGACGCGACGGCGCTGACCGAGGCGGGGTACGTCGGCGAGGACGTGGAGAACATCCTCCTCAAGCTGATCCAGGCCGCCGACTACGACGTCAAGAAGGCCGAGACCGGCATCATCTACATCGACGAGGTCGACAAGATAGCCCGCAAGAGCGAGAACCCGTCGATCACCCGCGACGTCTCGGGCGAGGGCGTGCAGCAGGCCCTGCTCAAGATCCTTGAGGGGACGACCGCGAGCGTGCCCCCGCAGGGCGGCCGCAAGCACCCGCACCAGGAGTTCATCCAGATCGACACCACGAACGTGCTGTTCATCTGCGGCGGCGCCTTCGCCGGCCTGGAGAAGATCGTGGAGTCGCGGGTCGGCAAGAAGGGGATCGGCTTCAACGCGATCATCCGCTCGAAGGAGGAGTCGAACTCCTCCGACATCTTCTCCGACGTGATGCCGGAGGATCTGCTGAAGTTCGGCATGATCCCCGAGTTCGTCGGCCGGCTCCCCGTGGTCACCTCGGTGCACAACCTCGACCGGGAAGCGCTCATCCAGATCCTCACCGAGCCGCGCAACGCGCTCGTCAAGCAGTACCGCCGGCTGTTCGAGCTCGACAACGTGGAGCTCGAGTTCAGCGACGACGCCCTGGAGGCCATCGCCGACCAGGCCATCCTCCGCGGCACCGGCGCCCGCGGCCTGCGCGCCATCCTGGAGGAGGTCCTCCTCTCGGTGATGTACGAGGTGCCTTCGCGGCAGGACGTGGCGCGTGTGGTGATCACCCGGGAGGCCGTGCTCGAGCACGTCAATCCCACCCTCGTTCCGCGCGACCAGCTCCAGGCCAAGCAGCAGCGCACCCCGCGGGAGAAGTCGGCCTGATCTCGCAGGGATCTCATAGGGATCTCGCAGGGCCCCGGCCGTACACGCCGGGGCCACGCCGGACGGCTCACCGGCTCGGGCGCACGCCGACGTCCCTAGAATTGGGCATCATGACGACGCCTGAGCTGCCTACCCAGTACGCCCCTGCCGACGTCGAGACCCGGAGCTACGAGCGCTGGGTATCGGCCGGCTACTTCACCGCGGACCCGGGCAGCGGGCGAGAGCCGTACAGCATCGTGCTTCCCCCGCCGAACGTGACCGGGTCGCTCCATGTGGGGCACGCGCTCGACCATTCGATCCAGGACGCGCTGACCCGCCGCGCCCGCATGCGCGGCATGGAGACGCTGTGGCTGCCCGGCATGGACCACGCCGGCATCGCGACGCAGAACGTCGTCGAGCGTGAGATCGCCAAGGACGGACTGTCCCGCCACGACTTCGGGCGGGAGGCGTTCGTCGAGCGCGTCTGGCAGTGGAAGGAGGAGTCCGGCGGGCGGATCCTCGGCCAGATGACGAAGCTCGGCGACGGCGTCGACTGGTCGCGCGAGCGGTTCACCATGGACGAGGGGCTTTCCCGCGCCGTCCAGACCATCTTCAAGAAGCTCTTCGACGACGGGCTCATCTACCGGGCCGAGCGGATCATCAACTGGTGCCCCCGCTGCCTGACCGCCCTGTCCGACATCGAGGTCGAGCACAGCGACGACGACGGCGAGCTCGTCTCCATCCGGTACGGATCGGGCGACGCCGAGATCGTCGTGGCCACGACCCGGGCCGAGACCATGCTCGGCGACACGGCGGTGGCCGTGCACCCCGGCGACGAGCGCTACGCCCACCTCATCGGAAAGGAGGTCGAGCTCCCGCTGACCGGGCGGCGCATTCCGATCGTGGCCGACGAGCACGTGGACCCGTCGTTCGGCACCGGTGCGGTGAAGGTCACCCCGGCGCACGACCCCAACGACTTCGAGATCGGCCGCCGGCACTCGCTGGAGTCCCTGGTCGTCATGGACGAGCGCGGCATCGTCACCGCGCACGGGCCGTTCCAGGGGCTCGACCGCTTCGAGGCGCGGCCCGCCGTGGTGGCGGCGCTGCGCGAGCAGGGCCGCATCGTCGCCGAGAAGCGCCCGTACGTCCACTCGGTCGGCCACTGCTCCCGCTGCAAGACGGTCGTCGAGCCGAGGCTGTCGCTGCAGTGGTTCGTCAACGTCTCGCCGCTCGCAAAGGCGGCGGGCGACGCCGTCCGGGACGGCCGCACCCGCATCCACCCGCCGGAGCTGGCCAAGCGCTACTTCGACTGGGTCGACGACATGCACGACTGGTGCATCTCGCGGCAGCTCTGGTGGGGGCACCGCATCCCCGTCTGGTACGGCCCGGACGGGGAGATGGTCTGCGTGGGCCCCGACGAGCAGCCGCCCGCGGGTTACGAGCAGGACCAGGACGTGCTCGACACGTGGTTCTCCTCGGGCCTGTGGCCGTTCTCCACCCTGGGATGGCCGGACGAGACGCCCGAGCTCGCCAAGTTCTACCCCACCACCGTCCTGGTCACGGGCTACGACATCCTGTTCTTCTGGGTCGCCCGGATGATGATGTTCGGGCTGTACGCGATGGACGGCGAGCCGCCGTTCCGCACCGTCGCGCTGCACGGCATGGTGCGCGACCAGTTCGGCAAGAAGATGTCGAAGTCGTTCGGCAACGTCGTCGACCCGCTCGACTGGATCGAGCGGTACGGCGCGGACGCCACCAGGTTCACGCTCCTACGCGGCGCGAACCCGGGCTCCGACGTGGCCATCAGCGAGGACTGGGCGGCCGGCTCCCGCAACTTCTGCAACAAGATCTGGAACGCGACGCGGTTCGCCCTGATGAACGGCGCCGTCTCCGACGGGCTGCCGCAGGAGCTCACCGCCGCCGACCGGTGGATCCTGTCGCGCCTCCAGGCGGTCGCCACGTCGGTCGACGCGGCCTTCGAGGAGTTCGAGTTCGCCAAGGCGTCCGACGCGCTGTACCACTTCGCCTGGGACGAGGTCTTCGACTGGTACGTGGAGCTCGCCAAGGTCCAGATCGCCAGAGGCGGACCGGTCGCCGAGAACACCAAGCGGGTCCTGGGCCACGTCTTCGACGGGCTGCTGCGGCTGCTCCACCCGCTGGTGCCGTTCGTCACCGAGGAGCTGTGGCGTGCCCTCACCGGCGGCGAGTCCATCGTGGTCGCCCCCTGGCCGGCCGTCCCGGATGAGCTGTCCGATCCCGCGGCGGAGCAGGAGATCGCCTCGCTGCAGGAGCTGGTGACGGAGGTGCGCCGGTTCCGCTCGGATCAGGGGCTCAAGCCCGGTCAGCGTGTCGCAGCGCGGCTCTCCCTGCCCGGTACGGCTCTCGCGGCGCACGAGGAGGCGATCCGCGTCCTGCTGCGTCTCGACGCGCCCACGGAGGCCTTCAGTCCCACGGCGCGGCTGACCGTGGGCCCGGTGGCCGTGGAGATCGACACAGCGGGGGCGATCGACGTGGCGGCGGAGCGGAAGAGGCTGGAGAAGGACCTCGCCGCCGCCCGCAAGGAGCAGGCCCAGGTCACCGGGAAGCTCACCAACGAGCAGTTCATGGCGAAGGCCCCGGAGGACGTCGTGGTCAAGGTGCGGCGGCGCGCCGAGCAGGCGGCGGAGGACATCGCCCGGCTGGAAGGCCAGCTCGCGGCCCTGCCGGCCTGACCTGGCGTCCCCTGCCCAGGTGGACCTTGCTCGGGCGGGACCCTGCTCGGGCGGGACCCTGCTCAACAGTCCAGCTCGGGAGGCTCTGGAGGCCTCCGCCGGCTCCCCGGCGTTGCCGGCCCGGGTCATGGAGGGTTCCCGTCGGCCTCCCTGCCCGGGCGGCCCTGCGCAGGGCAAGGAGGTCTTCGCCGGCTTCCCGGCGTCGCCGTCCAGGCTCGGGACATTAAGGGGAGCCCGTGAGGTTTGGGGTGGTGCCGGGGAGGGAAGGCTTGCTAAGTTGCGGAAGTTGTCCTCGGCACCCCCCGACGGGTGCTAGTCTTCCTTCACGCGGGAAAGCGCGGCGTGCCTCGACTCCTTCAGGGGAAATCGGCTGCTAGGCTTCCCGCTACTCCCTCTTTTTCCGCCTTATTTCTGAGCGTCCTGTCGCGATTCGACGGGATGTCCGACTTGAGGTAAATTAGAGGGGTGCTTCGGAAACGAAGTAGTCGCGATTCCGGTTAAGCATTCGGGATTTCGCTGCAAATCAACTCGCTGGAGATGATTTGACAGAAATCACGGGGCTTGCAAGAATAGCGACAGAACGTGAAACGCCCCGGAGTTCGGGACCTGGTGACGGGTTCAGGGTGATGGTGGTCGCGTCCGTTTCTTGAGAACTCAACAGTGTGTTAAAAGCCAGTGCA
>NZ_JBEZDW010000011.1:0-207089 GCF_040802045.1 Microbispora sp. NPDC049125 | reverse complement strand
TTGCCGATGTAGTGACCGGCGGCCACACCCATGCCGTAGTTGTCGCCACCGATCCAGGTCCGGTACGACAGCTTGTCGGGGAAGACCCGGTCGAGATTGATCACCGGGATACCCGCGTCCATCGCCTGCCGCGCCACCTGGTTCAGCTGCTCACCGTCGTTCGGCAAAATCACCAGAACATTGACC
Organism: Microbispora sp. NPDC049125; assembly: GCF_040802045.1. Lineage (NCBI taxonomy): Bacteria > Bacillati > Actinomycetota > Actinomycetes > Streptosporangiales > Streptosporangiaceae > Microbispora > Microbispora sp. NPDC049125. The sequence continues at coordinate 206,903 of NZ_JBEZDW010000011.1, read as the reverse complement.
TTCGCCTGGATCAGCGACTCCACCGCCGAGATCTGCTGGTTGATGTCGTTGGTCGGCTCGACCGGCTTCAACTCCACATCGGAGTACTGCTTGGCCGCGTCCGCCGCGTTCTTGCTGATCGCCGCGATCCAGCCGTGGTCGGCCGCCGGCGCGGAGAACCCGATGACGACCTTGTCGCCGGGGGCGTCGTTCCCGCCCGTGGCCGCCGCCGCGGGCGCGGCGGACGCGCTGGCCTGGGCGGCCGGCTCGTTGCTGGTGCACGCGGTGACGAGGGCGCCTGCCCCGAGGGCGGCGCCGCTCACCAGGAAGCCGCGCCGGCCGACGTTCTTCTTCATATGTTGTCTCCCTTGGAAGCGGGTTATCTGTTTACGGGTCTCAGGTGCGCAGGTTGAGGCTGCGCCGCTGCAGCAGCACGGCGACGACGATGATCAGGCCCTTGGCGACGAGCTGGTCGGCGGTGTTCAGCCCGTTCAGGATGAACAGGTTGGTGATCACGGTGAAGATGAGCAGGCCGAGGATCGACCCGATGATCGTGCCGCGCCCGCCGGTCAGGAGCGTGCCGCCGATGATCACGGCGGCGATGGCGTCGAGCTCGTAGAGGTCGCCGTGCGTGGACGACCCGGTGGTGGTGCGCGCCATGATCAGCGCCGCGGCGATCCCGCAGCACAGACCCGACAGGGCGTACAGCATCAGCGTGTGCTTACGCACGTCGATACCGGCCAGCCGGGCGGCCTCGGGGTTGCCGCCCACCGCGTAGGTCCGCCGGCCGAACGTCGTGCGGTTGAGCACCACCCAGCCGATCAGCACCACCAGCGCGAACACGTACACCAGCAGCGGAAGCCCCAGCACCCGCGTGGTCGACAGGCCGACGATGGCGTCGTTGTCCGGCTGCACCAGCTGCGTGCGCTGGTTCGACATCCGCTGCGCCAGGCCGCGGGCGGCCACCATCATCGCCAGGGTGGCGATGAACGGCACCATCCGGCCGTAGGAGATCAGGAAGCCGTTCAACAGGCCCGCGCCTGTTCCCACCAGCACGGCGCACAAGATCATCACGACCGGCCCATACGCCTGGGTGGCCAGCGTGGTCGCCCACACCGACGCCAGCGCCATCAGCGCCCCGACCGACAGGTCGATGCCACCACCGATGATCACGAACGTGCTTCCGACCGTGATCACGCCGATGGTCGAGGCCAGCGCCAGGACGCTCACGAGGTTGGACGAGGTGGCGAAGTTCTCCGGCTTCGTCACCAGGCCCACGATCGCCAGCAGCACCAGCGCCACGACCAGCCCCAGATGCGGGATCCTGCCCGCCCTGCCGGCCAACGTCATACCGGAGGCGGGTTTTCCGGACTGTGCCCGGGCGGTCGCCTTCTCCTCCACCGCAGGCGTCGCAGAGTCGCTCACGCCGGCCTTCCTTCCATGATCATATCGAGGACCTGGTGTTCGTCGAGGTCCCGGGCGTCGCTCTCGTGAATCACGCGCCCCTCCCGGACGACCAGCACGCGGTCGGCCAGGCCGAGCACCTCGGGAACCTCGCTGGAGACCAGCAGCACGCCGATCCCCTCGTTGGCGAGCTTCCTGATGACGGCGTACAGCTCGGCCCTGGCCCCGACGTCCACTCCGCGCGTCGGCTCGTCCAGCAACAGCAGCTTGCGGTCCTCGGCGAGCCAGCGCCCCAGCACCGCCTTCTGCTGGTTGCCGCCCGACAGCGTCCTGATCGCCCGGCGGGGATCGGCCGGGCGGATGTCCAACGTCTCCGACAGCCGCTTGGCCTCGGCGAACTCGTTCCGCCGGTCGAGCCAGCCCAACCAGCGGGGCTTGGTGTAGCGGCTCAGGCTCGCCAGCGTGATGTTGTGCGCGACCGAGTGATCCAGCAGCAACGCCTGCGCCTTGCGCTCCTCGGGCGCCAGGCCCATGCCCATCCGCACGGCCCGGGTCGTGCTGCCCGGCCGCACCGCCTTCCCGTCGAGCACGACGCGGCCGCCGGCCCGCCGCGCCCCGTAGATCGACTCGATGATCTCGCTGCGGCCCGAGCCGACCAGCCCGGCCAGCCCGACGATCTCTCCGGCCCGGATGTTGAACGACACGTCCGCGAACCGGCTGGGCAGCGTCAGGTTCTCCACCCGCAGCACCTCCGGCCGGCCCTCGTGGGCGCTCCTGTCCGGCCGCGGCGGGAAGACGTACTCGACGTTGCGGCCGGTCATCAGCGCCACGATCTGCGAGGTCGGCGTCTCCTTGGCCGGCAGCCCCACCGCGACCGTGCGCCCGTCCTTCAGCACGGTGACGCGGTCGCCGATCTCCCGGATCTCCTCCAGGCGGTGGGAGATGTAGATCACCGCCACGCCCTGGGTGGCGAGGTCGCGGATCACCCGGAACAGGTTCTCCACCTCGTCATGGGCCAGGGCGGCCGACGGCTCGTCCATGATGATCAACCGGGCCGAGTGCGACAGTGCCCGCGCCATGCTGACGATCTGCTTGTGCGCCGGGGAGAGCCGGCCCACCTCGGTACGCGGGCGGATCTCACCGTGACCCAGCCGCGCGAGCAACTCCGCCGTCGCCCGGTCCGCCTCGGCCCGGCGGGAGAACCCGAAGGTCGCCCGCTCGTGGCCGAGGAAGATGTTCTCGGTGACGCTCAGCCCGTCCACCAGGTCGAGCTCCTGATAGATGGTGGCGATCCCGTGGCCCATGGCCGCGGTCGGCGGTGCCAGCCGTACGGGTGAGCCGTCGAGCAGCACCTCACCCTCGTCCGGCGCGTGGGCACCGGACAAGATCTTGATGAGCGTGGACTTCCCGGCGCCGTTCTGGCCGAGGAGGCAGTGCACCTCGCCGGCTCTGACCTCGAGGTCGACGCCGTCCAGGGCGCGCACGCCGGGAAACTGCTTGACGATTCCTCGCATCTCGAGCAGAGACGCCGAATCGGACGATGACCGCGGCACAGAAGCCTCCTGAGGTGGATGCGGCCGTGGTCCCGCCCGCCTGACGGCGCCGGTTGGCACCACCGCGACGGCACCGAAGTCGGCGTCAACGGTGCCGCTGCGGCTCCGGACAGCCGATCAGGCGGGCAGGACGTTCTGGTGGAGGGAAAAGGGCACGGTGGTCATCCCGCCCGCCTGACCGCATGCGCCATGGCCGCGGCACGCGGGAGGGGCGGGAGTGCGGCGGCTCAGGCAGGACGGTGAAGCGGGCGGGAAGTCTGGCGGGCGGAGAGGGTCAGGTGGGACGGGGGGTACGCGGGGACGGGGCGGCGGACACGCGGGTCCACCACGAGCGGGGCGGATGGGTCATCGAGGGTGCCTCACGCGCCACGATGGCTGGAGTGCCGCGCGATGGCCGTGGAGCCGGACGGGCGCTCGCCGGAGCCGGCATGCCGAGGCCCGGTCTTCTCGACCGGCCCCCGTGCCTGCGGCTCGCTCAACGGCCCTGTCGCGGTCCACGCCACTCCTCGATTAGTTCACATAACTGGCCGAATTAAAAACAGCCTTACTCGGAAGACACAAGGGGAAACCGGTTGCCGCCTTTGTAACGTTCCGGTAACCGCATCACAAATCGACACCGACCTGCGGCGGAACCCGGCGATGCCAACTCGTTACGCGATCTGGGGGTGCGAGGACGGACATGTCCGTGTTACAACCCTGATTAATTGATCTCCGAAACAAACAAAGGGCAGGTGAGGATGACGAACGAGCGGCACCTCACCCGTCCGTCGGGCGGCTCCCCGCCAGCGGGGCCCGCCGCGCTGCGCCGCGCGAACCTCTCGACGGTACTGCGTGAGCTGCGCGATCACACCTCGCTGTCCCGCGCCGACATCGCGGACGCGACCGGGCTGCATCGGGCCACCGTCTCCAACATCATGGCCGAGCTTCTCGAACGGCGGCTGGTGCGGGAGGTCGGCGTCGAGCACGTGGGCGCCGTCGGACGCCCCCGGCGGGCGGTGGCGCTGCACGGCGCGCACGTCGGCGCCCTGGGGATGGAGATCAACGTGGACTACATCGCGGTCCACGGCACCGACCTCGGCGGCCGGCTCCTGGTCGAGCGCCGGGTGGTCTTCGACACGATGGGCAGCTGCCCGGACAGCGCGGTGCGCCGGCTCGGGCTCGTGGCCAGGGACGCCGTGGAGACGATGACGCGGACCGGCGCCATCCCCGCCGGCATCGCGGTGGCCGTGCCCGGTCTCGTGGACGTGGCGCGCGGTGTCGTGACGCTCGCACCGAACCTCTACTGGCGGGAACTGCCGCTGGCGGAGCAGCTTTCGGCGATGATCGGCCCGCTCCGCATTCCGGTGCGGGTCGACAACGACGCCAACCTCGCCGCGCTGGCCGAGTTCACGTCGGGGGTCGCCGCGGGCACACCCGACCTGGTCTACCTCACCGGCGAGGTGGGCGTCGGCGGCGGCATCATCTCCGGCGGCAAGCTTCTGCGCGGAGCGGACGGCTTCTCCGGAGAGGTCGGGCACCTGCCGGTCGACCCGAACGGCGACCAGTGCGGCTGCGGCCGCACCGGCTGCTGGGAGACCAAGGTCGGTCTGGCCGCGCTCGTCCGCGCGGCCATGCCCGAGCAGGCGTACGGACTGCCCGGCATGCCGGTTCCCGACCCCGGCGAACGAGTCACCGACATCGCCAGGGGCCTGGCCTCCGGCGACCGGCGCATGATGCAGGCGGTCGCGCAGGTCGGCCACTGGCTCGGGCTCGGCGGCTCGATCGTGGCCAACCTGTTCAACCCCCGGGTGATCGTCATCGGCGGCTACTTCGCCTCACTGGCCGAGTGGCTGCTGCCGCACGCGCAGGAGCAGCTGGAGCGGCTCGTGGTGGCCGCCCCTGCCGCGCAGTGCCGATTCGTCGCCTCCACACTCGGCTTCGGCGCCGCGTCCCGCGGCGCCGCGAGCATGGTGATCAACCAGATCATCGACGACCCGACCACGATCATGGACTCATTACCCAGGCCGGCACGCTGCTGACGGCCCCACAGACCTGGAGACGGCACCCTCCAGCCCCCGCAATATCCGCTACAAACCAAGTGGCAACAAGCGCGGCGGCGCGCGCCTTGCCTGACGGCCCCCCGGTCAGGAAAGGGTTTTCCATGTCACCACGTCCTCGTACGTGGGCCAGACTGCTCAACGCGGTCCTGCCAGCAAACGGACGACGTCCGAAACGTCGAACCGCAGCGGCGATGGCTCTCGCCCTCGCCACTCCCCTCATCACGCTCCTACCGACGCCGGCGAGCGCCTCGGCCACCGCGGCGGCGGCCGAGCCCGCCTTCAAGGTCCTGGTCTTCTCCAAGACCACCGGCTTCCGGCACGACTCGATCCCCGATGGCATCGCGGCCGTGCAGAAGCTCGGCCAGGACAACAACTTCGCGGTCGACACGACCGAGGACAGCGCGCTGTTCACCGACGCGAACCTGGCCAACTACCAGGCCGTGGTCTTCATGTCCACGACCGGTGACCCGGTGGCCACACAAGATCAGAAGGACGCCTTCCAGCGCTACATCGAGAAGGGCGGCGGCTTCGTGGGCGTCCACGCCGCCGCCGACAGCGGATACAACTGGGCCTGGTACGGCAAGCTCGTCGGGGCGTACTTCAAGCAGCACCCGGCGATCCAGCAGGCCACGGTGAAGGTCGAGGACCCGGCGCACCCCTCGACGAAGGGCCTGCCGACGACCTGGTCCCGTACCGACGAGTGGTACGACTACCAGTCCAACCCGCGTGGCACGGTCCACGTGCTGACGTCGATGGACGAGAAGTCCTACACCGGCGGCACCATGGGTGCCGACCACCCGAACACGTGGTGCCAGGACTACGACGGCGGCCGCTCGTGGTACACCGGCCTCGGCCACCAGAAGGAGAACTACAGCGAGGCGAACTTCCTGAAGTTGCTGCTCGGCGGCATCCAGACCGCCGCCGGCGCGGTCAAGGCCGACTGCTCGGCCTCGCAGAGCAGCGGCTACAACAAGGTGGAGCTGGACAGCGACACGTCCAACCCGATGATGCTGGACGTCGCCAAGGACGGCCGGGTCTTCTACATCGACCGTCTCGGCGACGTCAAGATCATCAAGCCGAGCGGCGGCAGCGTGACCGCGGCGCACATGAACGTGTTCACCGCCAACGAGAGCGGTCTGCTCGGCATGGCGCTGGACCCCGGGTTCGACACGAACAAGTGGATCTACCTCTACTACTCGCCCGCGGGCTCGGAGAACGTCGACCGGCTGAGCCGGTTCACCGTCACCGGGGACACCCTGGACCTGGCGAGTGAGAAGAAGATCATGGACGTGCCGGTGCAGCGGGCCGAGTGCTGCCACCACGGCGGCGGCATGGTGATAGACCCCAAGACCGGCAACCTCTGGCTGGGCACGGGCGACAACACCAACCCCTTCAACTCCGACGGCTTCGCGCCGCTCGACGAGCAGTCGGGCCGCTCGAGCTGGGACTCCCAGCGCAGCGCGGGGAACACCAACAGCCTGAGCGGCAAGCTGCTGCGCATCCACCCCGAGACCGACGGCACCTACACCGTCCCGTCGGGCAACCTGTTCGCCCCGGGTACGGCCAAGACCAGGCCGGAGATCTACGGCATGGGCTTCCGCAACCCGTTCCGGATCGGCATGGACCCCAAGACCGGCAACGTGATGCTGGGCGAGTACGGCCCCGACTCCAACTCCGCCAGCGCCACGCGTGGCCCGCAGAACACGGTGGAGTGGAACCTCATCTCCAAGCCGGGCAACTACGGCTGGCCGTACTGCATCGGCAACAACACCCCGTACATCGACTACGACTTCGCCACCAAGCAGTCGGGGGCGGCGTTCAACTGCGCGGCTCCGGTCAACAACTCGCCGAACAACACCGGCCTGACCAACCTGCCGCCGGTGATCCCGGCCACGGTCTGGTACCACTACGCCGCCGACCCCAACAACTTCCCGGAGCTGAGCGGCGGCGCCCCGATGGGCGGCCCGGTCTACCGCTTCAACGCCGACAGCACGTCGACGAACAAGTGGCCGGCGTACTGGGACGGCAAGGCCATGTTCGGTGAGTGGAACAACAACGCCATGTGGTCGTTCCAGCTCAACGAGGACGGCACCAAGCTCGTCGAGATGAACCGGATCCTTCAGACCCTGAGCTTCAAGAAGCCCATGGACATGAAGTTCGGTCCCGACGGCGCCCTCTACCTGATCGAGTGGGGCTCGGGCTTCGGCGGCGACAACGCCGACTCCGGCGTCTACCGCATCGACTACACCAAGGGCGTCCGTCCCCCGACGGCGCGGGTCACCGCCGACAAGACCGACGGCCCGGCGCCGCTGACCGTCCAGTTCAGCAGCGACGGCTCGCGCGACCCCGACGGCAAGGCCATCACCTACGCCTGGGACTTCGACGGTAACGGCACGACTGACTCCACCGCCGCCAACCCCACCTTCACCTACACCCAGGCCGGCGAGTTCAACGCGGTTCTCACCGTGACGAACTCCGACGGCCTGACCGGTAAGGCGAGCGTGACCATCAACGCGGGCAACACCAAGCCCGAGGTCAAGGTGGAGCTCCCGCCGAACGGCGCGTTCTTCGAGTTCGGCGACCAGGTGAAGTTCAAGGTCACCGTCACCGACGCCGAGGACGGCACGGTCGACTGCAGCAAGGTGCAGATCCAGTCCATCCTGGGTCACGACAGCCACGGCCACCCGCTCGACCAGACGACCGGCTGCGAGGCCGTCGTGCAGACCGCAATGTCCGGCCACGGTGAGTACGACAACCTGTTCTACGTCATCGAGGCCAGCTACACCGACAAGGGCGCCGGGTCGGCCAAGCCGCTCACCGGGCGGGGGCAGGTCATCCTGCAGCCCAAGCGCAAGCAGGCCGAGCACTACAGCGCGACCGGCCGTATCACGGGCGGCACTGGCACCGACGCCGCGGGCGTCACGGCCGAGGACACGACCGACAGCGCGGGCGGCAACAAGAACATCGCCAACATCCAGGACGGCGACTGGTGGTCGTTCGACCCGATCAACCTGACCAACATCAGCGCGATTCGGTTCAGGGTCTCGTCGAACACCACCGGCGGTACCATCCAGGTCCGGCAGGGCGACCCGGCGACCGGGACGCTCATCGGCTCCGTCGACGTGGCCAACACCGGCGGCTGGCAGACGTTCAAGGACGTCACGCTGAACCTGACCAACCCGCCGGTCACGAGCGGCCCGCTGTACTTCGTCGTGCGCAAGCCGGCGAGCGCGGCGAACGACGCCTTCCTGCTCAACTTCAACTGGGTCGACTTCGTCGGCAAGGGCGCCTCGGAGAACCAGCGTCCGACGGTGTCGGTGGCCGCCAACGCCACCACCGGTGTCGCGCCGCTGAAGGTGGACTTCACCACCACCGCCAGCGACCCCGAGGGTGACGCTCTCACCTACAAGTGGGACTTCGGGGTGAACGGCGCGCCGCAGCCGACCACGGCCAACGCGAGCTACACCTACACAGCGCCGGGCACCTACACCGCCGTGGTGACGGTGACCGACGCCAAGGGCGCCGCAACCAGCGCTCAGGTGCAGATCAAGGTGGACGCACCGGCCACGGTGTGCTTCTCCGGACGTTCCGACGACTTCCTGGGCACCCAGCTCGACCGTGACCGCTGGTCGGTCATCCGGGAGAACCAGGACCTCAAGGTCGTGGACGGCAAGCTCATCATCCCGACCTCGGCCACCGACATCTACCAGACGACCAACAACACGCCGAACATCGTCGTGCAGCCGGCGCCGTCGGGTGCCTGGACCGCCACCGCCAAGCTCACGCTGAGGGCGACCGACGCGTACCAGCAGGCGGGCCTGGTCATCTACGGCGACGACGACAACTACGCCAAGATGGTGCTCGAGGGGCGGTCGACCTCGGCTTCCGACCACGCCAGCCGCGTCTTCCAGCTCATCCGGGAGGACAAGGGCGCCCCCAACGAGGTGACGGCGAGCAACACGGCCAACCTCGGGGACGCCTACCCCGACACGGTGTACGTGCGGTTCATCAGTGACGGCACCAACATCACCGCGCACTACTCCTCGGACGGCACCAACTTCACGGCGATGCCGGAGACCAAGCCGCTCGCCGGGATCACCAACCCGAAGATCGGCCTGATCTCGCTGGCCGGGGCCAACCACCCGGTGGTGGACGCGGCCTTCGACTGGTTCCAGATCACGCCGGACGACAAGGCCACCGCGCCGACGCCGGACGACGACTTCAACGGCAGCTCGCTCGACCTCTGCCGCTGGAGCGACAACGTGCGCTACGACGCGACGGCCGCTCGGGTGACCGGTGGCAACCTGGAGCTCGACACCACGACGGGTGACATCTACGGGACCACGAACAGCGGCCCGAAGAACTTCATCCTGCAGACGGCGCCGGGCGGCGACTGGACGCTGGAGACCAAGGTGGACGCCTCGGCCCTCAGCGAGCAGTACCAGCAGGGCGGCCTGATGGTCTACGGCGACGACGACAACTACGTGAAGTTCGACTTCCTGACCACCAACGCCGCAGGGTCGACGGTGGCGCGGACGATCGAGCTGCGCAGCGAGGTCGCCGGCACCGTGCAGAACCCGCAGCCGCAGGTGAACAACCTCACCGCCGGTCCGTATTGGCTGCGCCTGAAGAAGGTGGGAGACAGCTTCACCGGCTCCTACTCCTCCGACGGCACCACCTGGACCGACCTGGCCACCAACGGCACGGTCGCGGTGGTGAAGAACAGCGCCGTGGCGAACGCGTCGAAGGTCGGTGTGTACACCATCGGCACCAACCAGGCGGCGGCCAAGACGGTCAAGTTCGACTACTTCAAGCTGACCAAGGCGGGAAGTGCGGACAAGACCGCTCCGGTGACGACGGCGACGACCGACCCGGAGCAGCCGGCGGGCGGCTCGTTCACCGGTCCGGTCACGGTCACGCTCAAGGCGGTCGACGAGACCGGCGGCAGCGGGGTCGACAAGACCGAGTACTCGCTGGACGCCGGTGACTGGGCGGCCTACACCGCTCCGGTGACCGTCTCGGGCGACGGGCAGCACGCGCTGCGCTACCGCTCGACCGACAAGGCCGGCAACGTCGAGGAGATCAAGACGCTCACGCTGACCATCTCCACGGCGTCCACGCCGGAGGTCAAGCTGACTGTCACCGCCTCCTCCCGCTGCGTCGGCACCTCGGCGTACGTGGCCGTGACGGCCGTCAACGGCGCGACCGTGCCGGCGACCGTGACGCTGACGACCCCCTTCGGTACGAAGACCGTGGCCGATGTGGCCCCGGGCAAGCAGGCGTACCAGTCCTTCAACACCCGGGCCGGCCAGGTTGCCGCAGGCACGGCGACCGTGAAGGGGACCGCGACGATCGATGGCAAGGAGGTCACCTCCTCCTACGACGCCGCTTACACCGCGATCAGCTGCGGCTGATCGCACCGGCGGTGACCACGGTCAACGCTTAGCGGACACCGCCACAGCAGAACCGGGGCCGGCCGGCCGATCAGCCGGCCGGCCCCGCCCCCCTAAATGGAGCGAACACATGAAAATCAACAGAACTACCCAGATACTCGCCGCGTCGGTGCTCGGCCTCGCGCTCGCCGGCGTGAGCGGTCCCGCGATGGCGGACGACGCCCCCGACGACGGCATCGACGTGTCGGTGACCATCGAGCCCACCACCGGCACCGGTCAGGTGTCGATGACCGTGGCGGACAACAGCGGAGTGTCCCTCACGGAGAACGGGACCAACGCCACCGCCCGCCAGTTCGTCGGCACCCTGCCGACGGTCACGGTGACCGACACCCGCCGTCCCGAGGACATCCCCGCCGGTGACTTCTGGGCGGTCGTCGGCCAGGCCAGCCAGTTCGCCGCGACCGGCAATCCCGCGGCGACCATCGGGCCCGAGTACCTGGGATGGAAGCCGAAGCTGCTGAGCGACACCACCACCGGTGCCGTGTCGGCCGGTGAGCCGGTCTCCAGCGTCATCTCCGACGGCACCGGAGCCCCCACCGTGGGTCTCAAGGGCCAGGAGCTGCTCGTCTCGACCGCGAACTCGGCTGACGAGATCGGCACCTGGCAGGTCAACGCCGACCTCGCACTGCGGGCTCCGGTCGACGTCGCCGCCGGTGAGTACCACTCGACCCTGACCCTTTCGCTGTTCAACCAGTCCTGAGCCATAGGCAGGAAGCCACAGCCAGGTGTGTGGTCCGGGCCGTGTGAGCGTTTCGCACACGGCCCGGACGCCCACGATGAGACAGGAGACACCTTCGTTGACCAAGAGCCGTTCGCGGGGCGTCCTCATCCGCCTCGCCATGCTTCCCGCTGTCGGCGCGACCGTCCTGGTCACCTTGGTCGCCCTGATCGCATTCGCCACCCCGTCCAACGCCGACACCACCTGGTCGGTCGTGCCGGCCGACGCCAACGGTCCCGACGGCCGCCGCGTCATCGACATCGAGCTCCCCGGCGGGCAGCAGGTGACCGAGCACATCGCCGTCACCAACCGCTCCACGCAGCCGGTCGACTTCGCGATCGACGCCAACGACGGCTACCTGACCGCCAAGGGATACTTCGACATGCGGCCCTCGGACGCCAAACCGGCCGACGGCGGCGCGTGGATCCAGGTCCCGGACAAGGTGACCATCGCCGCCGGGGCCACCGCCGTCGTGCCCGTGCAGGTCTCGATACCCCAGAACGCGACGCCGGGGGATCACCCCGCGGGCGTGACCGCGTCCGTGGACACGATCTCCGGTCAGGTGCGGGTCCAGAACCGGGTGGGCGTCCGGCTGAACATCCGCGTGTCCGGCACCTACGCGGCGAAAGTCACCGTGACCGGCGTCCGGGCCGAGTACGGGTGGTCGTGGAACCCCTTCGCAGCGGGCACCGTCGACGTGACGTACACCGTCGCCAACACCGGCAACGTCCGGCTGGCCCCGGACTCCCGGATCCTGACCTCCACATTCGCCGGCGAGAGCGGCTGGAACGACACGTCCGACGCCAAGGCCCGCGAGATCATGCCGGGCGGCAGCCGCACGTTCACCGCGCGGGTGGCGGGCACCTGGCCGATGGGGCTGATCACCACGACGGTGACGGCGATCCCCTCGCCCGCGGGTAAGCCGCTCCCCGGCGTCACCGCCGACCGGGTGTCGACCGTCGCCACGGTGTGGGCGTTGCCGTGGCCGCAGCTCGCCGTCCTCGCCCTCCTCATCGGCGTCTTCCTCGCCATCCGGATCACCGGCGCCCGGCGCCGCAGGCGTATGGAGAGGCTGGTCATCCTCAACGGCCGGGGTTCGCCTCTCGGTGCGTGAGCACCGCGGCGCGCGAACGGACCGGCCGCCCCCGCGACACGTCTCGTGGGCACCCCCAATCCACCCGATCGGCAACAACTTCTCCTCAGGAGGTGGCGAGCATCAAGCGATCACCCGGACGACCGGCGCCGGTCCGGCAACCTGTCCGGCAGCCGGCCCCGCCCCCGGCCCGGAGCCGGGCGCTCGGCCTCGTGGCCGCGTTCGTCGTCGGCGCGCTCGTCTCCGGCGGCCTGGTGTTCTGGACGAGCCGGCCGAGCTCGGTCGAGCAGATGGCCGACCGGATCCGCACCGAATCCGCCCTCCGGGACAAGACGCAGATCAAGACCCTGACCGAGCTGGCCCGCACCACCGGCGACCGGCTGGCCCCCGTGCTCGACGGGCTGGACCGGGCCATGCCCGCCGACGGCACCGCCGGACCGGCCGCGGTGACCGCCGCCGACGTCGAGAACTGGAAGAAGGCGGCCGCCGCCGCGGTCAGCGGCTTCGCCGACCCGCCTTCCGGCGAGACCGCCACCAACGTGGCGAGGTCGAGTCTCGCCTCAGCCGTACGGCAGATCGCCACGACCGTCGACACCTACGCGGCCGCGCGGAACCTCGCCGGACCGGCCCGGACCACCGCCGTGGACCTGGCCGTCCGGCAACGCGCCGACGCGCTCTTCACCTGGTCGGTCGGGGCCACCGCCCTGGACGCCGTGAACGTCGACGCGGGCTACGGGCACCAGCACGTGTTCCTGCCGACATCACCCGGTGACGGGGCACTCACCCCGGACACCGAACCCGAGGGGAGTCACGACTCGTGAACAAGGCATTGACATACATCCTCACCGCCCTGCTGGCCGGGCTCATGCTGGTGCTCGCCGCACCGGCGGCCTCCGCCCACAACGGGGCGATCAAGCTGGAGGTGACCGGGGACGGCGACCACAACGTCAACGTGCTGGCCACGTACAAGAAGGACGGCCATCCCGTCACGGAGATCGTCGTGGCGACGCTGGTCGCGACCTCCGCCGACGGCCGCTCCTTCGGGCCGGTGCCGCTCAGGTCGTCGCCGGAGGGCCAGAACCTCTACCACGCCGCCGACCCGCTGCCGGCCGGCGAGTGGAAGGTCACCGTGAAGGCGACCGAGCCCACCAAGGCGAGCAAGACGGTGACAGTGAAGGCGGGAGCGATCACCCTGCCCCAGTCGTCGGCCACCGGCCAGGCCGCGTCACAGGAAGCGGCGGCGGACGGGACGTCGGCCGCGTCCGCGCAGGACGCCGAGGAGGCCGGTGACTCGGCGGGCATGCCCCTCAAGATCGGCATCATCGTCGTCGCGGCGGTGATCGCCGTCGCGGGCTGGATCGTCCTCGCCCGTCGCAGGAGTCTGTACACCCGGCGCTGAGCGCGGCGCCGCCCGAACGCCCTGACGGCCCGGAGGGAAGGACCCGGGGGAAAGGCGCCGCAGGGGAAGCACGGGAGGTCCCGGCGGGCGTTCGGGCGGCCTGGGGACGCTCCGGCCGGTCAGGAACCGGCCGGAGCGAAGATCCCGAAAAGGTTGCCGGACGTGTCGTGGAGATAGGCGAAGTCGGGGCCGCCCCCGTGGCCCACAACCTCGCTGAGCACCTTCCCGCCCAGCGCCTCCACCTTCCGGCAGGTCTCGGTCACGTCGCGCACCAGGACGGTGAAGACGGCGTGGCCGGGCATCTCGCCACCGGTGCCGAACACCCCGCCACGCGGCTCGTCGTCACCGTCGTCGCTGATGATCCGGTAGTCCATTCCGACGGCCGCCGAGCCCTCGTCGGTCCGGAACCGCCAGCCGAACAGGTCGCCGTAGAACCGCTGGACACCGTCGGGATCGTCACTCGCGATCTCGAACCAGGCGACGGTGTTGACGGCGGGGGCGGCGGGACTGCTCATCGTCGTTCTCTTTCTCTGTGGCCCGCTCACCCTCCGTGCCGGCGGCACGGCGGGCGGCGGGCGGCGGGACGGGCCGGGGAAGGCGCCGGGCGGACCGTGGCCGGTCCGTCGTCGCGCGAGTCGTCGCGCGGGTGTTGTCGCGTCGGTTGTCACGTCGGTTGTCGCGTGGGGAGAGCCTTTCGCCCCCCGGCGACACCCCCCTGTCGGTGTTTTCCGGATTTCGCGAACACTTTTTCGAAACCTCGCTCAGTCCAGCACCGGTGTCCGAGCGATCATGTCCGGCACTCCGGCGTCGAACGCCTCCAGGGGCCGGCCGGGCACCGGCTCCTCCGTGAGGACGGCCTCGGCGATCCGGTCGAGCCGGAAGACGCGGACGGCGTCGCGCAGCCGGCACCAGGCCACCAGATACCACCAGCCGCTCCGCCCGCCGACGAACGCCCCGGGCTCCACCTCCCTGGTCGTCGGCACGCCCTGCGCGTCGCCGTACCGCATGCGTAAGACGACGCCCTTGAGCAGGGCCTCCTCGATGACCCGGCCGATCGACCCGGTGTATCGGGACTCCGGCTCGTCCTCGATGAGGATCTGCACGCGGGCGGCCAGTTGCCGGGCCCGCTCCCCCTCCGGGCCGGGCATGGCGGCGACGAGCTTGCGCAGCGCGCTGCGCGCCTCGTCGGCGAAGGGCTGCTGCTCTGTGCGGCTGAGGGCGATCGCCACCGCCACGGCCTCGGCGGGAGTGAAGTTGAGCGGGGGAAGGGACATGCTCTTCTCCAGCGCGTAGCCTCCCCGGCGCCCGATCTCCGCGTAGATGGGCACGCCGGCCTCCTGCAGCGCGCCGATGTCCCGCTCGATCGTCCGGGAGCTGACCTCGAAGCGCTCGGCGAGCTCGCGCGCGGACCTGCAACGTGGGGAGATCGCACGCAGGTCCTCGACGATCGCGTAGAGCCGTTCGGTACGGTTCACCCCACAGACGCTAGGCCACCCCACCGACATTTCTCGCTGGCCCGTTCGAGTCCCACGCGTTCTTCCCGGTCACGGCAGGAACGGCCCGCGCCGCATCCCCCCGCCGCATCCCGCTCGCCGTCCGCTCTCACGCACCGCCGCGGCGGGCGCGCGACGCCCGGTCACCCGCCGACGGCCTCGGCGAGTTCGGCCAGGCGGTCGCGGCCCGGCTCGGGGAAGCGCTCGTCCATGACCTCGGCCCAGGAGATCCGGTCGAGCCGGAAGACCCGCACGTCCTCGCGAAGCCGGCACCAGGCGACCAGGTACCAGTGGCCTCCCCTGCCGCCGAGGCAGATGCTCGGCTCGACGTCCCGCGTCGTCTCGACGCCCTTGCTGTTGACGTACCGGATCTGGAGCACGTGACGGCCGAGCAGCGCCCTGTCGATCGCCCGCTTCACCGCGTCGGGCCCGGGAAGCACGTATCCGCCCTGGTCGAGCCGGATGGGGACCCCGGCCTCCCTGAGCCTCGCCACGTCGCGCACCACCGTGCTCCTGCTGACTCCGAGGCGCGAAGCCAGCTCACGGGCCGATAAGCGCCCGGCGGATTCCAGCTCCTTCACCAGGGAGTCGCGGCGTTTCATGATGCGAAGTTACGCCGACGACACCGGCCAAAACGGCGCAACACACCTCACTCGGACGCCACAGGACCATCACCCCGACTCGCCCACGGCCGCGCGTTCACCACCCGATCGGGCCCGATGCCGCACAGAGCGGCCCGCTCGCAGCCGAAACGCTGCCAGTCGAGCTGCCCGGGCGCGTGGGCGTCGGAGTCGATCGAGAAGTCGCACCCCATCTCGTACGCCAGCCGGAGCAGGCGCTTGGGCGGGTCGAGCCGATCCGGCCGCGAGTTGACCTCGACGGCCACCCCGAACGTGCGGCACGCCTCGAACACGATCTCGGCGTCGAACGACGACTCCGGCCGCAGGCCGCCCCTGCGCCCGCCCGCCTGGACGATCCGCCCGGTGCAGTGGCCAAGCACGTCGACGTTCGGGTCGGCGATCGCCGTGATCATGCGCCGCGTCATGTCCTCCGCGTCCATCCGCAGCAGCGAGTGGACGCTCGCGACGACGACGTCGAGCCGTTCCAGCAGCTCGGGCTCCTGGTCGAGCGATCCGTCGGCGTTGATGTCCACCTCGATCCCGGTCAGGATCCGGAACGAGCCGCCGTACGACTCGTTCAGCTCCGCCACCACGTCGAGCTGGCGGCGCAGCCGGTCGGCGGACAGCCCCCGTGCGACGGCAAGCCTGGGCGAGTGGTCGGTCAGCGCCAGGTACTCGTGGCCCAGCGCCCGCGCGGCGGCGGCCATCTCCTCGATCGGCGAGCCGCCGTCGGACCAGTCGGAGTGGCTGTGCAGGTCGCCGCGGAGCGCCGCCCGCAGGTCACGGGCGGCGCCGTCCAGGTCGACGTCCCTGGTGTCCTCGAGCCGCCTCAGGTACGTCGGAACGCCGCCCTCCAGCGCCTCGGTGACGGCCAGGGCGGTCACCTTCCCCACGCCCTTGAGCTCGGACAGGCCGCCGGCCCGCGCGAGCCGGACGAGCTCGTCGCGCGGCAGCTCGGCGATGGCCGCGGCGGCGCCGCGGAAGGCGCGGACACGATAGGTCGGCTCGCCCGCGCGCTCCAGCAGGAAGGCGATCCTCTTCAGAGCCTCGACCGGGTCCACACCGGCACGCTACCTCGCGGACGGGAGGCCTGGCGGGGAACCCCGCCGGGGCCTGTCTCGTTCGTCCAACCAGGCGGTAATGTGTCCCGACTTCGACAGCAGGAGCCCCATGCCCGAACCCGAGGAGCGCCCCTCCACGCCGCCGGCCGCTCCCCCCGGCCCTCCCGGTCCCCCTGGTCCCCCAGGTCGCCACCCGATGGCCATGGGCGCGCCCGGGCCGCGCCCCGGGGCGCCGCAGCCGGCGAAGAGCTCCAAGTCGTCCACCGCTATCAAGCTGGGCACCCTGGGCGTGCTGTCGACGCTGGTGGTCGGCTTCTGCGCGGCCCAGGAGAGCTACGACGAGGTCGGAGCGGACTGCGTCGACATGTCCAGCCGCCAGGCCGACGGGTCCTACGCCGTCGTCGACGACGACCTGTGCGACGACACGCGTCACTACTACGGCTCGCACGGCGCGTACGGGTGGTACTACGGCGGCAGCCGCGTCGCCGGGCGCGTCCTGCGCGGCACCACGGTCAAGCCCGCCGACGCGAAGATCACAACCCGGTCGGGCCGGGTCGTGCAGCGCGGCGGGTTCGGCTTCCACTCGGGCGGCGGCGGCTGACCGGTGCGCAGGGAAAGCTCGACGCCCAGAGACGGCTGGCCCGCCGTCATCGAATCGCAGGGGCTCGCGTTCCACCGGTCGGCCCACCCGGAAGGCCTGTCACGGCCGTACTGGGACGAGAGCGTCCACTACGTCTTCACCATGGACGAGGTCCTGGAGCTGGAGGCCCAGGTCGAGGAGCTGCACGCCATGTGCCTGGCGGCCGCCGAGCACATCGTCGCCCACGACCGCCTCGCCGACCTCGCCATCCCGCCCGCCTGCCGTACGGCTGTCGCGCAGTCGTGGCGGCGGCGGGACCCGCACGTGTTCGGCCGCTTCGACCTCCGCTACGACGGCACCGGGCCGGCGAAGCTGCTGGAGTACAACGCCGACACCCCGACGAGCCTGGTCGAGAGCTCGGTCGTGCAGTGGTTCTGGCTGAGGGACGTCTACCCGGACGACGACCAGTGGAACTCCCTCCACGAACGGCTGGTCGACCGCTGGAAGTCCCTCACGCTGCCGACCGGCCCGGTGCACTTCGCCTGGACGAACGCCGACGAGACGGGCGAGGAGGTGATGACGCTCGGCTACCTGCAGGAGACCGCCGAGCAGGCCGGCCTGACCACCGTCGCCGTCGCGATGGAGGACATCGGCTGGGACCCGGTCAACCGGCGCTTCGTCGACATGGAGCACCGGGTCATGCGCACGCTGTGCAAGCTCTACCCCTGGGAATGGATCGTCGCCGAGCCGTTCGGCCCGCAGGCGCTCGCCCAGCAGATCTCGATGACATGGGCCGAGCCGCTGTGGAAGATGCTGCTGTCCAACAAGGCGCTGCTGGCGATCCTGTGGGAGCTCTACCCCGGCCACCCCAACCTGCTGCCCGCCTACCTGGACGGCCCCCGCGAGCTCGCCGGCACGACCGGCTACGTGCGCAAGCCGCTGCTCGGGCGCGAGGGCGCCTCCATGCTCGTGTCCGCCCCGGGAGTGGAGGTGGAGACCGGCGGCGGGTACGGCGCCGAAGGGTTCGTCCACCAGGAGTTCTGCCCGCTGCCCGACTTCGGCGGATGGCGGCCGGTGCTCGGGGCCTGGGTGGTCGGCGACGAGGCCGCGGGGCTCGGCATCCGGGAGACCTCCGGCCTCATCACCGACGACACCTCGTCCTTCGTCCCCCACCGCATCCACGGCTGAAAGCGAACCCCCCATGAACAGCGCAGACTCCACCTCGCTCGGCGACGTGCTCGGCCACGGCGCCCTGGCGATCCTCGCGTACGCCGTCCTCGGCGTGCTCCTGCTCGTCGCCGGGTTCTACGTCGTCGACCTGGCCACACCCGGCAGGCTCAGCAAGGTGATCCGCACCGACCGCAACCCCAACGCGACCCTGCTGGCCGCCTCCAGCCTCGCGGGCGTCGGGCTCGTCGTCGCCGCGTCGATCTGGTCGTCCGGCGGGGCGCTCCAGGAGGGGCTGCTCGCCACGCTCGTCTTCGGGCTCGTCGGCATCGCCGTGCAGACGCTCGGCATGATCGCCTTCGACCGCGTCGCCGGTATCTCGGTGCGCGAGCTCGTCCAGGAGGCGGCCCTCCAGCCGGCCGCCGTGCTCCTCGCCGTGACCCATTTCCTCATCGGGCTCATCACCGCCGTGGCCGTCCTCTAGCCCCGTACGGCACGCGGGGCGTCCCCGCCCGCCACGCCGTGCGACGCGGCCGGGCCGATGACCTGGCACGCTATAGGCGTGAGCGAGCGGGGCGGACGGGTCAAGACGGGCAGGCAGGGCGACGCGGTGGCCGGCGCGGCCGACGAAGGAGGGCCGATGAGCGACAGGATCCGGGAGGACACGGCACGGCGGCTGGACCGGGCGATGGGCAGCCTAGGCACCGCCGCGATGGCCCGGATGGAGGACCAGCTCTCCTGGTACCGCGTGCTGTCGGCGGAGGACAGGTCGTGGGTCGGCCTGGTCGCCCAGGCGGGGATCGCCGCGTTCGTCGAGTGGTTCGGACACGCGGGCGAGGGGCGGCCGACGCCGAGCATCGAGTTCTTCGGCACCGCCCCGCGCGAGCTCAAGCGGAGCGTGTCGCTGCAGCAGACGGTCGACCTGGTCCGCATCGTCGTCGAGGTGGTGGAGGCGCAGGTCGAGGAGCTGGCCGCACCCGGCGGCGCCGAGCTGCTGCGCCACGCCATGCTGCGCTACACGCGCGACGTGGCCTTCGCCGCCGCCCAGGTGTACGCCAGGGAGGCCGAGGCGCGCGGCTCCTGGGACGCCCGGCTGGAGGCGCTCATCGTGGACGCGCTCGTGCGCGGCCAGGTGGACGACGGCCTCCACTCGTGGGCCGCGGCGCTCGGCTGGACGTCGGCGCCGGTCGTCGTCTTCGCCGGACACTCCCCCGACGAGGACCCGCAGACGATCATCGACGGGCTGCGCGACAAGGGCCGCCGCGTGGGATACGAGCTGCTCGCCGGCGTGCAGGGCGACCGGCTGATCGTCATCGTCGGCGGGGCGGACAGCGTCAAGGACGCGGCGCGCAGCGTCGTGCCGCGGTTCGGGCCGGGCCCCATCGTCATCGGCCCCGAGGTCCCGGACCTGCACGCGGCGGCCAGCTCGGCCAGGGCGGCGATCGCCGGGCTGCGCGCCGCCTCCGGCTGGCCGGACGCGCCGCGGCCCGTGCTGGCCGAGGACCTGCTGGCCGAGCGTGCGCTCGACGGGGACGAGGACGCCCGCGCCCAACTTGTGGAGAACGTCTACAAACCGCTGGCCGGTACTCCGCTGCTCGACACCCTGGCGACGTACCTGGAGCAGGGGACCTCGCTGGAGGCGACGGCGCGGCTGCTGTTCGTCCACCCCAACACGGTGCGGTACCGTCTCAGGAAGATCACCGAACTGACGGGGTACCAGCCCACGGAGGGACGGTCCGCATTTACCCTTCAGGTCGGCCTTATACTCGGCCGCCTGTCCGTGGCGTAGTCGGGCCGGTTTAACCGCTGCGACACCGAAACTGTAGGGACCCCACAACACGGCGCCCGTAAAGTTCGTTCGGATCTCTATCAGTGTGGTGAACCTCTACAGGGCAAGGTGGATACGTGCTCGTCATCGTCGCTCCGGGCCAAGGCGCCCAGACCCCAGGCTTCCTGACTCCATGGCTGGAGATCCCCGAATTCCGCGACCGTATCTCGGCGTGGTCGGAGATCGTGGGGCTGGATCTCGCCGCGTACGGGACGACCGCCGGCGCAGACGAGATCCGCGACACCGCCGTCGCCCAGCCCCTGCTGGTGGCGGCCGCCCTGGCGTCGTACGAGGTCCTCGGAGTGCGGCCGGACGTGACGGCCGGGCACAGCGTCGGCGAGTTCGCCGCGGCCGCGATCGCCGGGGTGCTCCACCCCGGTGACGCCCTGGCCCTGGTCCGGGAGCGGGGCCGCGCGATGGCGGACGCCGCCGAGGTGACCGCGACCGGGATGGTGGCGGTGCTCGGCGGGGTCGAGGAGGACGTGCTGGCCGCCATCGACAAGCACGGTCTCACCCCCGCGAACGTCAACGGCGCCGGGCAGATCGTCGCCGGCGGCACCCTGGAGCGGCTGGAGGCCTTCTCGGCCGACCGCCCGGACGGGGTGCGCCTGCGGACCCTGCAGGTCGCCGGCGCCTTCCACACCGCGCACATGGCCCCGGCCGTCGACCGGCTCCGCGAGGCGGTGGCCGCCGTCGCGCCGGGCGAGCCGGCCGTCACGCTGCTGTCCAACGCGGACGGCGCCACGGTCGCCGGAGGCGGCGAGTTCCTCGACCGGCTCGTCCACCAGGTGGCCAACCCGGTGCGGTGGGACTGCTGTATGGCGACGATGAGCGAGCTCGGCGTCACCACGATGATCGAGCTGCTGCCCGGCGGCACGCTGACCGGCCTCGCCAAGCGAGCCCTGCGGGGCGTGCGGACCGTGGCCCTGAAGACCCCTGACGACCTGGACGCCGCCCGAGAGGTGCTCAAGTGAGGCTCAGCCAAGGCGCCCCCGGCGCGCGGATTCTGGCGTTCGGCGGTTACCAGCCGGCGGAGGTGGTCACCAACTACGACCTCTCCCAGCGACTCGACACCAACGACGAGTGGATCCAAAGCCGCGTCGGCATCAAGGAGCGGCGCGTCGCGGGGCCGAACGAGTCCGAGATCGACCTCGCCGTCCAGGCGGGCGGCAAGGCCCTCGCGGCCAGCGGCCTGTCGAGCGGCGACATCGACCTGGTCATCGTGGCGACCTGCACGCTGGAGGCGCAGATCCCCAACGCCGCCGCCCGGGTCGCGCACCGGCTGGGCATCAGGGCCCCCGGCGCCTTCGACGTCAACGCCGCCTGCGCCGGCTTCTGCTACGGCCTGGCCGCCGCCGCGGACGCCGTACGGGCCGGATCCGCCAAGAACGTGCTGGTCGTCGGCACCGAGAAGCTCACCCAGTGGGTCGACTGGGACGACCGTGCGACCGCCGTGATCTTCGCGGACGGCGCGGGCGCGGCCGTGGTCGTCCCCTCCGAGACACCCGGCATCGGCCCCGTCGTCTGGGGCAGCGCCGGCGACAAGTCCGACGCGATCGCCGTCAAGGACCGGGCGTCGTTCCTCCGGCAGGAGGGGCAGACCGTGTTCCGCTGGGCCACGACCGCGCTCCACCCGGTGGCCCGGCTGGCGTGCGAGCGCGCCGGCGTGGACCCCGCCGATCTCGCCGCCTTCGTCCCCCACCAGGCCAACCTGCGCATCATCGAGGCGATCGCCCGCAAGCTGGGCGCCGACGACGCCGTCATCGCCAAGGACATCGTGCTCGCCGGCAACACCTCGGCGGCGTCGATCCCGCTCGCGCTGTCCCGCATGATCGAGCGCGGCGAGGTGCCGTCCGGCGGGCTCGCCCTGCTGCTCGGCTTCGGCGCCGGCCTCACCTACGCCTCCCAGGTAATCGAGATCCCCTAAGGCTTGTACGGCTCGCCGTACAGATCTGGGAACACCCAGAGAACCGTGAATCCACCTCTTTCAAGGAGAAGTCGCGACATGGCATTGACCGAGCAGGAGATCCTCGCCGGCCTTGGCAAGATCGTTAACGAGATCACCGGCATCCCGGCTGCGGAGGTCACCCCGGAGAAGAACTTCGTGGACGACCTCGACATCGACTCGCTCTCGATGGTCGAGATCGCCGTCGCGGCCCAGGACGAGTTCGGCGTCGAGATCCCCGACGACCAGCTCAAGCACCTGAAGACCGTCAAGGACGTCATCAACTTCATCCAGGCCTGACCGCTTCAGGCCTGACCACGGGCGACAGCCCGCGCACCACGCCGCGCCGCGCGCGGCCGCCCGAACGAGCAAGAGGAGTGCAGACAAGTGAGTAATGACCGGGTACGTGTCGTCGTCACCGGGCTCGGCGCGACGACGCCCCTCGGTGGAGACGTCGCATCGACCTGGTCGGCGCTCCTCGACGGGCGGTCGGGCATCCGTACGCTCACCGAGGACTGGGTCGACTTCGTGCCGGTGAAGTTCGCCGGCCTCGCGGCGGTCGACCCCCTTGAGGTCCTCCCCAGGCCGGAGGCCCGGCGGCTGGACCGCGCCGAGCAGTTCGGCTTGATCGCCGCCCGGGAGGCCTGGGAGGACGCGGGCAAGCCGGACGTCGACCCGACGCGGCTCGGCGTCGCGGTCGGCAGCGGCATCGGCGGCATCACGACGATCCTGGCCGCGTACGACACGTTCAAGGAGAAGGGCTGGCAGCGCCTGTCGCCCTTCACCGTGCCGATGCTGATGCCCAACGGGGCGGCCGGCTGGATCAGCATCGAGATCGGCGCGCGGGCCGGGGTGCACTCCCCGGTCAGCGCCTGCGCCACCGGAGCCGAGTCCATCGCGTACGCGATCGACATGATCAAGGACGGCCGGGCCGACGTGGTCGTCGCGGGCGGCACCGAGGCGGCCATCCACCCGCTCAACGTGGGCTCCTTCGCCGCGATGCGCGCGATGTCCACCCGCAACGACGAGCCGCAGCGCGCGTCCAGACCGTTCGACAAGGGCCGGGACGGGTTCGTGCTCGGCGAGGGCGCGGGCATCGTGGTGCTGGAGTCGGAGGAGCACGCGCGGGCGCGCGGCGCCAAAATCTACGCCGTGGCGGCCGGGGCCGGCTACTCGTCCGACGCCCACCACATCGCCCAGCCCGAGCCGTCGGGGGCGGGCATCCGGCTCGCCATCCAGCGGCTGCTGGACAACACCGGGCTCACCGGCGCCGACGTGGTCCACATCAACGCCCACGCGACCTCCACTCCGGCCGGCGACGTCGTCGAGACGATCGCCATCAAGGAGACCATCGGGTCGCACCCGCTGGTGACGGCGACCAAGTCGATGACGGGCCACCTGCTCGGCGGCGCGGGCGGCATCGAGTCGGTCTTCACGATCCTGGCTCTGAACGAGCGCATCGTTCCCGCCACGATCAACGTCGACGACCTGGACGACGGCATCGAGGTGGACATCGTGCGCCACGAGCCGCGCAAACTGCCCGGCGGCCAGATCGCGGCCATCAACAACTCTTTCGGGTTCGGCGGTCACAACGTCGCCGTGGCCTTCACCTCTGTCTGACGAGGAGTCTCGAATGACTGTGCTGGACAACGGGTTGGTGGCCGCTTCCTCCGATACGCCAGAACAGGACCTTCGGGACCCTCTCGTCCGCCTCACCCACCTTCTGGACGAGGGCTCGATCCGGGCCCTGTCGCCGGAGGACAAGAGCGGTGTGCGCGCGGTGGCCGGCCGCGTGGAGGGCGTGCCGGTCGTGGCCTTCTGCAGCGACGCCCGTGTGCAGGGCGGCGCGATGGGCGCGGAGGGCTGCGAGCACATCGTGCACGCCTACGACGTCGCGGTCCGCGAGAGGGTGCCGGTCATCGGCGTCTGGCACTCCGGAGGCGCCCGGCTGGCCGAGGGCGTTGAGTCGCTCCACGCGGTCGGCCGCGTCTTCGCCGCCATGACCAAGGCGTCCGGCCTGGTGCCCCAGATCTCCGTCGTGGTCGGCCCGGCCGCCGGCGGCGCCGCCTACGGCCCGGCCCTGACCGACCTGGTGATCCTCGCCGACAACGGCCGCATCTTCGTCACCGGCCCGGACGTCGTCCGCAGCGTCACCGGCGAGGAGATCGACATGGCCTCGCTCGGCGGTCCCGAGCCGCACAGCAAGCGCAGCGGCGTGGTGCACGTCGTCACCAAGGACGAGGCCGAGGCCCTCCTCAAGGCGCGTCAGCTCGCCGTGCTGCTCGGCCATCAGGGCAGGGTGCACGAGGTCGACGAGGCCGACTTCAGCAGCCTCCTGCCCGACAACCCCCGCCGCGCCTACGACGTGCATCCCCTGGTGAACGGCCTGCTGGACGAGCCGGGCGTGGAGCTCCACCCGAAGTGGGCGCCGAACATCGTCACCACCCTCGGCCGTCTCGGCGGCCGGACGGTCGGCGTCATCGCCAACAACCCCATGCGCCTCGGCGGCTGTCTCGACTCGTCGTCCGCGGAGAAGGCCGCCCGGTTCGTCCGGATGTGTGATGCCTTCGGAGTGCCTCTCGTGGTGCTGGTCGACGTGCCCGGCTACCTGCCCGGCGTCGGCCAGGAGCACGACGGCGTCGTACGGCGGGGGGCGAAGCTGCTCCACGCGTTCGCCGAGGCGTCGGTCCCCCGGGTGACCGTGGTCACCCGCAAGGCCTACGGCGGCGCCTACATCGCGATGAACTCCCGGGCGCTCGGCGCGACCCGCGTCTTCGCCTGGCCGACGACCCAGATCGCGGTCATGGGCCCGGTCGCCGCGGTGCGCGTCCTGAAGCGGCGCGAGATCGCCGCCGCTCCCGAGGCGGAGCGGCCCGCCCTGGAGAACCGGCTCGCGGAGGAGCATGAGAAGGTCGCCGGTGGTCTCGCCCGGGCCATCGACCTCGGCGTCGTGGACGAGGTCATCGAGCCAGGCAAGACCCGCGGCATGATCGCCCGGGTCATCGCCCAGGCCACCCCCGCCCGCGGCGCCCACGGCAACATCCCGCTCTGACCGCCGTACCGGAAGGAGCCGGCTCCCCTCCCGGGGGCCGGCTCCTTCCGGTTTCAGGCGTACGAGCCGTCTCCGGGGCGGAGCGGATCGGTGGGGGCGGCTCGCTCAGACGGCGGCGTGGAGCCAGCGGACGGGTGCGCCCTCGCCCGCGTACCTGAACGACTCGAGTTCCTCGTCCCACTGCTTGCCGAGCAGGCGGTCCAGCTCGTCCTCCAGGACGACCCGTCCCTGGGCGGCCATCAACATCACGTTGCGTAGCCGATCCTCGGGGATCAGAATGTCGCCGCTGGCCCCGACGACCGCCGTGAAGGCCCCGAGCGTCGGCGTGTAGGCATGGCGGGACCCGTCGATGCCCGGCGATGCATCCTCGGTGATCTCGAAGCGGATGCGCTGCCAGCCCATGAGACCAGACGTGATCGCCGCCGCCGTGCCGGGACGGCCCTCCCACTCGGCCTGGGCCCTCAGGGTCCCAGGCGCGGCAGGCTGGGCGGTCCACGTCAGGTCGACGGGTACGCCAAGAACGCCTGCGACGGCCCACTCAATGTGCGGGCACAGCGCAGGCTGAGCCGAGTGGACGTACAGGACGCCACGAGCAGCAGCCACCGGACCTCCCAGATCGCATGAGGTGCGCCTTCCCCAACGGCCTCATACTTGGGATGATCACGATTGGATGACTGTAGGAGAGACTACCGTCCGTCGTGGCCTGGCACCAGAGGGGGGTCATACCGATTGAGGAATGGCAACCCATCGAAACGGGAAAGATGCGTTCCGTAATCGTCGAAGGA
Organism: Microbispora sp. NPDC049125; assembly: GCF_040802045.1. NCBI lineage: Bacteria > Bacillati > Actinomycetota > Actinomycetes > Streptosporangiales > Streptosporangiaceae > Microbispora > Microbispora sp. NPDC049125. Next base: position 180,734 of record NZ_JBEZDW010000011.1, on the reverse strand, counting down.
AGACACGGATGCGCAGCCGACTGGTCGAACACCTCCACGGCCGTCCCGCCCTCATCCGCCCCGGGGAGTTGCTGACCGCCTCCCCCGCCGCCGTCGGCCGGTGGAGTGCCGGCGCGGCGCCCCTGGGGCAGGCCGGCGGGCCCGGTTCCGTCCACCGCGTACGGCTCACCCCCGGCGTGGACGTGCTCGACCTGACGGTCACACTCCGGGACCGCGGGCACCTGGCGTCGCCCAACCACGTGCTCGTCGGGCAGCCGCTGTACTTCGGCGGCCCCGGCGGCGCCCCGTCTCCCGCGGCCGCCGTGCCGTACGAGCCGGGGGAGCTCTGTGACGTGACGGTCGGCGTGCTCGACACCGGGCTCGCCCCCCATCCCTGGCTCTCGCGCTGGTACCGGGACGAGATCGCCGAGACGCCCGACGCCGACGGCGACGGGGTTCGTGACGAGCAGGCCGGGCACGGCACCTTCGTCGCCGGGGTCGTCCTGCGGCGTGCGCCCGGGGTGCGGCTGCGGGCCCTGCGGCTGCTCGACAGCCACGGCGTGAGCGACGAGGCGGCCCTGCTGGGCGCTCTCGGCGCGTTGCGCGGCGAGCGGATCGACGTGCTGAACGTGTCGTTCGGCGGCTTCACCTTCGACGACAGGCCGCCCCTGGGCCTCGCCGAGGCGCTGACGCCTTTCCCCGCCGTCGTCGCCTGCGCGGGCAACACGGCGTCGGACCGTCCCTTCTGGCCCGCCGCCCTGCCCGGCGTGGTCGCCGTCGGGGCGCTCGGCGACGGCGGCCGGGCCCCCTTCTCGGCGTACGGCCCCTGGGTCGACGTCTACACCCACGGCGTCGGCCTGGCGAGCAGCTTCCTGGAGCACGGGGACTTCCACGGCTACGCCACGTGGAGCGGCACGTCGTTCGCGGCCGCCGCCGTCACCGGCGCCGTCGCCCGGCTCTGCCGGGACCTGCCCCCTCGGTCCGCCGTACGGCGGGTGCTCCGCGACGGCGCGAACGGCGCCGATCCCGGTCTGGTCGTCACGGGCGAGGATCGGTAAGGTCGTCGTCACCTAAAGCTCTCATCTGGACGCGGACAGTGACGCAGATGCATTCGGACAACACTCTCGCCCGGCTGGACCGGGCCGCATGGGAGGACCTCGTCGCGCGCTTCGACGGCAGGATGTGGGCGGTCGCCCGGGCGTTCGGGCTGAGCGCCGCCGACGCGGCCGACGCCGTCCAGGGCGCATGGCTGCGCCTCGTGGAGAGCGCCGACGCCATCCGCGATCCCGACCGCGTGGGCGCGTGGCTCGTGACGACCACCCGGAACGAGGCGGCACGGCTGAGCCGCAGGTCCCGAGGCGAGGTCGTGGCCGACATCGAGGACCTGGACGGGCCCGGCGGCGCCACTCCTGACCCGGCGGCCGAGGTGGTCGACGCCGACTTCGGCAGGCACGTGTGGCGGCGGCTCAACGCTCTCGGTGAGCCCTGCCGGTCGTTGCTGCGGCTCTACGTGCTCAATCCGGACGCGCGGTACTCCCAGATCGCGATCCGCCTCGATCTGCCGATCGGCAGCATCGGTCCCACACGCGCGCGCTGCATGTCCCGCCTGCGGGCCCTGGTGGCGGACGGGGAGGCTCCATGAGGGAGGAGTACCTGCTGGCCGCCTTGCGCATGGGCGCGGGGGCCGATCCGGTGCCCGACGCCGTCTCGGCCGCCTCGCGTGCCGCTTTCGCGCTGCGCCTGCCGGGAGGCGTGGCGGCCGCGCCCGTGGACGTCCCCGTCCCGCCCGGGGCCAGGTCGGACGGTCTGGAGGACGGCGGGCCGCGGCTGCGCCGCTTCACGGCGTCCGGCCTGACGATCGACGTCGAGACCTCCGTCTCGGACGGCCTTCTCGAGGTCGCCGGGCAGATCGGCCCCGCCCCAGTCGCCGTCGCCAGTGTGGAGGTGCGCACCCCGCACATGAGCAACAGCCGCGTGCCCTCGCGGGACGGCCGGTTCGCGGTGGCCGGGCTGCCGCCGGGGTGGTTCAGCGTCGTCTGCCACCGCTCGGGCGAGCCTCCCGTGTTCACCCGTTGGATCCACGTCCGCCCATGATCCCGCCGTCCACTACGGTGCCGGGCAGCCCCGCTCCGGACGTTCCCGCCGCACCCGGCACCCCCGCTACGGAGGTTCCCGCGGCGCCGGGAGCCGCCCCGCCAACCGGCGCGGCCCCGCGGACCGGAGCGGGGGCGCTCGCGGCGCTGGTCGCACGGGCCGAGTCCGCCGTACGCCTGTCCGGCACCGACCCGCGGCGCGGCCTGGAGGAGGCGCGGGCCGTGCTGGAGGAGGCGCGGGCCGTTCCAGCCGATGCGCGAGCCGTTCCGGAAGAGGCGGGCGGCGCATCGGCTGGGGAGGCGGTCTCCGTCGCGCTGCGCGCGTCCGCGCTGGCCGCCCGGGAGCTCGGCGACCTGGAGCTGGCCGACCAGCGGCTGCGTGAGGCGATCATCGCAGCGCGGGGACTGCCCCGGCGGATCGCCCAGGCCCGCATGTCGCTGGTCACGGTCACGGCGCTGCTCGGCGATCCCGAGGGCGGGCTGCGGCTGGCCGGGCTCGCGGAGCGGGATCTCACCGGGACGGACCTGGCCCGCCTGGCCGTCCAGCGATCCGTGGCCCTGATGCTCCTGGGCCGCCACCGGGAGGCCGTACGGCACTGCGACGAGGCCGTCGGCGCGCTGGCCGGTGATCCCCGGTTCCAGGCGGGCGGGCTGCTCAACCGGGGCGTCGCCCGCACCTGGCTCGGGGAGTTCGAGCCGGCCGAGGCGGATCTGGCGCGGTGCGCCGAGATCGCCAGGGCCGCCGGCCTGGACCATGTCGCGATGCTCGCGGAGGGAAACCTGCCGTTCGTGGCGGCGCGGCGCGGAGACGTCCCGGCGGCCTTCGAGCGCTACCAGGCGGCCGAGATCGCGCTGTTCGGCTTTCCCGAGCGGCTGGCCGCGATGCGTACGGACTTCGCCGAGGCCCTCGTGGCGGCCGGCCTGCCCGGCGAGGCGCGGACCCTGCTCGGTCAGGCCGTTCCGGAGTTGGTCGCGGCCGGGGCGCAGGCGGCGGTCCCAGGCGCACGGCTGCTGCTCGCGCAGGCCGAGCTCCTCTCCGGGGACTCCCGCCTCGCGGGGGCCACTGCCCAGACGGCCCGGGCAGAGCTGGCTGAGCAGGGCAGGACGGCCTGGCTGCCGCTGGCGGAGGAGGTCGTCCTTCGTGCCCGTCTCGCCCACGATCGCGCCGACCGGGCGTCGCTGGAGGCGCTGCGCGCATGCGCCGACGACCTCGCCGGGCACGGCTGGCAGACCGAGTCGGCCTCACTGAGGCTCACCGCGGCCCGCGCGGCCGTACGGCTTGGCGAGCGGGCTTTCGCCCGGACGCATCTGGACATCGTCGCCCGCTCCGCCACACGCCCCGTGACGCGGCACCACGCCGTCGCGATGCGCCTGCGGCTCGACGGCGACCTTCCCGGAGCGCTCGCGGCCGCCGGCGCCGGGCTGGACGTACTGGCCTGCGACGCCGGACACCCGGCGGACACCGGATCGGAGAGCGCTTCTCGACCGGACACCGCCGAGCCGGGATGCGGCGCCGCGCCCGGAGACGCCGCCGCTCCCCGAGAGAGCGCCGAGCCGGACAGCGGTGTGCCGGACAGCAGTGTGGCGGGAGCGGCGTTGCGGGCGCTGGCCGCGCGACCGGCCGAGGAGCTGGCGGCGTTCGGGCTGGAGCTCGCCATGGAGACCGGGGACGCCTGGGCGGTCCTCAGCTGGGCCGAGCGGTGGCGGGCGATCGTGCGCGGCGCGCGACCGACCGCCATGGGCTTCGGCCCGGCGGGCAGAGCGGCGGGGCCGCTCGTCGAGCTGGTGCGGCAGGGGGACGCCCTGGCCGCCGTGGTGGTCGCCGAGGGGCGCTGCGCGTTGCGCCTTCTGGGCTCCTACCAGGCGGTGGCCGAAGCGACCGTCCGCGTCCGGTACGGCCTGCGCCGGCGGAACCTCCAGGACTGCGGCGCGGCGGGCGACCTCGAAGGCGAGCTCGCCGCGCTGGACCGGCTGCTCCTCGGCCCGCTGGGCATTCCGGAGGAGGGCCCGGTGGCCGTCGTCCCGACGGGCGCGCTCTGCACGCTGCCCTGGCCGCTCCTGCCATCCCTGCGCGGACGTCCCGTCTCGGTCGCCCCCGCCGCCGCCTCATGGCTGACGGATGCGCCACAGCCCACGTCCGCGGATGAGCCGCTGGTGGTGGCGGTCGCAGGCCCGGGGCTCGACCACGCGCGGGCCGAGGCCCGCCTGGTGGCCTCGGCTCACCGCGGCGGCCGCCAGGCCCCCGCCACCAGGCAGGAGGTGCTGAGCGCGCTGGAGCGGGCCGAGGTGCTGCATGTGGCCGCTCACGGGATGTTCTCGCCGCGCAGCCCGATGCTGTCGCGGATCACCCTCGACGACGGGCCGTTGATGGCTTACGACCTGCTCAAAGCCCGGCGCGCACCGCGGCTCGTGGTGCTGTCCGCGTGCGACGCGGGAATGGCGCACGCTCCCCTGGACGGCGCCGCCCTCGGCCTCGCGGGGGCCTTCCTCGACCGCGGGTCCGCGTGCGTGGTCGCAGGCGTGGTCCCCGTACGCGACGACGAGGCGCTGACCCTGATGACCCTCTTCCATGCCCTGGTGGCGGAGGGGCGGTCCGCGGCGGATGCGCTCGGCACGGCCGCGGCGAAGACCGGCGTGCCCGGCTTCGTCTGCTTCGGCCGCGGCGACCTGCCTGTCCGCTCAGTCCTCGGCGACGCCGCTTGAGTGCCAGAGCACTCGAACACCCCTGGGGAGCGGAACGTCGCGGGCCGTCTCCGTACCGAGAACCCTGCCTTCGCTCGCCCACGCACCCGTTCCGCGTCGTCCACGCTGACGCTTCTGCTGGATTCAGCCGGCGCTCGGCCGGGGCCGGTCTGCTCGTCTGCCGGCCAGCAGCAACGAGCCGACGGCGGCGAGTATCCCCACGGCGATGACCGGTACGAGGGCCTGGTAGCCGGCCCCGCCGGCCACCAGGCCGAACAGCGGGGGTCCGAGCAGCGATCCGAGGCTGCCCGCCTGGGCGACCACGCCGTTGCCGACATCGGCGTGGTCGAGGCGCTCCAGCACCAGGGGCAGGGCGGCGAAGACGAGAGCCCCCAGGAACCCGTTCACCAGGGAGATGATCCCCGCGCCGGCCAGCGCGGCGGCCCGCGAACCGTCGTCGCCGTACGTGAGCCAGGCGGCCGGCACGACGAGGAGCCCGCACAGCGCCAGGACGCCGACCGGAGCGCCCCGTCGGAGCAGCACGCCGACGGCCAGCCCGCCGGCCACGCCGAGCAGCGAGATCATCGACGTCACGGCTCCCGCGGCGGCGGCGGAACACCCGTACTGCTCGATGAGGAGCGTGGGCAGGAGCACGATGACCGGGATGGTCACCAGCGCGGCCAGGCAGAACGACGCGGCGAGCACCGCCGGCCCCGTCAACGCTCTGGCCCGGGGAACGGGCCCGGCCGTCGCCCGCCGACCGGGCCCGCGCGGCAGCCGGATCCAGACGGTCAGGGCCATCACCAACGTCAGCCCGGCGATCAGCCCGATCCAGCCACGCCAGCCCACAGCGGAGCCGGCCGCGCCTCCGGCCAGCGTGCTCGCCCCGAGGCCCACCGGGACGAACGTGGCCCAGATCGACAGTGCCGTGCCCCGGTCCCGCTCGCGGGCGAGACGCAGGATCAGCGCCGGACAGGAAATGGTGACCAGGAGATATCCGATGCCCTCGATCCCCCGGACGGCGAGCATCCAGGCGAAGTCGCCCGCTGCCACACTCGCCGCGCCGGCCGCCGCGATCAGGACCAGGCCGGCGACCAGCGATCGTTCCGCGCCGAAGCGGCGGACCAGATACCCGGCGGGCAGCCCCGCGACGGCTCCCACGCCGACGACCGCCGAGATCACCCAGCCCAGTTGCGACAGCGACAGCCCCAGCTGGGCCGCCACGACCGGCCCGACCGAGGCGAACTTGCCGAGGCTCATCGCCGCGACGACCCCGCCGATGTAGACGATGAGGATCGTCACCCATTGCGAGCGCCGCTGGAACTCCTCGCGCGGCTTCGATGTGCCCGACGTCTGCCGGGGGTCCATGGACTCTCCTTCGCACGGTGTCGCGACGTCCGGGCGGGCCGGCCGGTCAGCAGGGCGTGGGCGGGGCAGGCTCAGGCCGCGCCGCGGCAGGCGGGCGACGCCCTGGATCGCGCCGCGTTCGTCCTTCTCGGCGTACGCGGCCGGGAGTGTGCGGAACAGGCGGTCAGGAGCCGGCGGATCGTCCTCGGGCGCGCCTGCCCCGGGGACGGCGGTTCAGCCGGTGGCGACGGGCCTGCCGGGGTCGGTGACCCAGTTGGACCACGAGCCGACGTAGAGCGCCGCCGGAAGGCCGGCCACCTCCAGCGCCAGCACCTCGTGGGCGGCCGTCACGCCCGACCCGCAGTAGGCCCCGACCGGCACGCCGTCCACCACGCCGAGCGTGTTGAACCGCTCCCGGAGGTACTCCCTGAGGTGGAATCGGCCGCCGGGCTCGACGTTCTGGCCGGTGGGGGCGCTGACCGCGCCGGGGATGTGCCCGGCCACGGGGTCGACCGGCTCGACCTCGCCGCGGTACCGCTCGGGGGCGCGGGCGTCGAGCAGGATCCCGCTGTCCGCCAGCTCCGCGGCCTGGTCGGCGTCGAGGACCGGCATGCCGCCGGGAACCGCGGTGAAGTCGCCCGGCGCGACCGGCTCCTGCTGCTTCGTCAGCGGGAGGCCGGCCTGCGCCCAGGCGCGCAGCCCGCCGTCCAGCACGCGGACGTCGCGGTGGCCGTAGTAGCGGAGCGTCCACCAGGCCCGCGCGGCAGAGGTGGAGTCGGCGTCGTCGTAGACGACCACGGGCCGGGAGCCGGACACGCCGAGCCGGCGCATGGCGGACTGGAAGGCGCCGGCCTCCGGGAGCGGGTGCCGACCGGCCGGCCCGGGAGGGGCGGCGAGATCGGCGTCGAGGTCGCAGAAGACGGCGCCCGGGACGTGGCCCTCCCGGTAGGACTCGATTCCGGCGGGACCGCCCAGCCGCCACCGGACGTCGAGAACGGTGACGTCGTCGAGCGCGGCGAGCTCCTCGGCAGTGATCAGCGGGCTCATCGGACCTACCTCCAGAACGCGAAACGGGCCACCAGCATTGTCTCCTGTCCGCCCCCGGCCACCGCCCGCCCGTCCGGGGCGCGGGCGATCCGGCGCTGCCGATGACCATCACACCGGCATCACGACTCGCATCAACCTTGCGATCTCACCCGATTGATCCAATGATCAAGTCGAGATCACAGCTACCCAGGAGACGAGCCTCATGACCGACCACGATTCCTCACCCCCACAGAGCTCTCCGAAGATCGACGCCAACACGCCGCATTCGGCTCGGATATGGAACTACTGGGTGGGCGGCAAGGATCATTACCCCGTGGACCGAGAGGTCGGTGCCAAGATCGTCGAGGTCTTTCCCAACATCATCGAGGTCGCCCGCCACTCCCGGGCATTCCTCGCCCGCGTCGTGCGCCACTTAGCCGGTGACGTCGGCATCCGCCAGTTCCTCGACATCGGCACGGGACTGCCCACCCACGACAACACCCACGAGGTGGCACAGCGCATCGCCCCGGAGTCGCGGATCGTCTACGTCGACAATGACCCGCTGGTCCTCGTCCACGCTCGGGCCCTGCTCACCAGCACCCCCGAAGGTGCGACCGACTACATCGACGCCGACGTACGCGACCCCGGCATCATCCTCGCCGAGGCTGCCAAGACGCTCGACTTCAGCCGGCCGATCGGGCTGATGATGCTGGGAATCATGGGCAACGTGGTCGACAACGACCAGGCGAACGCGATCGTGCGCACGCTGATCGACGCCCTCCCGTCGGGCAGCTACATGGCGCTCAACGACGGCACCAGCGTCGTCCACGGCTCGGCGCGGGACGAGGCCATCCAGGTCTGGGACGAACGAGGCGGAGCGCCCTACACCTCCCGGACCCCGGCCCAGATCGCCGGCTTCTTCGACGGCCTGGAGCTTGTCGACCCGGGCATCGTGTCAGTGTCGCGCTGGCGGGCCGAATCCATCCCCTGGGGCATCCCCGAGGAGGTCGACGCCTTCTGCGGCGTGGGCCGCAAGCCTTGACCGGTTCTTCTGAGGGGCTCGCTCGCCGGCCCGCGCGGTCTGCCGCCCCGGCCCGCACCGAGGCTTCGTCTATCTGTGGTCGGAGGCCGCACCGACCCAGCGGTGATAGGCGTCCACGTCGACGTTGCTTCCGCACACGATGGTGACCACGTGGCGGCCGGCGAAGCGGTCACGGTCTTCGAGGATCGCCGCGATGCCCAGGGCGGCCGACGGTTCGACGACGAGGCCGGCGTGGTCGAGGAGCAGCCGCATGCCGGCGATGATCGACGCCTCCTCGACCAGGACGGCGTCGTCGGCGACCAGGAGGAGGTCGTCCAGGACGGCCGGGATGGGGCGGCGGCCGGCGACGCCGTCAGCGATGGTGTCGGTCGAGTCGGTGGTGACGACGCGCCGCCTGTGCCAGGAGTGTGTCATCGCCGGTGCGCCCAGCGGCTGGACGCAGATCACCTCGACTTCGGGCGCCAAGGCCTTCACCACATGACCCACACCGGTGGCCAGCGCCCCGCCGCCGAGAGCGATCAGGACGGTGTCGAACGACGGCACGGTGTCCACCAGTTCCAGGCCGATGGTGGCCGCGCCCTCGCAGGTCTCGATGTCCAGGCTGTCTTCGACCAGCCGGATGCCGTCGTGCCGTGCGACGGCCGCCGCGCGCTCCCGGGCCATGTCGAAGTCGCCGTCCACCAATTCCAGCCTGGCGCCCAATGCGCGGATGCGATCGAGCTTGGCCGCGGGCGCGAAGCGGGACGCCACGACGGTGACGTCGAGCCCCCGGCCGCGACCGGACCAGGCGAGAGCTTGGCCGAGGTTGCCCGCGCTGGCGCACACCACGGCTCCCGAGCCGTCGCCGGCGAGCAGGCTCGCGACCAGTTCCGTGCCCCGGGCCTTGAAGCTGCGGACCGGGTTCGCCGTTTCGAGCTTGACGCTCACCGCGCACCCGAGAACGGGCTCCAGCGCCTCGCAGCGGTACAGCGGGGTGTCGAGGAAAATCGGGTCGATCACCCGGCGAGCGGCCCGGATCCGAGCGGTGTCGAGGCGCGTCGTCTGCACGGCACAGCAGCCTAGCGCCGGCGGTTCCGGTGACCGACCGGCGACCGCCGCAGCCGCCGGCGGAGCCGAGCCCGCGCCAGTCGTCAGCGGCGGATCTCGAGCAGGGGGACGTTCTGCTCGGCCGGGGTGAGGGAGCCGTGGTAGCCGACCAGCGACGACTCCACCGGCTCCGCCTCCGAGGCGACGATCACGCAGTCGCCGTACGGCACCGCCATGACGTCGCCGATCCGGCCGAGCCACTCCGTGCGGAGCCGGCGCCCGAACCAGCCGGCGTCGGCCGCCTCCTCCCGGGTGACCACCCAGGCCCGGCCGCGCAGGGCCTCGCGCCAGGTGTCGTACACGGCCGGCGCGGCCCCCGGGGCCGTGTACAGGTGCCGGGCACGGGCGTCGCCGCCCAGCATGAGGACCCCCTCGCGCAGGTCGGGGCGTCGGTCGAAGTCGACCTTGTCGGCGGCGTTGATCATGCCGTGGTCGGCGGTGACGTAGAGAGCCGACCCGGGCGGCAGCGCCTCGGTGATCCGCTCGGCCATGCGGTCGACGATCGCGAGCTGCTCCAGCCACTCGGGGCTGCCCCAGCCGGACTCGTGACCCGCGCGGTCCACGTCGCCGTAGTAGACGGTGACGAACGAGCTGTCCCGAAGTGCCCTCCGCACGCCCTCCACCCGCTCGTCCACCGTGTCGGCGGCCCAGTAGCGCATCCCCCGGTAGACGGCCTGGGTCAGCCCGGTGCCGTCGAAGGACGCGGGCGCCACGTAGACCGGGTCCACCCCCTGGGCCGCCATGCGCTCGTAGACGGTCTCCGCCGGCTGCCACACGTCGGGGTCGATGGGCAGCCCGGGAGCGGTCCAGCGCAGGCAGTTGAACAGCCGCCCCTCACCCGGGACGGCCATCTGGATGCCCAGCATGCCGTGCTCACCGGGCGGGGCGCCGGTGCCGAGCGTGGCCAGGCTGGTCGGGGTCGAGGAGGGAAAGCCGGCCGTGAGCGTCCGGCGGAGCCGCTCGGACAGGAACGGCGCCGCATCGGGATACGCGGCGAGCAGCTCGGCCCCGAGACCGTCGACGAGGAACAGGCACACCCGCCCGGCGGGATCCAGGCTCAGCGTGTTCGGGGTGGGCAGGCCGAGGGAGGCTAGCAGCGATCCCGGCAGGTCCGCCAGCGACGCCGTGCCGTACGCGGGAACGAACGGCTCCACCCCGGCCCCGGACGGGGGCGCGGACAGGGGCCCGGCGGCGGCCGCGAACGGCTTCGCGTCCGGCACCCCCTGCGGCCCGGCAACCGGCCCCGCAACCGGCTCGGCAACCGGCCCCGCAACCGGCTCGGACGGCCGCGCACCGTCGACGGCCCCGAGCCCGTCAGAGGGCCGCCCGGCGCCGGGCGGCCCGAGATTGGGCCCATGCACGGACGGCCCAGGGTGCAGCGCCGCATCGGGACCGGCGTCACGCACCCCGTCCAGCGCCGCATCGGGACCGGCGTCGGGAACTCCGTCGGGCACCATGTGGGGATCGGGGCCGATCACGTCGCCTCCCTGGGATCGGCGTGGACGAGGGCCGTCAGCTCGCGGCGCGGGCCGTGGCCTCGGAGAGCGCCTTGGCGAAGGCCAGCACGTGGGTGACGGCCTCGGGGCCGTCGGCCGCCTCGCTCACGCGCAGGGAAAGATCGTCCGCGGTGACCGCGCCGGTGTAGCCGTGGTCGGTCTCGCAGTTCTCGTCGCCGCACGTCGCGGGCTCGAGATCGACGTGGGAGATGGCGCCCCAGCCGATGGTCAGCGTGACCTCGGTGGGCGGAACGCCCGGAACGTACGACGCCGGGTCGGGGACCACCCTGGTGACGGCGACCGACTGGATGCGGCTGATCCGCACGGCCTCGGTCGTGGTGGAGGCGTGTGAGGCCGGCATGCCCTCGGCGGGCGGATGCTCGTCGGTGTGGCACACCAGCAGCCTGGTCGGAGACAGCACCAGCACGGTGACGTGCCTGCGCACCTCCATCGCGGGATCGAACGTTGCCTCGTGATGCACGACGTATGCCGTGACCGGCTCATTGCCGAGCGCGTCGTCCACCGCGCCGGCGACCAGGTCCGGGTAGTAACCGCTGCGGTCGATGGCTTCGCGCATGCCCGCGGCGGAGAGTCGGGTTTCCCTCATGGGTCCATCCTGCCCTGTATGGGACGGGTGTTTCACACCTGAACGGGACAGGTTTTCCGCCGGACCCCCTTTGCCTGGCCGTCCCTCGCCGTTCGGCGCTCCCCATCCCCGCGCCGGCCGGCTCCCGCATCGCCCTCCCCGCCCCTCACCGCCTTGACCTCCGGGACGGCCCTCATAGCCCGGCTGTCAGCCGAGGCGGCGCGGCCCGACGTCCGGGCGGGGGCCGGTGGCGGGCCGCAGGACGGCCCGGGCGCCGAGGACCGCCACCCCGGCCTGTCCGACGAGCACCTGGTCGAGGTCCATCCGGGCGACCTCGGGCAGCGCGTCGGCCAGCAGCCCGATCCGCACCAGCAGGTCCTCCAGCGCCTCGACCGCCACGGGCGGGTAGCCGTACTCGCCGAAGAGCAGCGGCGCGGTGCTGACCGACCGCACCAGGCCCGCCGCGTCGTCGGCGGTGAGCGGCGCGAGCCGGTACGCCTGATCGCCGAGCAGGCGGGCGGTCACCTCGCCGAGGCCGAACGAGACGACCCCGCCGAAGTGCCGGTCCTGCACGACGCCGACGACGGTGGGCACCGACGGCTGCGGCGCCATGCGCTGAACGGCGAGCCGCGCCCCCGGCCCGAGCAGCGCGGCAAGGTCCGCGTACGCCTGCCGGAGCCCGGCGGGCTCGGTGAGGCCGATCCGGACCGTGCCCGCCCGCCGGGCGTCCTCCGGGTCCGCCGACTTGACCACCACCGGCCAGCCGATGTCGCCGGCCGCCTCCACCGCCTCGTCGGCGGAGTCCGCGACGCGCGCCGGCCACACCTCGATCCCGTAACACGCCAGCAGCTCGGTGGCGTCGAGCTCCTGGTCCCGGCCGTCCCCCCGCGCGAGCGCCCCGGCCACGATCTCGCGGGCCCGGGCCGGGTCGGCGCCCTGGATCAGTGGCACCGTCCCCGCCGGCTCCCGGCGCCACCGGGCGTACCGCACCACGTGGGCGAGCGCGCGCACGGCCTCCTCAGGCGCCGGGTATGACGGGATCGACCCCCGGGCGGGCTCCCCCTCCTCGCCGGTCACGCGCAGGGCGGGCGGCATGCCGAGCTCCCCCTGGAAGGTCGCCAGCACCGGCTTGCCGGACTCGCGCGCCACGGCGACCAGCCTCGCGGCCACCTCGTCGACGCATCCCGGAATCGGCGGCATGTAGATCACGACGGCCGCGTCGACCTCGGGCAGGACCGCGGCCAGCGCCTCGGAGAACTCGGCGGCGCCGGCGCGGGCCCCCAGGTTGACCGGCGCGGCCGGTTCCAGGCCCGCCCCCGCGCAGGCCTCGGCCGCGAGCAACGCCAGAGCGTCAGAATTGCCGACCAGGCCCACCCGGGGCCCCTCCGGGAGTGGCTGGTGCGCGAGGAGCTGCGCCACGTCGAAGAGCTGGGTGAGGTCGTCCACCCGGATCACCCCGGCCTGTGCGAAAAGCGAGCTCTGCGCGCCGTCGGGCAGGCCGAGCACGGGAGCGGCGTGCCCGCCGGGCACCCCGCGGCTCTTCACCATGACCACCGGCTTGGCGCGCGCGATCCGGCGGGCGAGCCGGGTGAACTTCCGGGGGTTCCCCAGCGACTCCAGGTAGAGCAGGATCACGTCGGTGTCGGCGTCCTCCTCCCAGTACTGGAGCAGGTCGTTGCCCGAGACGTCGGCCCGGTTGCCCGCCGAGACGAACGTCGAGATGCCCATGCCCCGCTGGGCCACCCGCTGCAGCAGCGCCGTGCCGAGCGCGCCCGACTGGCTGAAGAAGCCGACCCTCCCCCGTCCCGGCAGGGTCGCCGCGAGCGTCGCGTTGAGCCGTACGGCGGGGTCGGTGTTGGCGATCCCGAGGCAGTTCGGCCCGACCACGCGCATGCCGTACGCCCTGGCGATGCTGACGAGGTCCTCCTGGCGGGCCACGCCCTCGGGGCCGGTCTCGCCGAAGCCGGAGGACACCACGACCAGGCCCTTCACCCCTTTGCGCGCGCACTCCTCCACCAGTTCGAGCACGCCCTCGGCCGGCACGGCGAGCACGGCCAGGTCCACGCCTCCGTCGATCGCCGAGACGCTCGGGTACGCCCGGACGCCGGCCACGGCCCGCGCGTACCGGTGGACCGGATAGACCGGCCCGGAGAAGTCGGCCGCCAGGAGGTTGCGCAGCACCGTCTGCCCGATCCCGCCAGGCTCCCGGCTGGCGCCGATCACCGCGACCGACTCGGGCGTCAGGAGGCGGGCGATCGACCTGGCCTCGGCCCGGTGCTCGCGGGCGAGCCGCACCTCCAGCGCGGTCTCGGTGCTGGACAGGTCGAGCGTCATGCGGACGACCCCGTCCTCGAACTGGCTCTGCGCCGTGTAGCCCGCCTGCCGGAAAAGGGAGGTCATCCGGTGGTTGCCCGGGAGCACGTCGGCGATGAACGTCCTGATCCCGCGCTCACGGGCGGCCGCACGCAGGTGCTCCATCAGCACCGAGGCCATCCCCCTGCCCTGGTGGGCGTCCTCGACGAGGAAGGCGACCTCGGCGTGGTCCCTCGGCTCCACCCGGTCGTACCGTACGACGGCGGCCATCTCGGCGCCGATCGTCGCGATGAGCGCGACGCGGTCGTCGTAGTCGACGTTGGTGAACCAGGCGATCTCCCGGTCGGTGAGCCGTGGGCGCGGGCCGAAGAACCGGTAGTAGATCGACTGCTCCGACAGCCTGGAGTAGAAGGAGCGCAGCAGGCCGGCGTCGTCCGGACGGATCGGGCGCAGGTGGGCCGTGCCGCCGTCGGACAGGACGACGTCGGCCTCCCAGTGCGCGGGGTACTGAGGGTGCACGCATCCGAGGCTAGCCGTGCCCGGCTTACGTGACTTGGGCGGTTTCCCCACGCGACGTCCCCGCCGAGCATGACGACATATCCGCACTTCGCCGGCTCGGGGTACGCTCGGCTTGGACAACGCTTGTGCATCGACTGTGACCGTCTGTCCGATCCCGGCCCCACGACTAGGCCGGAAACTGTTAGGTTTCTGGGCGTCAGCCTCACAGCACGGAGAGGAAGCCGCCCCTCCAGCGGGCCGCGCTCCTCCTCCACAAGCAGTTGGCAAGGTGGTGACATCATGACGCGGGTCGTCGTGGTGGGCGATCTCATGACCGACGCGGTCGCCCGCGCCAGGTTCCCTCTCGCGAGGGCGAGCGACACCCCGGCCGTGGTGACCATGCACGGTGGCGGCTCCGGAGCCAACATCGCCAGCTGGCTCGCCGTCGAGGGCTCGGAAGTGGCCTTCATCGGCCGGCGCGGCGCCGACATCACCGGGCGCAACCGCGACATGGAGCTCATGGGCTACGGCGTGGACGCCCGGCTCGTGATGGACCCCGAGCGGCCCACCGGCACCTGCGTCGTGCTGGTCACCCACAAGGGCGAGCGGACCATGCTGTCCGATCCCGGCGCCAACGCCGCGCTGTCCCCCGAGGACCTGCCGCGTGACCTGTTCAACGGCGGCCACCTGCACATGTCCGGCTACACCCTGATCAACGACGGTTCGCGCGACGCCGGGCTGGCCGCGCTCGACCTCGCCCGCCGCGCCGGGATGACGATCTCCATCGACTGCGCCTCGGCCGCGCCCCTGGAGCGCACCGGCGCGGAGCCGTTCCTAGAGTGGACGCACGGCGCCAAGCTGCTGTTCGCCAACATCGACCAGGCCAAGGTGCTGACCGGCCGGGACGACCCGGCGGCGGCGGCGAAGGTGCTGACCGCCTGGTTCCCCCAGGTCGTGATCAAGCTCAACGCCGAGGGCGCGCTCTGGTACACCAACAACCGGCCCGAGCCCGTCCGGGCCCCCGGAGAGATCGTCGACCGGATGGTGGACGGCACCGGCGCGGGTGACGCGTTCACCGCCGGATTCCTGCCGACGTGGCTGGAGGGCAAGCCTCCCGCCGAGGCCCTGGCCGCCGGCAACGCGCTCGCGGCCAAGTGCATCTCCAACCTCGGCGCCCGCCCCCGCCTCTAGACCTCCTACGGCGATCTCTTACGGCAGATCTCCTACGGCGGCAGAGCGGCGCTCAGACCGTCGCCGCCGGGCGCCGGAACAGGGACGGCCGGGACGGCGGTCAGGCCGTCGCCGCCGGGCGCCGGAACAGGGACGGCCGGGACGGCGGTCAGGTCGTGGCCGCCAGGGCCAGGGGCAGCACCGCTGGGGCTCCCGCGTGCCGGATCTGGGCGGCGGCGAGGGCCATCGTCCAGCCGGTCTCCACACGATCGTCGACCAGCAGCACCGGGCCGTCCGCCGCGGCGATCTTCGCGGCCAGCTCCCGGGGCGTCCCCAGCGTGGCCCTGATCGCGGCCACCCGCTGGGCGCTGTTGTGCCGGCGGGCCGGCGGCCCGCTCCGGTAGCCCAGCTCCCCGAGGTGATCGAGGCGGCCCACGCGCGACAGCCGTTCGGCCAGCGTGGCGAGCAGAACCGGCCGTGTGGCCGACGGCACGGTCACCACGGCCACCGGGCGCCGCTCCCACTCCCACGACTTCAGCACGTCGATCACGGCGGCGAACACGTCGTCGGGCACCGGTCCGTCACCGGCCGCGAGGAGCTCCCGCAGCCGGGTGCCCCAGCCGATGTCGGTGAGCCTGCCCAGGGCGCGGCCCGGCTCGGCGCACAGCTCCGGCCTGATCCGGCCCTTCACGTCCGGCAGCCCCGTCGGCCACTGCCGGCGCGGCTCGATCTCCACTCCGGGCCGGGCCAGCCGGGCGTGCGCCGCCTCGACCGCCGACGCCTCCAACTCCGGTGAGCGGTGTGCGCCCGTGCAGTTGTCACACCGGCCGCACGGCTCGGCGGTGTCGTCGTCGAGGTGACGGCGCAGGAAACGCTCCCGGCACTCGGTCGTGGCGATGTAGCCGAGCATGGCCTCCTGCTCGGCCCGGCGCTCGGCCGCCACCCGGGCGTAGCGCTCCGCGTCGTAGGTCCACGGCTCCCCCGTGGCCTCCCAGCCGCCCCTGACCCGGCGGACGGCCCCGTCCACGTCGAGGACCTTGAGCATCATCTCCAGCCGGCCGCGGCTGAGGTCGACCCTCGTCTCCAGGGCGGCGGTGGACAGCACGCCACCCTCGGACAGCGCCTCCAGCGCGGCCCTGACCTGCTGCTCCGGCGGGAAGGCGAGCGAGGCGAAGTAGCTCCAGATCTCCCTGTCCTCGGTGCCGGGGAGCAGGACGACCTCCGCCCTCTCGACGCCGCGGCCGGCGCGGCCCACCTGCTGGTAGTACGCCACGGGTGAGGGCGGCGCGCCCACATGGACGACGAAGCCGAGGTCGGGCTTGTCGAAGCCCATGCCGAGGGCGGAGGTCGCCACAAGCGCCTTGATCTCGTTGCCGAGGAGGTCCTCCTCGGCGGCGAGCCGCTCGGCGGGCTCGGTCTGCCCGGTGTAGGCGGCCACCCGGTGGCCCTGCTCCCGAAGGTACGCGGCGATCTCCTGCGCGGCGGCCACCGTCAGCGTGTAGACGATCCCCGAGCCGGGCAGCTCGTGGAGCGCCCGGGCAAGCCAGGCGAGCCGCTGCTCGGCGGAGGAGGGGCGTACGACGCCGAGATGCAGACTGTCCCGCTCCAGCGGCCCGCGCAGGACGAGCACACCGGCACCGGCACCGCCGTCGCCGTCGCCGTCGCCGTCGCCGTCGCCGTCGCCGTCGCCGGAAGGCTCGTCCCACTCCGGGGCGCCGTCCTGCGTGGTGGCGAGCTGCTCGGCGACGTCGCGGGTGACCCGGGCGTTGGCGGTGGCGGTCGTCGCGAGGACCGGGATGCCCGGCGGGAGCTCGGCGAGCAGCGTGCGCAGGCGCCGGTAGTCCGGGCGGAAGTCATGGCCCCAGTCGGAGATGCAGTGCGCCTCGTCGATCACCAGCAGCCCGGCGCTCTCGGCCAGCTCGGGCAGCACCTGGTCGCGGAAGTCAGGGTTGTTGAGCCGCTCGGGGCTGACCAGCAGCACGTCGACCATGCCCTCGGCCACCCGGCCGTAGACCTTCTCCCACTCCTCGGGATTGGCCGAGTTGATCGTCTCGGCGTGGATGCCCGCGCGCTCGGCGGCGGCGATCTGGTTACGCATCAGCGCCAGCAGCGGCGAGACGATGACCGTCGGCCCCTCCCCCAGCTCGCGCAGCAGCGCGGTCGCGATGAAGTAGACGGCCGACTTGCCCCAGCCGGTGCGCTGCACGACGAGCGCGCGGCGGCGGTCCATGACCAGGGCCTTGATCGCGGTCCACTGGTCGTCACGCAGGCGCGCCCCGTCGCCCGCGAGGGCCCGCAGCCGGGCCTCGGCCTCTTCGCGCAGCGTCTCTTCTTCGCTCACTCCGCCATTGGTATCAGGTCCGGCCGACCATTTCCGCCGCCGCCCGGGACGGATGGTTGGATGTGTCCCGTTATGGACGTGACCACGTGGTATCTCGAACAGACCAGCCCCGCCGACCTACGGCCGGCTCACCGGCCCGGCGAGCCTGTCGACATCGTCCGCGCCGAGGTGCCGAGCCCGGAGTTCGGCCGGTTCCTCTACACGGCCGTCGGCGGTGACTGGCAGTGGACGGACCGGCTGCCGTGGACCTGGCGGCAGTGGATGGACTGGCTCGCGCGTCCCGGCGCCGAGATCTGGGTGGCCTGGCTGCGCGGCACGCCCGCAGGCTACGTGGAGCTCGACGCCCAGGAGGAGGGCACGGTGGAGATCGCCTACTTCGGGCTGCTGCCGTACGCCATCGGACGGGGCCTCGGCGGGCACCTGCTGTCCGAGGGCGCGGCGCGCGCCTGGGACCTCGCCGGCCGCTGGCCCGGTCGGGAGGCCACCCGGCGCGTATGGGTGCACACCTGCTCGCTCGACGGGCCGGCGGCGCTGGCCAACTACCGGGCCAGGGGTTTCCGGATCTACGACGAGAAGCGGAACGCGCCGGGCGACGAGGACGAGGGCGCCACCCCCGGCCCCTGGCCGGGGGCGGGCCCGCGCGCCTGACCGCGCCCGCCCGCTTCCACGCTCGATCACGCGACCCCGCCCGGCACTCGCACACTCCCCTGAACACGAACCCCCCGTGAACACGAGCCTCGTGAAAAGCGGTCCCGTGGAAAGCCGCCCCCGGGACGGCTCCCGCCGTGGACGCCCGGTCAGGAGGGCGCCCACTCAGGCGCCGGTGCTCACACCGCCCAGGGCTGGGAGACGATCCAGCTCACGTCGTCGGCCCAGAAGCTGGAGTTGTCGAAGGCGTTCGACCCGCCGTTCGAGGCGATGTAGACGGTGTTGTTGTAGTGGCGGATGAACCGGGTCGGGTAGTTGTACGAGGCGAACGACGTGCCCTGGCCGTTCCTGCCCGCCTGGGGGCAGAAGGTGGCGTCGGCGCGGAACTGCGCGCTCCCGTCGGCGGCCTGCCGGCGCAACTGGTAGTTGTAGTGCCGCAGGTACTCACCCGGGTAGTTCCTCGACTCGAACGACACGCACGAGCTGCTGGCCAGGCCGCTGCGCACGATCCAGGTGGCGTCGCTCTTGTCGGTGGACGAGCTGGACGAGTTGATCACCGACGTGATGGCGTTGTCGTTGTAATGACGGATGTAGCGGTCCGTGTAGCCGGCGGTCGTGGCCTTCAGCGAGATCGACGAGCCGGGGGTGAGCGTGCCGTTCTGGGGCCCGCCTGTCGACGTGGAGTATCCGGCGGCGACGATGCCGGCCTGGACCGCGTTCTCGGTGGCGTCCGACGGGTAGCCGGAGGTCATCACACCCTCGTAGAAGGTGCCCGCGGCGCCGACGCTGTTGTCGCCGCCGATGCCGAGGATGATGGCGCCTTCCTTCTTCATCGGGTTGTAGCCCGAGACGTTGGGCCGCACGCCGTTGTAGAAGGTCGACAGGCCGCCGGACTGGGCGTTGCCGCCGCGGATGGCCCAGTGGTTGGGCTCACCCTTGATGATGGCCGTGAGGAAGCGGTGGCTGATGCTGGGGTCGTTCGCGTTGTAGTGCTGGTTGACGCCGGAGAACAGGCCGTTCTCCAGGTCGGCCATGATCCAGGGGCCGTTGCCGGCGCCGTAGCCCCAGACCTTGATGTTGCCGAAGTAGATGGCCTCCATCGTGCCGTTGCCGTTGTCACGGCTGTTGGTCTCGGCGTTGCCGTAGTCGAAGCAGCAGCCGCCGTTGTAGTGGGTGCCGTCGAAGATGGCGTACATCCCCTCGGGCTGGTCCCCCTTCGCGACGCCGTTGGTGTTGTTGTTGCGGTAGCCGGTGCCCGGAGACACGTACACGCCGTAGGCCTTCTGGCCGCCGACCGTGACCGGCGCCGCAGTCGCGTTGGCGAGGTTGTCGTATCCGCCCGCCGCCGGGCCGGAGAACCCGCCCGGAGGCGCCTGGGTGAGCCGGTTGTTACGCCCCGACTGGTCGTAGATGATCGTGATCAGGCAGGTGGTGCCGGCGCAGAATGAGTCCTGCGCGGCGGCGTTGGCCACTCCTCCCGCGCTCAGGACGCCGATGTCACGGGTGGTGTTGTCGGAGGAACGGCGCACCTGGTACAGCGGGCCGTTGTAGTTGGCGTACAGGGCACGGGTCGTGCTGTGCGCCGCCACACAGGGCGTGCCGCCCGCGGCGTAGATGTCGCACGACAGCGATCCCGCGGCCTGTGACGTGCCGGCCGTGCCGGTGACGAAGCCGGCGGCGAGCGCCACTGCCGCACCAGCGGCTAGCAGGGCCCTTCTCAGCTGCGGGATTCCTGAGCGAACCACCATGATTACCTCTCGCGTTTCGGGGGGTGGAAGGCGTAGGTACGAGAGAAGAATTGTTAGCGTTAACACTTCACCGGCCGGAAATGCGCTTGCGGCCTCCATGGATGATGCTGCGCCCGAGCGGCGCGATCGTCCTCACTATGCGTTTGTTCGGATGTTGCGTCAAGGTTTCCGACCGGTTAAGGGAATCGCCCGATCGTCCACGACGCGGCCTTCCCGCCATGCCTCGACGACGAGGATCTGCTATCCCCGACGACCACAACGCACCCAGCCACGCGCCGCCCGGCGCCTTCCCCCAGCCCGGCCTTCTGACGGGGATCGGTGGTATCGCGAACGTGGATTCGCCGCCGCATCGGGACGCCCCCCGGACGCGCGGAAACACCGCCCACCGGCGTTCCGAACGAGGAGCGGACATGACTGTCTATGATCACGAGCCGCGTCGCGTGCTCGGGAGGAGGACCGTACGACAGGACCGGTGAAATCGGCCGGAGACGGCAGGCAGGTCGCGACCACGCCCAGTCATCGGCACAATGTTCGATATGGCCCGACGCACGACGACACCCCCGCCGGATGAGGACTTCGAGGAGCGGATCGTCGACATCGACGTCTCCGCGGAGATGCGGAGCAGCTACCTCGAGTACGCCTACTCGGTGATCTACCAGCGCGCGCTGCCCGACGCGCGCGACGGCCTCAAGCCGGTCCAGCGCCGCATCCTCTACTCGATGAGCGAGATGGGCCTGCGCCCCGAGCGCGGCCACGTCAAGTGCTCCCGGGTCGTCGGCGACGTCATGGGCAAGCTGCACCCGCACGGCGACACAGCGATCTACGACGCCCTCGTACGGCTGGCGCAGCCGTTCTCGATGCGGCTGCCGCTGGTCGACGGGCACGGCAACTTCGGCTCGCCCGACGACTCCCCCGCGGCCATGCGGTACACCGAGGCCCGCCTGGACCCGGCGGCCATGCTCATGGTGCAGTCGATCGACGAGGAGACCGTCGACTTCAAGCCCAACTACGACGGCCAGGAGACCGAGCCGTCGGTCATGCCGTCGGCGTTCCCCAACCTGCTGGTCAACGGCGCGTCCGGCATCGCGGTCGGCATGGCCACCAACATGGCCCCCCACAATCTCGGGGAGGTCATCGCCGCGGCCCGGCACATGATCAAGCGGCCGGACGCCACGCTGGAAGAGCTGATGCGCTTCATCCCCGGGCCGGACCTGCCGACCGGCGGCTCCGTCATCGGCCTGAGCGGCATCAGGGACGCGTACGCCACCGGCCGTGGCACGTTCCGCATGCGGGCCAAGGTGTCCATCGAGCCCGTGACGCCGCGTCGCAAGGGGCTCGTCGTCACGGAGCTGCCGTTCAACGTCGGCCCCGAGCGCGTGGTCACCAAGATCAAGGAGCTGGTGAACGCCAAGCGGATCACCGGCATCGCCGACCTCAAGGACCTGACCGACCGCCACAAGGGCCTGCGCCTGGTCATCGAGATCAAGAACGGCTTCAACCCCGAGGCCGTCCTCGACGAGCTCTACCGGCTCACGCCGATGGAGGAGACCTTCGGCATCAACAACGTCGCGCTCGTCGACGGGCAGCCCCGCACGCTCGGCCTGCGCGAGCTGCTCAGCGTCTACGTCGACCACCGGCTCGACGTCGTACGGCGCCGCTCCTCCTACCGGCTGCGCAGGCGCGAGGAGCGGCTGCACCTCGTCGACGGCCTCATCGTCGCGCTGCTCAACATCGACGAGGTCATCCAGGTGATCCGCTCCTCGGACGACTCCGGGCAGGCGCGGGCGCGCCTGAGGGAGGTCTTCGAGCTCAGCGAGATCCAGGCCAACTACATCCTCGACACGCCGCTGCGCCGCCTCACCCGGTACGACAAGCTGGAGCTCGACCGCGAGAAGGAGTCGCTCCAGGCCGACATCGCCGAGCTGAGCGGCATCCTCGCCTCGGAGGACCGGCTCCGCAAGGTCGTGTCGGCCGAGCTGGCCGAGATCGCCAAGACGTACGGCACGCCGCGCCGGACGGTGCTGCTGGAGTCGTCGGACGCCGCCAGGACGGCCGTGGTGCCGCTGGAGGTGCCCGACGACCCCTGTGCCGTCCTGCTGTCCTCCACCGGCCTGCTGGCCCGCACGGCCGGCGCCTCGCCCATCGAGGGCGACGGCGACCGCGCGGCCCACGACGTGCTGGTGTCGGTGGTCCGCTCCACCGTCAGGGGCGAGGTGGCGGTCGTCACCTCCAAGGGGCGGGCGATCCGCGTGTCGGTGGTCGACCTTCCCACGCTGCCGCCCACGGCCAACCCCCCGACGCTGGCGGGTGGCCATCCGGTGGCGGAGTACGTCTCGCTGGAGCCGGACGAGAGGGTCGTCGGCCTGGGCTCGCTGGACCCCGACGGCCCGGGGCTGGCCCTCGGCACCGCGCAGGGCGTGGTCAAGCGGGTCACCCCCGAGTATCCGGCGAACCGCGACGAGTTCGAGGTCATCGGCCTGCGCGAAGGCGACACGGTGATCGGGGCGGTTGAGCTGGTCTCCCCCGACCACGACCTGGTCTTCATCACCTCCGACGCCCAGCTCCTGCGCTTCCCCGCGTCCGTCGTGCGTCCGCAGGGCCGGCCGGCCGGCGGCATGGCCGGGGTCAGGCTCGACGGCGACGCCCGGGTCGTCTGGTTCGGTGTGGTCGACCCCTCGCGGGAGTCGCGGGTGGTGACCATCGCCGGCTCCTCGACGGCCCTGCCCGGCACCCAGATGGGCACGGGCAAGGTGTCCGACTACGCCGACTTCCCGGCGAAGGGCCGGGCGACCGGCGGCGTGCGGGCCCAGCGCTTCCTCAAGGGCGAGGACGTCCTGCTGCTGGCCTGGGCGGGCCCGGCTCCCGTGAAGGCGGCCTCCCCGACCGGCAAGCCGGTGTCGCTCCCCGACGAGGTGGGCCGCCGTGACGGCTCGGGGGTGCGGCTCGTCCACGCCGTCGCCGCGCTCGGCGGCGCCCTTGGGGCCGACATCGGCAGGCAGGACGCCGCCGCCGGAGCGGCGGGCATGGCCACCACCGGCGACACCGGCGGCGAGGACCCGCGCGTCTAGCGCTTCAGCGACATCGCGGCCGACGTGCCGCTCCGGCGCCGGTGTGGCCGGCGCGGGAGCGGCATGTCATGGCGCGGCCGAGGACGCGTCAACCGGCCGCGGCGGACGTGCCGCCCCACGTCTCCGGGGCGACGGCCTGGCCGACATCGGGGTGGATCAGGACGGGGATGGAGCGGTTCGGCTTCATGCCTGACTCCAGACGCCCGGACCGCGTCGCGGCGCGGGATGGGGCGGCGATCAGTCTCCCGCGCCGGCCACGCACAGGCAGAACGGGTGACCCGCGGGGTCGAGGTAGACCCGGAAGCCGCCCTCCGTGCTCGGCTGATGGCCGTGCTTGACCGCGCCGATTTCGAGTACGGCGGCCTCCGCCTTGTCCAGGTCGTCGACCCTCACGTCGAGGTGGAACTGCTGGGGGTGCTCGGGGTCGGGCCAGATCGGGGGCTTGTGGTCGGGCGCCGCCTGGAAGCACAGGCGCACCTGGCCTCCGTCCGACAGCGTGACCCACTCGTCGTCCTGGTTGATGACGTCCCACCCGACCAGGGCGCCGTAGAACTCCGCGAGGGCCTTGGGGTCGGGACAGTCGATCACCACGGACCGCATGCGGGCGATACCACTCATCGGTCTCTCCTCTCTAGCCGTGAACACCACCGAAGAGCCTATACCGGTGTCGCGCGGCGGAGCCAGCGAAAAGGGGGCCTTGTCTCACTGCGGCTGCCCAGGAGACGGCCGTTCTCACCCGGGGAGGTCCCGTGAAGGGGCTCCCGCGACGACACCGGAAATGGGCATGCGGCAGCATCTACCCCATGACCGGTGCTTTCGATGACCTGCTAGCCGCGAACGAGAAGTATGCGAGCGACTTCTCCGGCTCCGACCTGACCGGCCGTGCACTCCGCGGGCTCGCCGTGGTGACGTGCATGGACTCACGCATCGACCCGCTCGGCCTGCTGGGCCTGCGGGCGGGCGACGCGAAGATCCTGCGCAACGCCGGCGCCCGGGTGACGGACGACGTGCTCAGGACCCTCGTCCTCGCCGTCTACCTGCTCGGCGTCGACCGGGTCCTGGTGATGCCCCACACCGACTGCCGGATGTCGAAGTCGACCGACGAGGAGGTGCACGACCTGATCGCCGCCGAGCGCGGTATCGACACCCGGAGCCTGGAGTTCCACACCGTGCCCGACCAGAACGCCGCGCTGCGGCACGACGTCACCCGTATCAAGGCCAGCCCCTTCCTCCCCTCGACGCTCACCGTGGGCGGCGCCATCTACGACGTCCACACCGGCAGGCTCGCCCCCGTCGAGCTCTGACCACCGGTCCCGTACGGCCCGGTCCCGCGGGCCGTACGGGACCCGCACGGCTCCGGCGCTGTGAGCGGGGATGCGGGACCCCGGGCGTGCTGCTGCTAGCTTGTCCTGCCGAGCCACCCTCTCCACGCCCGGCCCGGGCCGCCCGTCGCGGCCCGCGGCGGTCGCCCCCCCGAGGAGCCCCCCATGCCCAGCCGTACCTCCGCCACCCCCGCGGGTGGAACCAGAAGATCGTTTCGCGGGATCGCCATCCTGGCGGTGATCGCACTCATCGTCGTCGCCGTGCCCGCCGTGATCGGCGCCTTCAACGGGTTCGAGCGCACGAGCGGCGGCGACGTGGCCGTCATCCGCGACGGAGGCCCGCTCGACGACAACCGCGTGCGCCAGATCATCGACCCGGCCTCCGGCGTCACCTGGATCGGCTGGTGGTCGCAGATCCACCGCTACCCCGCCCAGCAGCGGTTCTACACGATCACCTCGGAGGCGGGCCGCGGCGAGCGCTCCGGCGTCGACGTGGTGACCGTGCCGAGCAGCGACGGCGTCAACATGGGCATCGAGGGCACGCTCTACTTCGGCCTGAACCTCGACCACGCCACGCTCAAGTCGTTCGACGACAAGTTCGGCACCCGCAAGTTCCGCAGCGCGGACGGCGGGACGTACTTCCCCTGGGACGGCGACCTGGGATGGTCGGCCTTCCTCGACCAGATCATCCGCCCGGTCATCGACAACGACCTGCGCACGCAGGTCAACAGCTTCCGCTGCGCCGAGCTGGTGTCCTCCTGCGCCCTCGTGCAGAACGCCTCCAACCAGCAGGGCGGCGGCCTGCCGCAGCAGGGCAACAACGCCAACATCGCCAAGATCCAGAACGCGGTGAACACCAGCCTCGCCGAGGACCTCAAGTCCACGCTCGGCGCGGACTTCCTCACCGACATCCACTTCAACCTGTCCCGCGTGACCCTGCCGGGCGAGGTCCAGGCCGCCGTGGACCAGGCGCAGGCGGCGTTCGCCAAGGTCACGGAGGCGCAGGCGAAGGTCGCCCAGGCGCGGGCCGAGGCGGACGCCAACAAGGCACGCCAGGACGGCTACAACAAGTGCCCCACATGCGCCGAGATCGAGAAGCTCAAGGCGCTCCCGCAGGGCATCACCGTCTACGCTCCGGGCAATACTGGAGGCGTTGCACTCCCCACCAAGTAAGGGGCCGGGACCCGATGCGAGTGTTCGCCCTCCCGGTGGCCTTCATCCTGGTCGCCGCGCTCGTGTACCTGCTGGTAGTGCTCCTGCGCGGGACGCCCGCGTACGCGCGGCGCGGCGCGGCCGCCCCGCCGCGCTGGGAGGTCGACACGGTCATGGAGAACGGCTGGACGCTGATCGTCGTCAGGAAGGTCGCGCCGGGCCGCAAGGGGCCGGTGGAGCTGACGAGCCAGACGGTCCGGGCGATCCCCGACGACGACCCGCACTGGGACGAGCGCTACCGGGAGGGCATGGCGGAGGCCCGCGCGCGGGTGAGCACCCTTGAGCTCGAGTCGAGCTGACCGATCACGAAACGGCGAGTGAACCTCACGGTCCGTCACATTACCCATTGACTTGGTAGGGATTACCGATAAGAGTGGGTCGGACGGCCGGACACCAGGAGGGCACACCATGAGCGTGACCGACGAGCTGCTCGCCAACGCGGAGCGCTACGCGGCGGCATTCGACAAGGGACATCTGCCGCTCCCCCCGGGCAAAGGCGTGGCGATCCTCGCCTGCATGGACGCCCGGCTCAACCCGTACGGCCTCCTCGGCCTCTCCGAGGGCGACGCCCACGTGATCCGCAACGCCGGAGGGGTGGTCACCGCCGGCGACCGGCGCAGCCTCGCCATCAGCCAGCGGCTGCTCGGCACTCGGGAGATCATCTTGATCCACCACACCGGCTGCGGCATGCTCACCTTCACCGACGACGCCTTGAAGCGGCAGATCCAGGACGAGGTCGGGATCAAGCCGGACTGGGCCGCAGAAGCCTTCTCCGACCTCGACGAGGACGTCGTCCAGTCCATCAACCGGATCAAGGCCGACCCCTTCATCCCCCACAAGGAGTCGGTACGCGGCTTCGTCTACGAGGTCGAGACCGGGCGCCTGCGCGAGGTCAAACCCTGACGTACGGCGGCCGGGAGGCGGAGCGGCGCCCGGGAGAAGGACCCGTTCCGCCACGCCCCCGCGACCATGGGTGAGACCGGCCGATCCGCCTGCGGGCGGCACCCCCGGCATGCGAGGCCGTATGCTCGAGGGGCTTGAATCCGCCGGGATCTTCCGCAGAGGTGGGCATTGCCGAACCGCCGCCCGCTCAATCCGGGAGAGCCCGGGCAAATAGGCGACTACCGGCTGACGGGCCTTCTCGGTCAGGGCGGCCAGGGGGTCGTCTATCTGGGCGAGACGCCCTCGGGGGCCGAGGTCGCCGTCAAGGTCCTGCACGCATCGATGACCGAGGACCCCGACGCCCGCAGGCGCTTCCTCCGCGAGGCCGACATCGCGCGCCGCGTCGCGCCGTTCTGCACGGCCCGCGTGATGGACATGGGGCTCCACCACGGCCGGCCGTACATCGTGAGCGAGTACGTCCCGGGGCCGTCGCTTGAGCAGGTCGTGCGGGACGCAGGACCGCGCACCGGCGGGGGCCTGGAGCGCCTCGCGGTCGCGACCGCGAGCGCCCTGGCGGCCATCCACCGGGCGGGGGTCGTCCACCGGGACCTCAAACCGAGCAACGTCATCCTGGGCCCGGAGGG
Organism: Microbispora sp. NPDC049125; assembly: GCF_040802045.1. NCBI lineage: Bacteria > Bacillati > Actinomycetota > Actinomycetes > Streptosporangiales > Streptosporangiaceae > Microbispora > Microbispora sp. NPDC049125. Next base: position 153,551 of record NZ_JBEZDW010000011.1, on the reverse strand, counting down.
GCCCGTCGTCATCGACTTCGGCATCTCCCGGGACGGCGACCACACCGCGACCCGGTCCGGCTCGATCGGGACCCCCGGCTACATGGCACCGGAGCAGATCGCGGGCGACAGGGCCGGCCCGGCCTCGGACGTCTTCAGCTGGGCTGCCACCGTGGTCTACGCCGCCACCGGCCGGCGGGCGTTCCCCGGCGAGACCGTGCCCGCCGTGCTCCACGCCATCCTGCACCGGGATCCCGACCTGACCGGTGTGCCCGGCGGGCTGCGGCCCCTGCTCGCGCGCTGCCTGGCCAAGGACCCGGATGGCCGGCCCACCGCGGCGGACCTGTACCGCACGCTGACCGGCGAAGGCCTCGCGGGGCCCGCGTCGGCCCGGAGCCCCTCCGCCTTGATGCCGACGTCCAGCCAGGGCTCCTCCCCGGCGCGGGCCCGCGCGGCCTCGGACGCCCCTGCCGGGCCTCCTGAGGCTCCCAGGCCATCCAGCCCCTCCGCTGGACCCGCCGAGCCCTTTGACGCCCCTCTGGCGCAGACGGGGCCCTCCAGCGCCCTCTCCACGTCGCCTGCCGCGGCGGCATCCAGCGCTCCCTCGAAATCCCCGTCCTCGGCTCCGTCCGACCCCCGGACGGCGGCGCAGGACGGCCTGGCGAGCCGGCCCGCCCGGCGGCGCGCGCTGCTGGCGGCCGGCGCGGCCCTGGTGGCCGTGGCGGCGATCGCGGTGGTGCCGTTCCTGCTCGACCGCCCTCGGAACGAGGGGAGACCCGGCCCGGCCACAGCCGGCGCGACGACCCATGCGTCACCGGAGTCGGCGACATCGGCGTCGGCGGCGCCGCCCGCCTTCGGCCGGCCCCTCTACGCGCCCCTCACCGGACACGCCGACGACGTGCGGTCGGTCTCTCTCGGAGTCCTCGACGGCACACCGGTGGCCCTCACGGGCAGCGACGACACCACCGCCCGGCTCTGGGACCTGTCCGGCGGCCGTGAGCTCGGCAAACCCCTGAAGGGCCACACCGGGTGGGTCCGCTCGGTGGCCCTCGGCACCCTCGAAGGCCGTCCCGTCGCCGTGACCGCCGCCGACGACAAGACGCTGCGTGTGTGGGACCTGACGAAAAGGACCCTCATCGGCGCGCCCCTCACCGGGCACACGGGCGGCGTCAAGGCCGTCGCCCTCGGAGAGCTGGACGGCAAACCCGTCATCGTCAGCGGCGGCGAGGACGCCACCGTACGCGTCTGGGACCTCGCCACCCACCGGCAGCTGCGGCTCATGAAGGGCCACTCGGGCACCGTCTGGTCGGTGGCGCTCGGCACCCTCGACGGCCGCCCCGTCGCCGTGACCGGAGGTGACGACGGCACCGTACGCGTCTGGGACCTGGAGACCGGGCGGCAGCGCGGCGCCGCGCTGACCGGTCACCCGGGATGGGTGCGCGCGGTGGCGGTGGCGGAGCTTGACGGTGTCACCTACGCCGTCAGCGGCGGCGAGGACCACACCGTGCGCCTGTGGGATCTCGCCCATGGCCGGCAGGCCGGCGCCTCCCTCACCGGGCACACCGGGCCTGTCTGGTCCGTGGCGGCCGGGATGGTGAACGGCACGGCCGTCGCGGTCTCCGGGGGCGAGGACAGGACCGTGCGGGCCTGGAACCTCAGGGCCGGGTCGGAGATGGGGCCGCCGTTCCGGGGCCACAGCGACATCGTGTGGGCCGTCGCGCTGGGCGAGGCCGGAGGCCGTCCGATCGCCGTCAGCGGCAGCCGCGACGAGACGGTACGCGTCTGGAGCCTCATTCCGAGCTGAGCGCCCCCGAACCTGGACAATGGTTGAAGTCGGTTAGCCTGGGCGGGTGACTCACGTCTCCTGGAAGGCGCGCGAGTTGGCGGTCGGCGAGCTGGCGGAGCGCAGCGGCGTCCCCACCTCGGCCCTGCGCTTCTACGAGCGGCAGGGGCTCATCAGCAGTCGCCGTACGGCGGGCAACCAGCGCCGCTATACCCGCGACACGCTGCGTCGCGTGGCCTTCATCCGCGTCTCCCAGCGCGTCGGCATCCCGCTCGCGCGGATCCGCGAGGTCCTCGCCCTGCTGCCCGAGGAGCGCACCCCCACCAGGGACGACTGGGCGCGGGTGTCGCTGTCCTGGCAGGAGGACCTGGACGGCCGCATCAAGCAGCTGGAACGGCTGCGCGACCACCTGGCGGACTGCATCGGCTGCGGCTGCCTGTCCATCGACCGGTGCGCGCTGGCCAACCCGTACGACCGGCTGGGCGGGGAGGGCCCGGGGCCGCGCCGGCTGCTCGGCCCGTGAAACCGGGAGGCCGCCAGAGCCGGGCAGCCGGGCGCCAGGGCGTCGCGGCGGCGCTCCGGGATCAGGCGTCGATGGCGTCGCGGTCGACCTCGGCCGCGCTGCCGACGATGAACTCCCGGCGAGGGGCGACGTCGCTGCCCATGAGGAGGTCGAAGATGGCCTCCGCGGCTTCGACGTCCTCGATCCGCACGCGGCGGAGCACCCGGTGGCGCGGGTCCATCGTGGTCTCCGCCAGCTGGTCGGCGTCCATCTCACCGAGGCCCTTGTAGCGCTGCACCGGGTCCTTCCAGCGCTTGCCGCGCCGCTCCAGGTCGCGCATGACCTTGTGCAGCTCGGCGTCGGAGTAGGTGTAGACGTACTTGTCCTGCCCCCGGCCGGGGTTGGTGATCTCGATGCGGTGCAGCGGCGGGACGGCGGCGAACACCCGTCCGGCCTCCACCATCGGCTTCATGTACCGGTGGAACAGCGTCAGCAGCAGGCAGCGGATGTGCGCGCCGTCCACGTCGGCGTCGGCCATCAGAATGACCTTGCCGTACCTGGCCGCCTCGATGTCGAACGAGCGGCCCGACCCGGCGCCGACGACCTGGATGATCGCGGCGCACTCGGCGTTCTTGAGCATGTCGGCGACCGAGGCCTTCTGCACGTTCAAGATCTTGCCCCGGATCGGCAGCAGCGCCTGGAACTCCGAGTCGCGGGCGAGCTTGGCGGTGCCCAGCGCGGAGTCGCCCTCCACGATGAACAGCTCGCTGCGGTCGACGTCGTCGCTTCGGCAGTCGACCAGCTTGGCGGGGAGCGCCGAGTTCTCCAGGGCGGACTTGCGCCGCTGGTTGTCCCGGTGCTCGCGGGCGGCGATGCGGGCCTTGGCCGCCGCGACGACCTTCTCGAGCACCGCGCGGAGCTGCTGCTTCTGGGCCCGCTTCGGGGTGGCGAACAGCTCCTTCAGCTCCCGGGAGACCACATGGGCGACGATCCTGCTGGCCGCCGAGGTGCCGAGGATCTCCTTGGTCTGCCCCTCGAACTGGGGCTCGGGGACGCGCACGGTGACTACGGCGGTGAGGCCTTCGAGGATGTCCTCCTTGGACACCGGCTCGTCGCCGTTCTTGAGCAGCCGGGTCTCCCTGAGCTGCTCGTTGACCGTGCGGACCAGCGCCCGCTCGAACCCGGCGAGGTGCGTGCCGCCCTTGGGGGTCGCGATCACGTTGACGAACGACCGCACGGTCGTCTCATAGCCCTTGCCCCAGCGGACCGCGACGTCCACCGTGAGCTCCCGCTGAACCTCGGTCGCCGTCATGTGGCCCTGGTCGTCGAGCACGGGGACGGTCTCGTGGAAGTGGCCCACGCCCTGCAGCCTGAGCACGTCGCACACGGCCTCGTCGCGGGCGAGGAACTCGGTGAACTCGCTGATGCCGCCGTCGAACCGGAACGTCTCCTCGGCGGGCTCCTCGCCACGGCTGTCGCGCACCCGGAGCGTGAGCCCGGGGACCAGGAACGCGGTCTGGCGCAGCCGTACGTGGACCTCGTCGAGCGAGACCTCCGCCTCGGGCAGGAAGATCTGGCGGTCGGCCCACCAGCGCACCCTGGTGCCGGTGACATGCCCGCCGACGGGGCCGCCGTCGCGCAGGCCCGACTTCTTGCGGAACTTGGCGGACGGCCCGTCGCCCTCGAAGACGCCGGGGACCCCCCGCCGGAAGCTGATCTGGTGGACCTGGCCGTCCCGGTCGACCTCGACGTCGAGGCGGGAGGACAGCGCGTTGACCACCGAGGCGCCGACGCCGTGGAGGCCGCCGGAGGCGCCGTACGAGCCGCCGCCGAACTTCCCGCCGGCGTGCAGCTTCGTGTAGACGAGCTCGACGCCGGCGAGGCCGCTCTTCGGCTCGACGTCCACGGGAATGCCGCGGCCGTCGTCGCGGACCTCGATGGAGCCGTCAGGGTGGAGCTCCACCTCGATGCTGGTGCAGAAGCCGGCGAGCGCCTCGTCGACCGCGTTGTCCACGATCTCCCACAGGCAGTGCATCAGCCCGCGGGTGTCGGTGGACCCGATGTACATCCCTGGGCGCTTGCGGACCGCTTCGAGGCCCTCCAGCACCGAGAGATGACGGGCCGTGTACCCCGTCTCCGCGCGAACCGCCGTCACACCTGGCTCCTACTTATCAATCGAACACGCGTACGCAGCTTAGCGTCACTGTCGTTTCTACGCGTACAAGCTTGCCAGGCGCAGCAGGGTGGGCGGCACTTCCGCTGTGATCTGGGTCACTTTTCCGATCATTCTGCTCTCGGCGTAGTCGCGGCATGATTGGGAACGCCCTCATCCGGTTAGATGTTGAGCCAAGTGACTGACGCCAACGACCCCACAACGTGGGGCGACCCGAAAGGCGATACGTGACTGGAGCTCTCGCCCCCATCAAGCCGCTGACGGCCCTGGACCGGTGTGACCGGTGTGGTGCTCAGGCCTACATCCGCGCGACCCTGCCCGTGGGTGGGGAGTTGCTGTTCTGCGCCCACCATGGGCGTCAGCACGTGACTGTGCTGCGCGACAAAGGTGCTGAGATCCAGGACGAGTCGGCACGACTCAGTGAATCCCCCGCGTCCGCTGTGAGTGAAGGACGCTGACAATAGGCGGCGTGACGGAGCAGGAAAACGCTTCCGCACGCCGTCGCCGTACCCGGACCTCGTTTCACGGCCCCCCGCCCCCGGAGGCGCCGATGATCCGAAGTCAGGGGCCGACCCGGTAGTGATACCGGCCGGCGACGGCGAAGCCCGCCCGCTCGTAGAGCGTGCGGGCCGCCACGTTGGCCGTCGTCACGAGCAGGTACGCGCGATCCGCACCCTGCTCGCGTCCCCACGCGATCAGGGAGCGGAGCACCGCCGTCCCGAGGCCCCGCCGCCGGAGGTGGGGCTCCACAGCCATGCAGTAGATCCCCAGCCACTCTCCCTGCGGCACCGCCCTGCCGACGGCTCCCCCGCTCATCAGCAGGTAGCCGGCGGGCACCCCGGTGAGGACCCGCTCGGCCCATTCCCGGGCCGGCACTTCGCCGGTGTCCCCATGCCGCCCGCCGTCGACCGACCACCAGGTACGCAGCCACCGCTCGGACGGCGCGTCCTCGATCTCCGCCTCGCCCTCTACTGCGGCCTCCGCCCCGGCGGCCGATACGGCTCCCGCCACCGGCGCCGTCATCACCAGCGTCGGATCGACCACGCGGTATCCCCGGCGTTCGAGCTCGGCGTCCAGGCCCGCCGCCGCGCCCGCGCCGATGGAGAACACGCAGGGCAGCCCGAGGGCCGCGTAGAACTTCTCGGCCTCCTCCACCGCCCCCGCCAGATCCTCCCGGACGCCCACCGGCAGCACCGAGTTGGCCCGCTTGGTCACCCCTCCGGCGTGCCGCAGGATCCAGCCGCCGGCCTCGGCGCGCACCGGGGCGGGCCACGCCTCATCGACCAGCATGTCGAAGTGTGATGTCCCTGAGTCCACCCGCCGCAGCGTAGCTGACCTGGCATTGCCGGGTTTAGGGCCCGTTCGCGGGGAAGTTGAGCGCCATCAATCGCTCGACCCCCAAGGAGCGGCGGTGTCTCTCATGCGCACGAGCCGTACCGGCATCGTCGTCCTGGCAGGCAGCCTGGCCCTCGCCGCGTGCGGCGGCGTGGGAGCCGAGGACAACCCGTCGGCGGGCGGCGGCGCCGCCCTCACGACCATGGGCTTCGGCCTGCCCGACGAGATCGCGACCACCCGCGTGGACGCCTTCAAGAAGGCCCACCCGGAGGTCAGGCTCACCATCAACCAGGGCCAGTTCGACGAGCAGGCCTTCCTCTCCTCCGTCGCCAGCGGCAACCCGCCCGACGTGGTCTACCTGGACCGGAAGCTGCTCGGCACCTACGCCGCCCGGGGCGCGATCCAGCCGCTGAACGACTGCGTGGCCAAGCAGGGCATCGCGATGTCCGACTTCTACCCGGCGGCCCAGCAGCAGGTGAAGCTCGGGGACACCTGGTACGGCGTGCCTGAGTTCTACACCTCGATCGTCCTGCTGGTGAACGACAAGGCGGCCAAGGAGGCGGGGGCCGACCCGGCGTCCATCGACACCTCCGACTGGGACTCCCTCACCTCGCTGGCGAAGAAGATGAACAAGGTCTCCGGCGGAAAGATCCAGCGCTTCGGCTTCTATCCCAAGCTGCCCGAGTTCCTGCCCCTGTGGGCCAAGGCCAACGGCGCCGACCTGCTGTCCGCCGACGGCAGGACGTCACATCTGGACGACCCCAAGGTGGTCGAGGCGCTCGACTACGCCAACGGGCTCCTCAAGGCCCAGGGCGGCTGGACGAAGCTCAAGGCGTTCACCGACACCTTCGACTACTTCGGCGAGCGGAACCCGATCACCGAGGACCAGATCGGGATGATGCTCACCGAGCAGTTCCTGATCACCTCCATGGCCGGCACCTCGCCCGACGCCAAGATCACGGTGCTGCCGTTCAAGGACCGGCAGGGCAACCCGATCAACAACGTCGGCGGCAACGCCTGGATGATCCCCAAGGGCGCCAAGCACCCGGACGTCGCCTGCCAGTGGATGAAGACGATGACCTCGGCCGACACCTGGCTGGCCGCCGCCAAGGCCAGGGCCGCCAAGCGCGCCCAGGAGGGCAAGGCGTACCCGGGCACCTACACGGGCAACGTCAAGGCCGACGAGGCGATCTTCTCGCAGGTGGTCAAGCCCACCGGGCACGAGCCGTACGACGCGGCGATCAAGACGATCCTCGACGTCCAGGGCAAGGGCTTCATCGTCCCGCAGACGCCGGCCGCCTCCGAGTTCCGCAGCGCGTGGCTGGACGCCGCGACCCGGGTGACGCTGGGCCGCCAGGACGCGCGGACCGCGCTGGCACAGGCCCAGCAGGAGGCGCAGAAGGCCATCGAGGCGGCGGGCTGAGCCATGAGGAGACGATCCGGCCACGAGACGCGCTGGGCGTACATCTTCATGCTGCCGTGGCTGATCGGCCTGGTCCTCTTCCAGGCCGGGCCGATGATCGCCAGCTTCGTGCTCTCCCTCACCGACTACGACCTGATCTCCAGCCCCGAGTTCGTCGGCCTGGGCAACTACGCGACCATGCTCGAGGACCCGAAGGTCGCCAGGGCGATCGGCAACACGGCGTTCTACACCGTGCTGCACGTGCCGCTGGCCCTGGTGATCTCGCTGCTGCTCGCGCTCATGCTCAACCGGATCACCGGGCGGGCCGCCGGGTTCTTCCGCACGGTGTTCTACCTGCCGTCCATGACGCCGTACGTCGCGGTGGGCGTGCTCTTCCTGTTCCTGCTGAACGGCCAGGCGGGGCTGGTCAACCAGGTCCTCGGGGTCTTCGGGATCGACGGGCCGCAGTGGACGAGCGACCCGGCGTGGGTCAAGCCGGGCATCGTGCTGATGTCGCTGTGGAACCTCGGCTCCACCACGATCATCTTGTTCGCCGCCCTGCGCAACGTCCCCCGCGAGCTGTACGAGGCCGCGATGATCGACGGGGCGGGGGCCTGGCAGCGGTTCCGGTCGGTGACCGCGCCGATGATCAGCTCGGCGCTGTTCTTCGTCCTGATCATCAACACGATCTCGTCGGTCCAGATGTTCGACCAGGTCTACACCATGTTCTTCGGCAACCAGACGGCCCAGCACGCCAACGGCGACGCCGCCCTGTTCTACGTCGTCTACCTCTTCCAGCAGGGCTTCCAGTTCCTCCACATGGGCTACGCCTCGGCCCTGGCGTGGCTGCTGTTCGCCATCATCTTGATCATCACGGTGATCCAGGTGAAGGTGGGCAACCGGTTCGTCTACTACGAGGCCGAGCCGCAGGGCACGGCGGAACGGACGGGGCGATGACCGGGCAGGCCGGCGACCGGCCCGGGAGCGGCGGCACCCGCAGGGCGTTCTTCCTGATCATGCTGGCGGCGGCGTCGGCCGTGTTCCTCTACCCGTTCGTCTGGCTGGTCGTGGCCTCGCTCAAGCCCCGCGACCGGACGTTCAGCGACCCGTTCCTCCCCTGGCCGAACCCGTTCGCGCCGGAGAGCTACGTGAACGTCTGGGACGCGGCGCCGATGGGGGCGTGGCTGCTCAACACCGTCGTCGTGGGCCTCATGGCGGCGCTCACGGTGACCGTGTCCAGCGCGTTCGTCGCGTTCGGGTTCGCCTACTTCCGCTTCCCCGGCCGGGGTGTGCTGTTCGGCAGCGTGCTCGGCACGATGATGCTCCCCGCGGCGGTCACGCTCGTGCCGACGTACCTGATCTGGAACTCGGTCGGCCTCACCGGCACCCAGGTCCCCCTCTGGGCGGGCAACCTGTGCGGCTCGGCCTTCTACATCTTCCTGCTCCGCCAGTTCTTCCTCGGCATCCCGCGCTACGTCTTCGAGGCGGCGCGGGTGGACGGCGCGTCCTATCTCGACCTGTTCTGGCGCATCGCGCTGCCGCTCGGGCGTCCGGCCCTGATCATCGCGTTCATCTTCGAACTCAAGGCGAGCTGGTTCGACCTGATGAAGCCGCTGATCTACCTGCAGGATCCCGGGCTCTTCACGCTGCCGCGCGGGCTCAAGGCCATCGTCGACCAGTTCTACCAGGGCGGCGACCCCAAGTGGGAGATCGTCCTGGCGGCCGGGGTGATCACCACGCTGCCGCTGATCGTGATCTTCTTCATCGGCCAGCGGTATTTCGTGCAGGGCATCGCCACAACCGGCCAGAGGGGCTGACGGGCTCCCCGGTAGGCTGCTGGACCGTGCTCATCCTGCTGCCGCCGTCCGAGGGGAAGGCCGCCCGGGGGACCTCCGCGACCAGGAGGCTGAGCTTCCCCGAGCTGGACTCCCCTCGTGAGAAGGTGCTCGACGCCCTGGTCGCGCTCTGCCGTACGGAGACCGCCCAGGCCGTCCTCGGCCTGTCCGCCGGGCAGGCGGGCGAGATCGCGCGCAACCGGGAGCTGGCCGCGGCGCGCGCGCTGCCGGTCGCGGAGCTCTACACCGGCGTGCTCTACGATCACCTGGGCCTGGCCACCCTGTCCCCCGCCGCGCGCAGGCGGGCCGACCGGCGGATCGTCGTCTTCTCCGGGCTGTGGGGGCTGCTGCGGCCCGCCGACCGGGTCCCGCCGTACCGCCTGTCCATGGGCGTACGGCTCCCGCCGATGGGCGGCCTGACCGCGTTCTGGCGCCCCGCGATCACGGCCGCGCTCGAACCGGCGAAGGGCCTCGTCGTGGACCTGCGGTCGGCCACGTACGCCGCGGCCTGGCAGCCCGGCGAGCGGTCGGTGGCCGTACGGGTGCTGAGGGAGGCCGCGGGGACGCGGACCGTCGTGAGCCACATGGCGAAGGCGACGCGGGGCGTGGTCGCCAGGGCGCTGGTGGAGACGCCGGAGCGGCCGCGGACCGCGCAGGAGCTGGCCGAGGTCCTCACCGGCCTCCTCGGCGGCCTCCCCGGCGGCCATGGACATCGGGTGGAGCTCGGAGGACGCCCTCGGCGGGGCGGGTCGTGGACGCTCGATGTGATCGTGGAGGAGTGATCAGGTCGTGGGCAGGTTGAGCCGGGCGCACGCCCTGCGGTACTGCTGCGCCGGGTCTCCCAGATGCGACCAGGGCAGCCGGCTGAACCGGCCGCCGGTCCTGACCAGATGCCCGCGGGCGGGACGGCGCAGGTCTGCCAGGTAGAACGCGGCCCCGAAGGCGTTGTGCGCCTCGACCGACCGGGGGTGGGCGCCGCCGAGCCGCCGCTCCGACCAGTGGCCGGCGGCCGAGACGATCTCCCGTTGCACGTCGAAGGAGAACCACCCGCCCCGCGACATCGGCGTACGGCCCGATCCGGCGATCTCGAAGTGCGCCAGCGGCAGCAGCGCCGGCAGCGGGCTGCCCTCCTCGGCCTTGGCCACCGCCGCGCGGGCGAACTCCAGCATCTCCTGCGCCGAGCCGCCCCAGCCGGGCGACAGCGTGATCAGCCGCGCCACCGCCGCCGGGTACAGCATGGGCCAGCGGCGCGAGCACTCGAACCAGACCGTGTCCTTGTCCGCCCTGGGCCGCTCGAGGCCGAGGGCGAGCCACATCATGCACTCCCACGGCACAGGGTCGTGCGACACCAGCGCGGCCGCGGTGAGCAGCGGCTGGCGCGCCCCTTCCATGGCCGTGTGGTAGGTCTGCAGGCGGTTCGCCTGCACGGCCCTGGCCCGCACGTCCGGCTTGAGGTCCCACGCCTCCTCCAGCCGGGTCCTGCCGAGCCAGAGCCACAGCTCCGGATTGCCCTGATCACGCGCGACCAGCGCCTCGATGGACCGGCTGGACCCGATCATGGCACGCGACAGCGCCTCGACCCGGAGCGATCGCACCTCAGGATCGCCCCGGGTCGCCACGAGTGCCGCCAGCCCCGCCGCCAGGTTCCCTCGACGCGCGGCCTCGACCGCGTCGTCGAGGATGGTGTCCGCCCAAGGGCGGTCCGGGATCACTCGTGGCCCCCGAGCACGCGCCCGATCCACTTCGATCACTCCCATGAGGCGCGAGCCTAGGAGTGTCAAGGTCATCCGGGCGCTACCACGGCGTTACGGAGTTGTTAACCGTTCACTAGTCGAGATAGTCGCGCAGGACCTGGGAGCGGGACGGGTGACGGAGCTTCGACATGGTCTTGGACTCGATCTGGCGGATCCGCTCGCGGGTCACGCCGTAGACCTTGCCGATCTCGTCGAGGGTCTTCGGCTGGCCGTCGGTGAGACCGAACCGCATCGACACCACGCCCGCCTCCCGCTCGGACAGCGTGTCCAGAACGGAGTGCAGCTGCTCCTGCAGCAGCGTGAAGCTGACGGCGTCGGCCGGGACGATGGCCTCGGAGTCCTCGATGAGGTCGCCGAACTCGCTGTCGCCCTCCTCACCGAGAGGCGTGTGCAGGGAGATCGGCTCACGGCCGTACTTCTGCACCTCGATGACCTTCTCGGGCGTCATGTCGAGCTCGCGGGCCAGCTCCTCGGGAGTGGGCTCGCGACCGAGATCCTGCAGCATCTGCCGCTGGACCCGGGCCAGCTTGTTGATCACTTCGACCATGTGGACCGGGATGCGGATGGTCCGCGCCTGGTCGGCCATGGCCCGGGTGATCGCCTGCCGGATCCACCAGGTGGCGTACGTGGAGAACTTGTAGCCCTTGGTGTAGTCGAACTTCTCGACCGCCCGGATCAGGCCCAGGTTGCCCTCCTGGATCAGGTCCAGGAACAGCATCCCGCGCCCGGTGTAGCGCTTGGCGAGCGACACGACCAGGCGGAGGTTGGCCTCCAGCAGGTGGTTCTTGGCGCGGCGGCCGTCCTCGGCGATCCACTCCAGCTCGGCGCGGACGTCGACGGGCAGGACCTCGCCGTCGCCGGCGAGCTGCTCCTCGGCGAACAGGCCGGCCTCGATCCGCTTGGCGAGCTCGACCTCCTGCTCGGCGTTGAGGAGGGGCACCTTGCCGATCTGCTTGAGGTAGTCCTTCACCGGGTCGGCGGTGGCGCCGGCGGCCGCGACCTGGGCCACCGGAGCGTCGTCGTCGTCGTCGGTGAGGATCAGCACCTCGTCCTCTGACTGGACGACCACCTCGGCCTTGGGCTCCTCGGCCTCGGCCTCGACCTCGGGCTCCGCCTCGACCTCGACCTCGGCGACCTCGGCCTCGATCTCGACGTCCTCGACCTCGATGTCGAAGTCCTCGATGTCGACGTCGCCCTCGAGGTCGATCTCCTCGTCCTCGGCCAGGTCAGCCGACTTGGCCTTGGGCTCGGCCTTGGGCGCCTTGAGCTCGGGGCCGGCGGCGGGCGCCTCCGGCTTCCCCTTGGCCGCGGGCGCGGTCTTCTTGCCCGGCGGGCCCGGCTTGGGCGGCCCGGGCTTGGGCGCGGCGGGCTTCGCCGGCGCGGGCTTCTTCGCGGCGGGCTTGGGGGCCGGCGCGGAGTCGGTCACCACTGCGGTGACGGTCTCCGGCTGCGACTCCTTCGCCGCGGCGGACTTCGTCGTCTTCTTGACGGGCGCGGTGGTGCGGCGCTTGGCTTGACCTCGAGACCGCTTGGGCCCGGCGGAGTCTGCGGCCGTCACCACGACGGTCACCCCCTCCTTGCTGAGGCTGCGCAGGAATCCAGCGGCGTGCGACAGCGGAATGTCCGCTTCCTCGAAGGCCTTGCGGACATCCTCGGACTCGAGGAAACCCTGCGAGCGCCCACGCTCGAGGAGCTGCTGAATCACTGGCTCGTTCAGCTCCGACGGCTTCGAGCGAGTCGAACTTGCAGGCGACACGAACACCTCTCGAACGAACGCATGGCGAGAATGGACCCAGGTGCTTCTTCTTTTCCGGTGGTGAGGTCGCGCTGACCGCGACATGCCATTGTGGCACGCCACGGCACGTGATACGGCCCCGTCCCACCGGTTGCTCCTCCACCCTAGGCCGACCGAGACACTAGTGCGTACGGATGGAGGTCACCGAGACCCGAAAGCAACCGTTATGACGGTTTCATTCAGTCACTCTTCGTGGTCGGCGGCACGTGAACCGCGAGCACCGTTACGTCGTCATCCTGTTCATACCCGGACAACATGCGGTCCACCAGAAAATCGAGCAGCATATGCGGACTGCTCACGACTTCCGGCGGCGCCTCGGCCACCACGGACGAAAGCTCCCGCAGACCCGCGTCGAGGCCGCGCTTGCGGTTCTCCACGAGGCCGTCCGAATAGAGCACGGCCGTGTGCCCTGGCGGCACGCAGAACCGGAACTGCTTGCGGCTGGTGGCCCAGCCGAGCGGCGTGCCCGGCTCGGTCTCGTGCAACAGCCCGACCCCCTGGGGTGAGACGAGCAGCGGCGGCGGATGACCGGCCAGGGCGAGCGTGCCCTCCCCGGTGCCGGGTTCGACGACCATGTACGCCAGGGTCGTGACCTGCTCCTCCTCCTCGGTGGCCTCGAACACCCGGTCCAGGCCGGTGAGAACCGCCGCGGGCGGCGGGTTGGTCAGCGCCAGGGCGCGCATGGCGTTGCGGATCCGGCCCATGCCGGCGGCCGCCTTGACGCCCTTGCCCATGACGTCGCCGACGACGGCCGCCACCCGCCCGTCCTGGAGGACGAACGCGTCGTACCAGTCGCCGCCGACCTGGACGTGCCGGGAGCCCGAGCGGAACCGCTGGGCCAGCACGAGCCCCCGTACGACCGGCAGGCGGTCGGGCAGCAGGCTCCGCTGCAGGGTCTCGGCGGTGCGGTGCTCACGCTCGAACAGCGTGGCCCGCTCGACCGCGAGCGCGCACTGCCCGGCCAGCGCCTCCAGGAAGACGCCGTCCTCCTGGGAGATCTTCTGCGGCCTGGTGAACGAGAACCGCAGCGCGCCCAGGGCCCGGCCGGCGGCCAGCAGCGGCAGACCCACCCAGGCCCGCTCGTCGGTATGGGTGAGGAAGCCGTCGATCTGCTCCTCGTCGGCGCCGGCGTCCACGAGCTGGCCGCGCAGGCTTTCCGGCGATTCGGCGAAGACCGGCCGCCTGCTGTTGACCGCCATCGTCATCACGCTGGAGTGGGACAGCTCGATGTCCTCGCCGGGCGCGTCCGGGATGCCGCCGCTGTTGATGACCTTGAGCGTGGCCCGGTCGGGGTCGAGCAGGGCGACCGCGGAGTGGTCGGCGGCCAGGGCCGTCCGGCCGACGTCGATGATGACCTGGACGACCTGCTCCACCGTGAGAGCCTCGGCCAGGATGGCGGTGGCGCCCTGCAGGCGGGCGGTGCGCCGCGCGGCGGCGCCGAGCTGGTCGGTGAGACGGCCGCGCATCTCCTCGGCCTCCCGCTGCGGGGTGACGTCGGTGTTCGCGCCGACCCACTCCACCACGCGGCCGTGCCTGATGATCGGCACGGCGCGCACCTCGAAGTGCCGGTAGCCGCTGGCCCGGGTGCGCACCCGGTAGCTCCACTCGAACATCGTCCGGCCGCGCAGGGCCTCGCGCCACGCCTCCTCGGCGCCCGGCCGGTCGTCGGGGTGGACCGCGTCGAGCCAGCCCTGGGCGAGGTACTCCTCCAGGCCCTGGCCGGTGATGGCGCGCCACTGCGGAGCGTCCTCGATCGCGGATCCGGTGGGCGAGGTGATCCACACGAGCTGCTGCTGGGACTCCACCAGGGACCGGTAGCGCTCCTCGCTGCGCCGCAGCTCCTCCTCGGTCCGCTGCCGCTGCGTCAGGTCGACGCCGAACAGGGCCACGCCGATGAGGCCGTCACCGGCGTGCATCGGGAAGAACGACACCGCCCAGTGGCGGGTGTCGCCGTTCTCGGCGCGGGTCCTGATCCGCTGGTCGGTCACCGGCAGGCGCTCCCCGGCGATCCGGTGGAGCGCCGAGTCGATTAAGGCCGTCAGATCGGCCGGGAGAATCTCGGCCGGAAGGCGGTCCAGATGCCGTTCGACAGGATGCCCAGTCAACTCGGTAAAGGTCGAGTTGACCCGGACGAAACGGCCAGTCGGGTCGAAAAAAGCGAAGGCGAAGGGCGCCTCCGACATCAGGCCTCTGAAGAGGTCGGAGTCTGATATATCCAAACCGGACTCCCGGGGCCGGGGCACGGAGGTTTCGGCGCTCATGGTCGGCACCTCCGTCGCGTGCCAGCGTCTCCCACGAGGCACATCTCCATAACTGTGATTGGTAGCGCAGATCTGCCCTACATCATCGGTGATCGACGTGCGCGGACGGAAGCCCCGCCCGGCATGCGGTCAACGCATCCTGTCAAAAGACCGGCGCTCGCGCAGGAAGATCTGGCTTACTGCTTCACCGCCCGCTTCGCTTCCTGCTTCGTGGCGCGCACCAACTCCAGGCTCGCGGCGTCCACGACGTCGGCCACCGACCGGTGCACCCCCTCCTCGCCGTACGGCCCGGCCGCCTCGCGCCACCCCGCGGGACGTACACCGCGTTGCTTGCCCAGCAGGGCCAGGAAGATCTGTGCCTTCTGACGCCCGAAGCCCGGCAGCGCCATCAAACGACGCGACAGCTCGGCACCGTCCGGCACATCTTCCCATACCGCGTCGGCCACGCCGTCGTAATTCTCGACAAGGTAGGCCGCGAGCTGCTGGATCCGGGTCGCCATCGACTTCGGATACCGATGGACGGCGGGCTTGGCCGCCAGCAAGGCCGCGAACTCCGCAGGATCATAGGAGGCGATCTCGCGCGCGTCCAGATCGTGACCGAGCCGTTCGCTGATCGTGTGCGGCCCGGCGAACGCGCGCTCCAGTGGAACCTGCTGGTCAAGCAGCATGCCGATCAGCAATGCGAGAGAGCTGCGGCCGAGCAGCTCGTCGGCCTCCGCCTGCTGGGCGAGCTGGATGCGCATACCCCCGAGTTTCCCATGGACTTCCCACGGAGGACGAAGCCGAGGGTTGACAGTCGGCCGGAAAGTTGTGGAATTGGGGGCGGCAGGTCCCCATGCAGCGAGGAACGCAGCCGATGCCCGCACTCGCAACTCGAATCAGTGGCGGCCCCTCTACCGCGCCCGGCCTCCGCGAGCTCGTGGAGCTCGTTATCGCCCGGCTCGCCGCCGAATTCCTGACCGTCCCCCTGTCCACCGTCGACCGCTCCGTGGCGGACGCGTGGGCCCGCGGCGAGCATCTGGGGCTCGCCGTGACGCCCGAGATCGTCGAGCGCGTCGCCCGCGAGCACCTGCTTGGCCTGGTGAACTCGGCGCCGCCTTCCAGGCGTTAGGGGCCCGGCCCCCGACCGGACCAGGAGGGAGGGGGCCCGGCCCGCTCGTCCCGCCCGTCCTCGACGGGACGCGCCGGCCCGCCGGTGTATAACGGGCCCGCACATAACGGGGATGTCACCGGCCCGTGTTCCTGATGCCGTCGGCCGCGGGAATGCGAGAAGGTGGAGTCCGTGAGCGAGCGGAGCGAGATCGCGTGAGTCGTCGGCACCGACGAGACCCCGCCGGCACCCGGCCGCCGGACGACGTGTTCGCGGAGATGCTGCTGGCAGCCCGGGAGCTTCTCGCCGTCCGCAGCCCCCTCGACGCCGAACTCATGGTGTCCGACATGCTGGGCGCGTGGTGGGGCCGCAGGCTGCGCGGCGGCGACGTCGAGCAGATCCTCGGCGAGGGCCTCGTGGACTACGCGGCCAAGGCGGGGACGCCCGCCGCCCTCACCCTGCTCATCTCCGTCGCCTACCTCGGCACGGCCCGCCAGGCGGCCAAGGCCGAGGGCGCCGCGCTCGCCCTGATGGAGTCCGACGTGGCCAGGCCGCGGTGGGCGGACCGGGTCGGCGCGGTGAAGCCCGCGGGCTGCTACGTCTCCAGGGACGTCTACGGCGACCAGGACACGGTGGTGTGCACTTTCGCCTACAACGGCGAGGACACCCACGCCCTCGTCATGGTCGTCGACTACAACATGGGCGGCATGGCCCGGGACGCCTGGGTGTCCTCCCAGGTCGACAAGCTGCTGGAGCAGGCGAGGCTGGAGGCGGCGGGCAACGCGCTGCTCAGGTTCGAGGAGCTGGAGCCGCAGCAGGCGCGGGCGCTGCTGGAGTTCGCCATGAAGGCGGCCAGGGCCGCGCACGTACGCAAGGGGCCCCGGCTCGTCAGCGACAGCTACAGCGCCTACCACGCGTTCGCCAGGGCCCGGATCAAGGCGCTGCCGCCGGGGCGGATGCGGCCGGCGCCCGCCCACGCCGAGGCGCCGTACAGCCGGGACCGGCGGGCGATGCTGGCGGCCGAGTTCCTGGCGTCCGACGCGGCGGAGAACCTGTCGGACCCCTCGGCGGCGTCGCGCTGCGCCGACCACATCATCGACTACGGCTGCGACCAGGACTTCGGGCGGCCGATGCGGGTCAGCCCGATGAAGTGCGAGACGTTCCTGCTGGACTGGCTGCCGCGCAAGGTCCTGCTGTCCACCGCGGAGCAGGACGCCATGCCGCACGTGCTGTCGGCGTGGGTCCGCTTCGCGGGAACGCGGATAGGGCTGCCCGAGGAGGGCGTGCGGGCGACGCTCGACGCGGTGTGGGAGGCGACGGCCCGGTTCGGCGAGGCCTACCGGGACCCGACGACGTTCGGCCTGGACCGCTCCCTCGTGGAAAGGCTCCTGCCCGACGGCGACCTGTCCGCGCTGGCGCGGCGGGCCTTCGCGTTCCCGCTGCTCCAGGGCATGCGCGGCTCGACCAACCTCGACCTGCTCAACCCCGCGGACGAGGCGGACCGGCGCATCCTGCTGGAGATCGACCACGCCGCGGAGCTCGGCAGGCACGACCTCGAGGAGCACCTGGCCTGGCACGAGGAGATCGCCGGCCGCCTCTGGGACGGCGACCCCGCCCAGATGTGGGAGGCGGCCCAGCGGCTGACCGACCTCGGGCACGACCGGCACGACGTCCTGCACGTGCTCATCGAGATCGCCGAGCGGATCGGCGACCACCCCGACGAGCTCGCCGCCGCCCTCGACGACATCGCCGACATCCCGGACGAACCGCCCGTCTGACCTCCGGCTCCCCCGATCTGCGGCAAGATTGATGGACGTAGGAGCCCGCCGAGCCGGAGGCGAGGCAGTTGGACACTGTGATCGATCTGAACGCGGACCTCGGAGAGGGCTTCGGGATCTGGAGGCTGGGCGACGACGACGCCCTGCTCGACGTGGTGACCAGCGCGAATGTGGCCTGCGGGTTCCACGCGGGAGACCCGCTCATCATCCGGCGCGTCTGCGCGGCGGCGGTGGACCGGGGCGTGGCGATAGGGGCCCAGGTCTCCTACCGCGATCTCGCCGGATTCGGCCGCCGGGAGATGGAGATCGCCCCCGAGGAGCTGTGCTCCGACGTGCTCTACCAGCTCGCGGCGGTCGACGGCGTCGCCCGGTCGATGGGGGGGCGGGTGTCCTACGTGAAGCCGCACGGGGCGCTCTACAACCGGGCCTGCCGCGACGCCGCGCAGGCCGAGGCCGTCGCCGCCGCCGTCGCGGCCTACGCCCCCGCCCATGGCGGGCCGCCGCTTCCCGTGCTCACGCTGCCCGGCTCGGCGCTGGCGGAGGCGGCCGCCCGGCACGGCCTGCCGGCGGTGGGCGAGTGCTTCGCCGACCGGGCCTACACCGCGTCGGGGACGCTGGTGTCGCGGCGGGAGCCCGGCGCCGTGCTGCACGACCCCGCCGAGGTGGCCGCCCGCGCGGTCCGCATGGCACGCGAGGGCGTGGTGACCGCCGTCTGCGGCGCCGACGTGCGGGTCGCCGCCCGGTCGATCTGCGTACACGGCGACACCCCCGGCGCCGTGCGGCTGGCCGCCGCTGTGCGTGAGGCGCTCACCGGCGCCGGGGTGCGGCTGGAGTCCTTCGCATGACCGTCCGGGCGGCGGGCGAGGGGGCGCTGCTGGTGGAGACCGGCTCGCTGGAGGCGGCCCACCGGCTGGACGCGCTGCTGCGGGCCGACCGCCCCGCGGGGGTGGAGGAGATCGTGCCCGGCCCGGAGACCGTCCTGGTGGTCGCCCCGGGAGCGGACCGGGCCCGCCTGGCGTCGCGACTGGCCTCGCTGCTGCGTACGGCGAGGGAGACGGCCGCCGGGCCGCTCGGCGGGCCGACGGTGGAGATCCCCGTGATCTACGACGGGGAGGACCTGGCGGCGGTGGCCGAGCTGACCGGCATGACCGCCGGCGAGGTCGCGCGCAGGCATGCCGCGTCCGACTTCGTGGTGGGCTGGCTCGGTTTCGCGCCGGGCTTCGCCTACCTCATCGGGCTGGACCCGGCTCTGCACGTGCCCCGGCTGGAGACGCCCCGCACGTCGGTGCCGCCCGGCTCGGTGGCGGTCGCCGGGCCGTACTCGGCCGTCTACCCCTCGGCGTCGCCCGGAGGCTGGCGGCTGCTGGGGCGCACCGGCGCCCGCGTGTGGGACGTGGACGCCGATCCCCCGGCGCTGCTTCCGCCGGGCACCCGCGTACGGTTCCGGCCGTGAGCGGGACGGGAGACCGTGGCCGCCTGATCGAGGACCGCCTGATCGAGGTCGTGGCGCCGGGGCCGTACGCCACCGTGCAGGACCTCGGGCGGCCCGGCTTCGCCCATCTGGGGGTGCCCCGGTCGGGTGCGGCGGACGCGCCCTCCCTGCGGCTGGCCAACCGGCTCGTCGGCAACCCGGAGTCCGCCGCGGGGATCGAGCTGACCCTCGGCGGCGCCGTGCTGCGCTTCGCCGCGGGGGCCTGGGCCGCGCTGACCGGGGCGCCCTGCCCCGTGACGGTCGCCCGGCGGCCGGCGGGCATGTGCGCCCCGGTGTGGGTTCCGGCCGGCGGCGAGCTGCGGGTCGGCGTGCCGCCGCACGGGCTGCGGACCTACCTCGCCGTGCGCGGCGGCATCGGCGTGGCGCCGGTGCTGGGCAGCCGGTCCACCGACTCGCTGTCCGGCATCGGGCCGCCGCCCCTGCGGGCCGGGACGGCCCTTCCGTTCGAGACGGACCCGCCGGCCGGCGCGATCGGCGTGGACCTCGCCCCGCAGCGGCCGCTCCCCCGGTGCCCCGCCGTACGCCTCGTGCCGGGGCCGAGGGACGACTGGTTCGCCCCCGGGGCCGTGGCCGCCCTGTGCGCCGCTCCGTACGAGATCACCCCGGACAGCAACCGCGTCGGCGTGCGGCTGCGCGGCGCCGCGCCGGAGCGGGCCCGGGAGGGCGAGCTGCCCAGCGAGGGGATGCCGCTCGGGGCAGTCCAGGTCCCTCCCGGAGGGCAGCCGATCGTGTTCCTGGCCGACCACCCGCCGACCGGGGGCTACCCGGTGATCGGCGTGGTGGCGTCCGGCGACGTCCCGCTGGTGGCCCAGCTGCGGCCGGGCGACCGGCTGCGGTTCCGCCCGGCTCAGGAGACGAAGCCGATGTCCTCGTACCGCAGGTCGTAGAAGCCGTTGGCCCCGACGTTGGCGAGCGAGGACCGCACGGCGACGTTCTGCGGGCACTGGTAGAGCGGCAGGACGTTGAGCTTCTTCCAGACCAGCGCGTCGGCGGCGTTCACCAGGTCCCTGATCTTGGAGGCGTCCAGGACACTGCCCGCCCGGTACATCGCCTGGTCGATCTGCTTGCTGCCGCTCCGCCCCAGGTTGGAGTACCACTTGATGTCGTCGCTCTTGACGTTCTCCCCGTTGACGTAGATGTCGAACGCGCTGGAGATCGGGAACGGCGAGCTCGGGTAGGCGAACGCGGTGATGTCGAAGTCGCCGGGGATCAGATGCTTGCTGAAGAAGTCGTCGAACGGCACGGTCTGCACGGTCACCCGCACCCCGATCCGCTGCAGCATCAGCCGGGCGACCCCGGCCTCGATGTCGCCGGCCGCGACCCCCGAGGGGATGACGAAGCGCAGCGCCAGGGGCTTGCCGTTCTTCTCCCTGACCTTGCCCGACAGCTTCCAGCCGGCCTGGTCGAGCAGCCGCCCGGCCTGCCTGGGGTCGTAGGAGCCGAGGTCGCCGGCGTTGGCCTCGTAGCCGTGCTGGTTGTTCATCAGGAAGTGGTTGTCGAGCGTCACCACCGGCCAGCCGAGGCCCTTCAGGTCGAGCTGCATGAGCGCCCGCCGGTCGAGCCCCTTCGCGATCGCCTGGCGGACCCGGACGTCGGACAGGATCTCGCTCTCGCCGTTCAGCGTGAACTGGCGGTACTCGGTGCCCGCCGCCTGCCGGAGCACCGCGTCCCAGGCCTCCTTGACCCGGGAGTAGTCGTCCGCCGACGGGCCCACGTCGAAGACGTCGACGTCGCCCTTGGTGAAGGCGCGGACCATGCCGTCGGCCCGCTGGGCCTGGAACACGATCCGGTCGAGCTTCGCCCGGTTGCCCCACCAGGTGTCGTCGCGGACGAGCGTGACGCTCCTGGCCTTGGGGTCGAGCCGCTCCAGCCGGAACGGCCCGGCCGTGACCGGGATCTTGTTGATCCAGTCGGCGTTGAACGCCTCCGGGGTGGCGTTCGTGGCGCTCGGGTAGAGCGGGGTGAACAGCGACTGCCACTCGTTGAACGGCTGGGCGAGGGTGACCACCACCTCGTGGTCGCTCGCGCCCCTGCCGACGCTCTGGACGTTCTCGTACGCGATGGTGGAGTCGACGCGGTAGGCCCTGTCGTGGCCGCTCATGGCCTTCCACTGGGCGGCGAAGTCCATCCACGTGATCGGCCTGCCGTCGGACCAGCGGGCCTTGGGGTTCAGCGTGTAGGTAATGACCTGCTTGGGGGAGGTCGCCGTGACGCGCGCGTTGGTGACGTAGTCGGGGTCGATGGTCAGGCGGCCCCGCTCGTCGGACCGGAACGGGCGCGGCATCAGCGCCTCCATCACGGTCCTGACGTTGGCGACGTCGCCGTCGAGCTGGTTGGCGTTCCACTGCGTCGGCAGGTCGCTGAGCCCCCAGCGCAGGGTGCCGCCGTCCTTCACCTGTTCCCGGGGGGCCGGGTTGATGTCGAACGCCTTGACCGGAGAGGGGGACAGGCCGCTGTCGCGACCGCCGGTCGCGTGCTCGCCGCCGCAGGCCGCGGCCCCCCACAGAGCGACCAGCGCGACCAGGGCAACCGGCCATCGTGCTCTCACGTGTCTCTCCGATCCCTCCAGCTACCTTTCGCAGTCGATTAGTAGCAGAAAGTAATCGCCGCGGGCTCCGGGACACGCGAACGAAGACGGAGTTTTCAGGACAACGTCAGGACAATTCGTCGACGGCGCTGCGCACGTCCGCGCTGGTGATCGTGGTCAGCTCGGCGGCGTTCGCCGACCCCTGCGCGGCGAGGCGGACGTCGCGCCGCAGGGCCGCCCTCTCGTAGAGCGAGCGGGCGAAGCGGCCGTTCCCGAGGCCGTCGATCAGGCCCTCCCTGCAGACCCAGTCGAAGACGTCCGCCATGTCCCGGGCGGCGGAGTCGTCGAAGCGGTCGCCGCCCCGGGCCGCGAGCAGGCCGGCGATCTCGGCGAGCTCCTCCGGCGAGTAGGACGGGAACGACACCCGCTGGTTGAACCGCGAGCCCAGCCCCGGGTTGGTCGCCAGGAAGGCGTCCATCTCGCGCTCGTACCCCGCAAGGATGATCACCACCCGGTCGCGGTCGTCCTCGGCCCGCTTGAGCAGCGTCTGCACGGCCTCGGCGCCGAACGCGTCGCCGCCCGAGTATCCGGCGTTGACCAGGCTGTAGGCCTCGTCGACGAACAGCACGCCGCCCAGCGCCCGGTCCACCAGCTCGTTGGTCTTGATGGCCGTGGCGCCCAGGTGCTGGCCGACCAGGTCGGCGCGGGAGGCCTCGACGACGTCGGGGCGGGCGAGCAGGCCGAGCGCGGAGAAGATCCGCCCGAGTATCCGGGCGACGGTCGTCTTGCCGGTGCCCGGCGGGCCGACGAACACGAAGTGCCGCATCTGCGAGTGCACGGGCAGGCCCTGCTCCTGGCGCATCCGCGCGACCTTGAGCTGCGCGGTGATGGCGTGGACCTGCCGCTTGACCGGCTCCAGCCCCGCCATCCGGTCGAGGTCCGTGAGGGCCTCCTCCAGGGTGGGCGTGGCCTGGTAGCCGCGGTACCTCGCGGTGATCTCGTTGAACGCCTTGGTCACGTCGCCGACGGTGATCGTGACCAGGTCCTCCCCGCGCGGGGCCCCTCCGGCGCTGACCACCCGTACGTCGCGGGCCTGGGCCGCGGCCTCCGCGAGGCTGCGCGCGAAGCGGGCGTTGCCCAGGTCGTCGACGAGTCCCCTGCGGTGCACGTCCTCGTACAGGCGCCGCAGGACGGGCCGGGCGTCGGGCTCCAGCCGGTCCCCCCGGCGTTCCTGAAGCGCCTCGGTGATCTCCAGCAGCTCGTCGGGCGAGTAGCTCGGGAAGCGGACCCTGCCGGAGAACCGGCTCGACAGCCCGGGGTTGGACGACAGGAAGCCGTTCATCTCGCGTTCGTATCCGGCGAGGATGATGATCAGCCGGTCGCGGTCGTCCTCGGCCCGCTTGAGCAGCGTCTGCACGGCTTCGGCCCCGAACCGGTCGGGCTGCCCGTCGCCGGAGTTGATCAGGCCGTAGGCCTCGTCGACGAACAGCACGCCGCCGAGCGCCCGGTCGATCAGCTCGTTGGTCTTGATGGCCGTGGCGCCGAGGTACTCCCCCACGAGGTCGGCCCGCTGGGCCTCGACGACGAACGGCGTCTCCAGCAGCCCGAAGGCGTAGAAGATCTTGGCGAGCGTGCGGGCGACGCTCGTCTTGCCCGTGCCCGGCGGGCCGAGGAAGACGAAGTGCCGCATCGGCGGCTCGTTGGCGTAGCCCGCCTCCTTGCGGAGCCTGGCGGCCTCGATGGACGCGGCGATGGCCCGCACGCGCTCCTTGACCGGCTCCAGGCCGATCATCGCCTCCAGCTCGCCCAGCGCCTGCTCGACGGTGATCTCGGGGGGCGCGCCCTGGTCGCCGCCGGACTGCTGATGGCCTCCCGCCCTGATCCGCTGCTGGACCTGGGCCTCGCCGCCGGCGGGCTCACGCTCCAGCTCGCCGCGTATCCTGCGGGCCAGCACGAACCGGTAGACCAGCACGGCGGCCGCCGCGCCGTACGCGCCCCACAGGGCGGCCGGCGTGGAGACGGGGGACAGCGCGAAGGCGACCACCCCCGCGGGGACGAGCGCCATGAGCGTGGTCAGCCACGGCGGGACCCACCGGATGAGATGGGCGGCCCCGGCGACGCCCGCGCCCAGGAGCATCAGCAGGCCGGGCGCCGGCGAAGAGGCGCCGAACGCCGCCATGAGCACGGGGAGCAGCAGGCCCCACCCGGCCAGCACGAGCACCGTGGCCGCGGCACGCGGGTAGCTGAGCGAGAGCGCGACGAAGGCCAGCACGACGAAGGCCCAGACGAACGTGTTCCACAGCGGCCAGTTGAGCGCGGCCGCCGTCCCCATGGTCGCGACGAGCACCGCGACGAACATCACGCGCCGCACGAAGGGCGGAAGGTGGAAATAGCGGAATCGGACCTGCTCGAACAGGTCACGTGCCGCAGTCCGACTTAACAGGCCCGCCGCCCGTGCCCTGTCGGAGTCCCGCATCGGCGCCTCCCCGCTTCAGCCCCGGTTATACCGCAAGGAAGGGCGGAATGGGTGGACCTAACGGGTGCGTGCCTGGTGGCGGCCCGGGTACTCCCTCATGAGGACCTGGCGGGGCGTCACGCGCAGCACGTCGCCCTCGGCCACGGCGACGCCGCGCACCTCCGCCCAGAAGCGGGGGTCGCTCACGAAGAGGACGACCCGGGGGTCGCGCTCCACCGCGTCCCACGCCTCGTCCCCCGCGATCAGGCGGAACTCCCCCGACGAGGTCACCGACGTCACCGCGCTCACCGCGAGCGCCCGCGGCCCGCCGGGCTCGGTGTAGGCCAGCACGACGCTCCGCGAGTAGGTGGCGGCGTGCCGCACCTCGTCGCTGAGGCCGGTGGAGGGGGTGCTGTCGCCGGGGAGCCGCGTCCCGTGCGACTCGGACGGGACGAGCGAGGCACGCCAGGGGCCGGGGCCGCCCCGCCACCACGCACGCGCCGCGCGCCCGGCGAACGCGGCGGCGGACAGCGTGAGCGCCGCCCACGCCGCCCACACCACCGCTCCGGCGCCGGGATCGCCGCCCGGCAGGGTGCCCGCCGCCCCCACCACCGCGAGGCAGGCCAGCGCGGCGGCGAGCGCGGACACCGCGACGGCCAGCCACCGGTCGGCCCTCAGAACCGGGCGCAGCGGCGGCGCCCCCCTCCGCGCCGCCCGCGTCCTCGCCCGCCATACGGCGCCGAGCACCGCGATCGAGGCGAGAGCCGTCACGGGGCGGCCGGTCAGCGGCGGGAGCAGGGCCACGGCGACGGCGCCCTGCCAGACCCGGCCGGCGACGACCCAGGAGGCCACGTCGACGTCGCGCACGGCCGTCCGGTCGGGCAGCGCGGCGGCGAACTGCGCGAGGGCCTGGATCGGCCGGCCGCGCCACGCCTCCACGAACAGACGCGCAACGAGAGGGGCGGCCGCGTTCAGCAGGACCAGGCCGGCGGCGCCCGCCCAGGCTCCCCCGGCCTCGTCGGCCGCCTCCTGGAACGACGCCGGTCTCGTGGCGGGCAGCGTGGCCAGGCAGACGACGTACGCGGCCGTGGCCACGAACCCGAGCGCCACCGACAGGGCCAGCCACAGATCGCGCCCGAGCATCGCCGGGACGTACGGCCAGGCACGCACGCGACCGGCCTGCCGCACCGTGACCGCCACGACGCCCGCGAGGGCCAGCGCTCCCCCGGCCTGCGCCTCCCGGTGCAGCCCGAAGCCGGGGCCCGCGGCCGACGCCGCCGTCAGGGCCGCCGCGAGCAGCACGCGGACCTGGCGCGACCAGCTCTCCAGAGCGCGCCGCGCCTGGCCCGTCTCACGTGGGTCCACCTCCCAGGCGGGGTCGTGATGCGGGCGCGGACGGTCCCAGCGCAGCAGCGTGAGGCCGAGGTTGACCCGTGCCGCCGGATGGTCGGGACGCCTGCGCAGCGCGGCGGCGTAGGCGCGCGCCGCGCTGTCGTGGTCGCCCCGCAGCAGGGCGAGGTCGCCGACGAGCACGTGCGGGTCGGGCTCCTCGGGGGCGAAGCGGACGGCGGCCCGGGCCTCGGCCCAGGCTTCCCGCCACCCTCCGGGCCGGCGCCGCAGCGCCGAGCCGAGCCGGAGCCGCGCGGCCCAGGAGCCGGGGCTGTGCCTTACGGCCTCCCGGGCCGACGCGACCGCCTCGGAGTCGCGGCCGAGGCGCTCAAGGGCGACGCTGACCAGGCGGTGTCCCCATTCGCCCTGCGGGTCGCGGCCCACCGCCTGGCGTGCGGCGTCGAGCGCGGCCTCCGGCTGGTCACGCGCCAGCCGGGCCACCGCGACCGCGCACCAGGCCCGGGGGTCGCCGTTGTCGAGCGGGGGCGGCACCGGGGTCGCATCCCATCCCTCGGCATCGCTCCCCACCCCCGCATGATCCGTTGCGGGTCCTCGCTTGCCTAGACGCGGGATATATACCTATATCTCTCTAGAGAGGCGCGTCGGCCGAGCTTGGCGGCATATGTCGGCAGCGATCTGGCGATATGCCACCGGACCGCCCCGAAGGCCTGAGAGATTCGCTCCGCATGCCCTAGGCTGCCACGCATGTTCCAGCGGGCCCAGGAGCACTGAGCGGCCTATGACGTCTGCCGGAGTCGAGGCCCAGCCCGGCGCCGTCCGCGCGAAGAGCGCCCCTCGCGTCGAGGGGCTCCGCGTCGAGCACGGCGCGGAGCGCGGTGGCAAGCACAGTGCTGAGCATGGTGTTGAGCACGGAGTCGAGCACGGAGTCGAGCACGGCGCTAGCCGATGGTCGATCCTCGCGCTGCTCTGCTTCAGCCTGCTCCTCATCGCCGTCGACGCCACCGTGCTGCACATCGCGGTGCCCGCGCTGACCGCGGCCCTGGAGCCGTCGGCCGTGCAGCTTCTGTGGATCATCGACGGCTACTCGCTGGTCGTGGCGCCGCTGCTCATCACCTTCGGCACGCTGGGCGACCGGTACGGCAGGCGCCCGTTCGTGCTGGGCGGTTATGTGGTGTTCGGGCTCGCGTCGCTGTCGGCGGCGTTCTCCTCCTCGCCGGCGGCGCTGATCGCCTCCCGCGCGCTGCTCGGTGTGGGCGGCGCGATGATCATGCCGGCGACGCTGTCGATCATCCGGCAGGTGTTCACCGACCGCCGGGAGCGGGCGATCGCGCTCGGCGTGTGGAGCGCCGTCGCCGCGGCGGGGGCGGCCGTCGGCCCGCTGGTCGGCGGCGTATTGGTCGAGCACCTGTGGTGGGGGGCGGTCTTCCTGATCAACGTGCCGCTGCTGCTCGCCGCCCTCCCGGTCGCCGTACGGATCCTCCCGGGCTCGCCGCGCCGCCCCTCGCGCCCCTGGGACGCGCTGAGCGCCGCCCTGTCGACCGCCGGCATCCTCGCTGTGGCCTTCGGGCTCAAGGAGGCGGGCAACGGCCACGCGATGAGCCGCGAGGCCGCCGCCGCCGTGCTGCTGGGCGGCCTCGCGCTGCTGGTCTGGTTCGTACGGCGGCAGCGCCGGCTGGCGTTCCCGCTGGTGGACGTCGGGCTGTTCCGGCAGCGGGGCTTCTCGACGGGCGTGGCGTGCGTCCTGCTGTCGATATTCGCGCTGGTCGGGCTGGAGCTCATGCTCGCCCAGTACCTCCAGCTCGTGCTCGGGCTGTCCCCGCTGGAGGCCGCCGTTCGCATGCTGCCGCTGATGGTCGCCGCCATCACGGGTGGCCTGGCGGCGGCTCACGTCCTTCGCCGCATCGGGCTGCGGGCCACCGTCAGCGGCGGGCTGGCCCTCTCCGCGCTGTCCCTCACTCCCGTGCTGACCTGGGGCGCCGAGCCCCACACCGGCATGCTGACGATCTGCTTCGTCGGGATCGGCTTCGGCGTCGAGGTGGCGCTGCTCGCCGCCTCGGACACGATCATGGCGTCGGTCCCGGAGTCCCGGGCCGGGGGCGCGGCGGCCATCGAGGAGACGGCGTACGAGCTCGGCGCCGGGCTCGGCATCGCCGTGCTGGGGACGATCACCACGCTCGTCTACGCGCCGGGCGTCGAGGCGGTCTCCGGCCTCTCCGGCACGCTCATGGCCCAATCACGGGAGTCGCTTGCCGCCGCCGCGCACGTCGCCGGGGAGACCGGCGGCACCGCCGGGGCCACCCTGCTGGAGACGGCCAGGACGGCCTTCGTCACGGCGCTGCACTCCACCGTGATGATCAGCGTGGCGCTGCTCGCGCTCACGGCCGTCGCCGTGGCCGTGCTGGTCCCCCGCCCCGCCGTTCCCGAGGCCGCCGAGGAGCCCGAGCGCGTCACGGTCTGACGCCCGCGTGCATGACCGGGGCGGTAATGGGGAGATGTCTGGGCAAGCCGCCCCCCGCCCCCCAGAATGAGTAGCCGTGAAGAGAACCCTGCACGACATAGCATCGCTGGCCGCCCGCATGGGCGTCGGCGGGATCTTCTTCGCCAACGGCTGGCAGAAGCTCGAAGCCGGCCTCACCGCGACCTCCGCGCAGTTCAGCGAGCTGCACGCCCCAATGCCAGGAGTCTGGTCGGCCGCCACGATGCTCATCGAGCTGGTGGGCGGCACCCTGCTGATCGCGGGCCTCGCCGTTCCCGCCGTCGGCCTGCTGCTGTTCATCGAGGCTCTCGCCGTCTTCGTTCTCACGGCGGGCGACCCCGGCCTGCCCCTCACCGGCGGCGCCATCGAGCTGATCGTTGCGCTCGGGGCCGCGTCGGTGCTGCTGGCCGTGGTCGGGGGCGGCCGCATCTCGGTCGACCACATGGTCGTGATCAAGCGTCGTGAGGCGGAGGCCGCGGGCGAGTTCGCCGCCGAGGCCGAGGCCGCCGATGTGATCGCGGCGCTGCGCGAGGGACGCCTCCCGGACCGGCCCGCGGCCGCCGGCGAGCGGCCGCCGGGATCCGGCGCCCAGCCGGCGTCTCCCAAGCCGGCCAAGCCGGCCGGTTCCGGCACTACGGCCTCGGAATCCACAGGCTCCGGCGCTACGGCCTCGGATTCCACAGGGTCCGCGCCCAGCGCGGCCGGGCCCGTCACGTTCCCCGCGGCGAAGGGCGACGCGGGCCCCGAGGCGCCGACGGCGCCCTCGCCCCGGCCCCGCCGCACGAAGCGGGGCGAAAGTGAGACGACGGAGAGCCGCGCGGAGGCGCCGGCCCGGGCCGCCGGACAGGGGGACACGCTGGTCGCCGGCCGCCGCCCCCCGGCCAAGCGCGACTGACGGGCCCGCCAGCGCCGGGCCGCCCCGCGTCAGGAGGTCTCGGCCTCCGCGGCGACCGGAGCGCGAGGAGCGGGCGCGGCGGCGGAAGGACCGGGGGCGGGAGTCAGGGGATCGGCCGCGGCGGCGCCCGCCGCGGCCGGGACGGGGCGCACCCTTCTCCCCAGCGGGACGAGGCCCTGGATGACGGCGACGCCCAGGAGGACCACGACCGCCCCCACGGGCTGGTTCCACGTGAGCCGCTCCCCGAGGACCACGATGCCCGAGACGACCGCGAAGAGCGGCATCAGATAGGTCACCGTCGAGGTGGTCGTCACCCCCGCCATCCGCTGGACGCTGTAGAGCAGCAGATAGGCGATGCCGGTGCCGAAGGCTCCCAGCGCCACCAGGGCGGCCCACACGGCCGCCGGGGCGTGCGGGTTCACCAGCGCCACCCCGGCGAGCGGCGTGATCACCGCCAGCTCCACCGCGCCGGTCAGCAGCTGCCCGGTCGCCAGCACGCCGGGCTCCTCGCCGCGCGGGACGATGAACCGGCCCATGTACGCCCCGCCGACGCCGTAACTGGCGGCGGCTCCGAAACAGGCGAGGCTGCCGGCGATCTCACCGCCGGTGATCGGCTCCCACACCCCGAGCACCACCATGACCCCGGCGAACCCGAGGCCGAGGCCGGTGAACCGGGCGGCCGTGGCCTTCTCGCTCTTCAGCAGCAGCGCGAAAAGCAGCGTGCACAGCGGCGTGGTGGCGTTCCAGATGGCGGCGAGCACCGACGACACGTGCTGCTCGCCGTACCCGAAGAGCGTGAACGGCACGGTGGTCAGCACCACGGACACGACGGCGAAATGCCCCCAGAGTCTTGGGTCCCTGGGCAACCTGCGGCCGCGCACCAGCAGAGTCACCAGGAGCGTCAGGGCTCCGATCGCCATCCGGCCGAAGGAGATCTGCAGCGGATGCAGGCTGCCGAGCGCCACCTTGATGAAGAAGAAGCTGTTCCCCCAGATCGCCGCCAGCAGGATGAAAGACGGAACCCACCGCCGCATTCGTGTGCCTTCCCTCGCCTCGTACGCCGGTAAGGAGCGTAATGCCCGATAGCACCTTAATGTCAGCGGGTTTCGGACATCATCCCGGAGGCCGCCGTACGGCTGGAGAGACGCCTCAGCCGGGAAGATCGCGAGGTGTCGCCGGACCGCCGGAGCGCTCGGCCACGTCGAGCGCGGCGGCGGCCAGGGCGAGCACGGGGAAGATCGCGTGTGGCGGCACCCGGTAGACGCCCCGCTCCGGCTGCTCGACCAGCCCGGCCGAGGCCAGCGTCTTGAGGTGGTGGTACAGCTGGCCGGGCGAGGCGAGGGCCAGCTCGGCCTGCAGTGCGGCGACCGGTTTGGGCCCGACGACCAGCAGTTGCAGGATCTCGAAACGCGCCGGATGCCCGGCGGCGGCCAGCACCGCGGCCAACGGCCCGGCCGGCTGCCGAAGCAGCCAGCCGGGGCTGCGGGCCACCTCCCACAGCCACTGGTAGCCGCCGAGCCTGGCCTGGCCGCCGTAGGTGATCAAGCCGGTGTCGTCGCCGGCCGCCGGCGACTCTGGGGCGGTGAGCGCGGCCTCGAGGGCGGCGACCCGCGCCTCGAGGTCCTGGAACCGCTCGTCGGCACTGGTCAGTGTTGCCTCACTTCAACGCTGCGCGGACTTTCGCGAAGAAGACGGAATCGGTCGCCATCCGCAGAAGGAACTGCTGATGAGCATAGCTGCGCATCCCGGAGAGCCAGGTCGCCTGAGGCAGCCGCCTCAGCGCGAAGACGGTCTCGCGCGGCTTCTCACCAGGCCGGACGGTGTACATGGCCTCGCTGATGACG
The DNA here is from genome assembly GCF_040802045.1 of Microbispora sp. NPDC049125. Taxonomy (NCBI): domain Bacteria; kingdom Bacillati; phylum Actinomycetota; class Actinomycetes; order Streptosporangiales; family Streptosporangiaceae; genus Microbispora; species Microbispora sp. NPDC049125. The sequence goes on along the minus strand of NZ_JBEZDW010000011.1, from coordinate 122,825 downwards.
CCGGGCAGCGCGCCGCCCTTGGTGCCGATGAGGAGCGTGCCGGGGTCGGCGCCGGGCTGGCGCATCGGCCACTCCAGATGCCTGCTCGCCGTCTTGTCCTTCCTGAGCCGGGCGAGCAGTCCGCGCAGGACGCCGGGCTCGACGCGGGCCACGGTTTCGGCCCAGGCGGCCTGCTGGGCGAAACCGGGGAGCGTGAGCCGCACCTGCTCGCCGGCCCTGACGTAGTTCTTCAGGCAGACGTCGGCGGGCAGCGCGCAGCCGCCGAAGGCACGGAGCATCTCGCCGTTGATGGTGCCGACGCGAGTTCGCGCGACCTTACGCAGGGCGCCGGGCCCGAGGCGGTCGCGCAGCAGGTCGGCGGCGGCGTTGTCGCTCTCCTCGATCATGGCGGAGACGACCTGGTCAAGCGTGACGGTCGCTCCGGGGTTGAGCCGTTTGAGCGCCGCTTCGTGGGCACCGCCGTCGGTGCCCGGCAGGTGGTAGGCGTTCCACAGGGCCACGGAGACGTGTTCGCCCGGCTCGGCCCTTCCCTGCCGTACGACGTCGGCGTAGGCGGCGAGATGGGTGATCTTGATGGCCGACGCGACGGGGGTGAGGCGATCGGCGTTGTGGCTGATGCCCCGGGTCACCAGGGCCACGTCGCCGGGATGAGCCCGGACGTAGGCGAGCACGGCCTCGCCGTCCTTGAGGTCGGCGGGTTCGGCGGAGGCGGAGGCGGCGCCAGCCACGGGGGCCGCCAGCACTGCGGTCAGGATCATGCTGAGGATTAAGCGCATTCCTCAGTTTAATCATAATTCCGAAATTCCGGAATATCGAGGTCAACGACCGCCCCGCTTGAACCGGACAGCCGCTACCTGGACAAGGGCAGGCACAGGACGAAGCAGGCCCCCTCGGGGCTGTCCACGACCTTCAGCGTGCCGCCGTGGCCTTCGGCGATCTGCCGGGCGATGGGCAGCCCGAGCCCGGCACCTCCGGCGTTCCTGCTGCGGGCCGCGTCGAGGCGGGTGAACCGCTGGAACACCATCTCGCGGTTGTCCGGCGCGATCCCGGCGCCGTCGTCGAGCACCGTGACCACCGCGGCGCCGGAGCGAAAGCGGGGGTCGCCGGAGACGCCGGCGTCCTGCCGGGACACGCTCAGCCTCACGGTCGAGCGGGCGTGCCGCTCGGCGTTGTCGAGGAGGTTGGCGACCAGCCGGCCCAGCCGGATCCGGTCCGCCCGGACGACGACGCCCGGCGCGAAGTCGCGGACGATCCTCTTGCCCGGGCGGCGCGTCTTGAGCTCGGCGGTGATCAGCTCGGAAAGATCGACGGGCTCACGCACGCAGGGCGCCCCCGCGTCGAGCCGCGCGAGAGTCAGCAGGTCCGCGGCTATCGACTGGAGGCGGTCGAGGCTGCGCAGCACGGCGTCGCCCATCTCCGGGAGGTCGGCCTCCTCCGGCGCCAGCAGCGAGGCCTCCACCTGTGCGCGGATGGCGGTTATCGGGCTGCGCAGCTCGTGGGACGCGTCGGAGGTGAAGCGGCGCTGCTGGTCGAGCGTGTCCTCCAGGCGGTCGAGCGTGTAGTTGATGCTCTCGGCCAGCCGGTGGATCTCGTCCTTCGCCTGCGGAACCGGCACCCGGCGGCCCAGGTCGGTGCTGTTGATCTCGTCCAGCTCGGCGCGGATGGCGTCCACCGGCCGCAGCGACCTGGAGATGCTGCGGCCCGCACCGTGCGCCACCGCGACCGGGAACAGGACGCAGGCGGCCGTCAGCAGGACCAACACCGCCGGGTAGGTGTAGAAGGGGTACACCGGCGCCGCGCTGTAGACGGTCCACGTCCTGCCGTCCCGGTACACCTCCTGTGCCACGACGATGTCGCAGCGGCCGTGGCCGAAGACGTGGTCGCACACGACCGAGTCGGCGTGGCGGTACGGAGGCGACGGGAAGAACGAGGCCATCGGCGGCTTGCCCTGCAGGTCGCTCGTCGCCGCCACCACCTTGCCGGCCGAGTCCACGACCTGGATCGGGCGGACGACGTTGCGGGGGATCGGCGGCAGCGGATTGTCCAGCCCGCCGCGGTCGACCGTGTAGGCGATCACCTCGCCCGCCGCCGTGATCTCCCGGATCAGGTGGTTCGTGGCCATCCGGTGCATCGCGAACATAAGCACGGCGGAGAAAAGGGCGCAGACCGCAGCGACCGCCACGCCGGTGAACAGCGCGAGGCGGGTTCTCACCGACCAACGATCAGCAAAGCTCACGACAGGACCGACCACCGTTGGTTGCGCGGGGTTCCCTGTCAATGTACCTGCCGCCGTGTCAGCGGCCGGTAATACGCCGAGGTCAGAGGGCCTGCCATGGCGTCCGCAGGGTCATCGGCACGCAAAGCGACGACAGCCGGGCACAAGGACGCCTGTGGCGCCGAGACGGCGCATGGAGCCTCGCCGATGTCCCGGGGAAGGGGCGGTGTGCTGGGATGAGGACCATGCCGAGTGTTTCCGGGCCGCTGCCCGTCATCGATGTGAGCGCGCTCGTCGGGCCGGGCTCCGCCGGGGAGCGGGCGGCCGCCGCCCGCCGGATCGAGGCGGCCTGCCTGGACAGCGGGTTCTTCTACGCGAGCGGGCACGGGGTGCCGGCCGAGCTCGTCGCCAGGCTCGACGCCGCCGCCCGCCGCTTCTTCCTGCTGCCGCCCGACCGCAAGATGCGCATCTCCATGGAGCGCGGCGGCCGCGCATGGCGGGGCTACTTCCCGGTGGGAGCCGAGCTCACCTCGGGCCGGCCGGACCTGAAGGAGGGCCTCTACTTCGGCGCCGAGCTGGAGCACCACGACCCGCGGCCGCTGCACGGCCGCAATCTCTTCCCGGACGAGGTCCCCGAGCTGCGGCCGGCCGTGCTCTCCTACATCGACGCGCTCGCCGGGGTGGGGCAGGGGGTGATGCGGGGCGTCGCGCTCAGCCTCGGCCTGGACGAGGACTACTTCGCCTCGGGGTACACCGCCAGCCCGACGCTGCTGTTCCGGATCTTCCACTACCCGCCGTCTCCGGCCCCGCCCGCCGCCGAGGCCGGCGGGTGGGGTGTCGGCGAGCACACCGACTACGGCCTGCTGACGCTGCTCCTGCAGGACGGCAACGCCGGGCTCCAGGTACACACCTCCCGCGGCTGGGTGGAGGCTCCGCCGATCCCTGGCACGCTCGTGTGCAACATCGGCGACATGCTCGACCGGCTGACCGGCGGCCACTACCGGTCGACCCCCCATCGCGTACGCAATCTGACCGGCAGGAGCCGGTTGTCGTTCCCCTTCTTCTTCGACCCCGGGTGGGACTGCGAGGTGCCGCCGCTGCCCTCCCCCGCCGGGCGGGAGAAGGCCCGCCCCCGATGGGACGGCCAGGACCTGCGCGCGTTCTCCGGGACGTACGGGGAGTATCTGCTGGGCAAGGTCGGCAAGGTCTTCCCGGCCCTGCGGTCCGGAGTGCTCGACTAGCTGTCACCGAAACGGTGTAAACATGTAATCATCACAGCGGCACAATGATCAGTATGCCCCTTCCCCGCTGGTTCGCCGAGCGGCTCGCGCCGACCTCTCCCGAAGAGGAGCTCCGGGTCTCCACGGTCGAGCTGTTCTTCGACCTGGTGTTCGTCTTCACGGTCACCCAGCTCACCTCTCTGCTCGTGAGCGACTTCACCCGTCCGGCCGGCGGCGGTTTCACGGGGCAGGGCACGCTGCAGGCGCTCCTGATCTTCGGAGTGCTGTGGTGGATGTACTCGGGTTACGCCTGGCTGACCAACACCGTCCCGCCCCACCGGCCCGCGCGGCGGGTGCTCATCCTGTGCGGCATGGCGGGCTTCATGATCATGGCGCTCGCCATCCCCGACGCCTTCGGCGGCACCGGCGTGGCGTTCGCGCTCGGCTACCTGGTGATCGTGCTCGTCCACGGCGGGCTCTACCTCCAGGCCGCCGCCGCCATCGCCAGGGTGCTGCCCTTCAACCTGACCGCGACCGCGCTCATCCTCGCCGCGGCCTTCGCCGGATCCCCCTGGAAGTACGTCCTCTGGGGAGCGGCGCTCGTCCTGCTGTGGACCAGCCCGCTGTTCATCGGGCAGAAGGGCTTCGCCCTGCATCCCGCGCACATCGTGGAGCGGCACGGGCTGCTGGTCATCATCGTGCTGGGCGAGTCGATCGTCGCCATCGGAATCGGCGCAGGCGGTCATCCGAGCGCCGGGCTGATCGCCGTCGCCCTGCTCGGGCTCGCCCTCACCGCGGCGATGTGGTGGATCTACTTCGGCGGCGACGAGGAGGGGCCGGAGCACGCGCTGCTGCGGGCCGACGTCGTCCGCCGTACGCGGCTCATCCTCGGCGCGTACTTCTACGCGCACATCCCCATGCTGCTGGGCATCGTCGCGACGGCGGCCGGCGTCAAGAAGGCCGTCGGGCACGACCACGTCGACCTGGGCCCCGCTGTCGCGCTGGCCGGGGGTGTCGCGCTGTTCCTGCTCGGCCACGCCTGGTTCCGCCGGGTCCTCGGCCTGGGACGCTCCCCGGTGCGGCTCGCCGGGGCCGCGGTGGCCGCCGCGAGTTTCCCGATCGGGTTGTGGTCCCCCACGGCCCAGCTGGGCGCCCTCGTCGCGCTCATCGTCGTGATCATCTGCGTGGAGCGCGCCTAGGGGCCCGTCTCAAAGCCTGGTGGCGCCCCTGCCGTGCCCGGCGTCGCCGTCGTCCATGGTCAGCGTGTCCTTCAGGGTCTGCGCCACCTCGCACAGCGAGGCGGGCTGCGCGTCGCCGTCCGCCAGGTGACCGGCGACGACGCGCCGTAGCAACTCCCTGAACGTCTCCCGCTCGGCCTCCTCCAGCGGTGCCAGCAGGGAGGCCTCGGCGTGCTCCAGGGCCTCGGCCACCCGGGCGAGCGCGAGGTGGCCCTCCGCGGTCGCCACGATCAGCCGGTTGCGCCGGTCACCCGGGTCCGGCCGCCGCTCGACCAGCCCGGCCTTCACCAGGTCGTCGACGAGATAGACCATCACCGTGCGGTCGAGACCGAGCTGCCGGGCCATCTCGATCTGGTTGCGCGCGCTCTCGTGCACGGCCGCGGACAGGACCTGGTAACCCCGATGACCCGACGGGATGGTCTCCGCTGCGCGCTTGGTGGCGGACAGATGGGCGTTCAGCGCCTGACCCAGCAGCCAGCCGAAGTCCACCTCGAGGCCGGCCGGGAGCTCACACGCCAGTTCTCTCACGTCCTCCATGATAACCGGTGACTTGACAGATGAGCTGCCCTAAAGACAGTCTGAGATACAGACAATCTGCTCACAAGAAAGGCGAGTCTCATGCCTCATCTGTTGCACATCGACGCCTCGTTCCGGCTGGAGGGCTCGGTCTCCCGCGGGGTGGCCGCGACGTTCCGGGACAGCTGGCCCGGCACCGTCACCCACCGGGACCTGGGAAGGGAGCCGCTGCCGCACCTGTCGGAGCCGCTGTTCACGTCCGGATTCACTCCGGCGGAGGGCTACACGGCGGAGCAGAAGGAGGCCGCCGCGCTGCGGGACACCCTCATAGACGAACTGCTGAGCGCCGACGCCTACCTGTTCGCGGTGCCGATGTACAACTACGGGGTGCCGTCGGCGTTCAAGGCGTGGATCGATCACATCTTCGTCGTGGGCCAGACGGTCGGTGTGGAGCCGAGTCCGGTGGCGGGCCGCCCGGCGACGCTCGTGCTGAGCAAGGGAGGCGCGTACGGCCCGGGGACGCCCAAGGAGGGCTGGGACTTCTCCGAGCCCTACCTGGTCAAGATTCTCTCCGAGGTGCTGGAGCTCGACGTGCACGTGATCACGGCCGAGCTGACACTCGCGGACACCACCCCGCAGATGGAGAGCCTGCGCGGCCTGGCGGCCGAGTCGCTGGCCAGAGCCCACGAGGCGGCCCGCTTGCGCGCCGGCCGCCTCGCTCTGGTCTGACCCCGCCGGCGGAAACGAGCGGGGACGAGCCGGGTCAGCCCTCCAGGCCGCCCCGGGCGATGACGTCCCGGTACCAGCGGGCGCTGTCGCGGGGCGTGCGCTCCAGGGTCTCGTAGTCGACCCGGATGACGCCGAACCTCATGTCGTAGCCCCTGGCCCACTCGAAGTTGTCCATCAGCGACCACACGAAGTAGCCGCGCAGGTCCGCGCCCTTGTCCATCGCGGCGCGGGCCGCGCGGAAGTGGGCGTCGAGGAAGGCGATCCGGTCGGGGTCGGCCACCGCGTCGGGGTACGCCACGCCGTTCTCGGTGATCATCAGCGGAACACCCGGGTAATCGCGGGTGAGCCGCAGGAGCAGGTCCTCCAGGCCGGAGGGGTTCACCTCCCAGCCCATCTCCGTGAGCTCCCCGTGCGGGGTGGCCCAGGCGATGCCCTCGCTGCCCGGGAACTCGGGGTTGCCAGGCGAGCCCGGGTCGGCGAGCACCCGGTTGACCGAGTAGTAGTTCACGCCGAGCACGTCGATCGGCTGGGCGATCGTGGGCAGGTCGTCCAGCTTGACGTCGGTGAAGCGACTGATGTGCTCCAGGACGTCCGGCGGGTACTCGCCGCGCAGGACCGGGTCGAGGAAGAGCCGGTTGGCCAGGCCGTCGATCAGCTGGGCCGGCCCCGGCTCACCGAGGGCCGGCGACAGGTTGAGCGTCAGCGACACCGACTGGGCGCCGGCCGCCCGGAGTGCCTGCACGCCGAGGCCGTGCGCGAGCATGAGGTGGTGGGCGGCGGTGAACGCGGCGGCCGGGTCGGTCACTCCCGGCGCGTGCCGTCCGGAGCCGTGTCCGACGAACGCCGACACCCACGGTTCGTTCAGCGTCGTCCAGGTGGCGACCCGGTCGCCGAGCCGCTCGTGGACGGCCGTCGCGTAGTCGGCGAACCTGTACGCCGTGTCGCGGTTGGTCCAGCCCCCCTCGTCCTGCAGCGACTGCGGCAGGTCCCAGTGGTAGAGCGTGGCGACGGGCGTGATGCCCTTGGCGAGGAGGGCATCGACGAGCCGGTCGTAGAAGCTCAGGTCGGCCAGGCGCGGCCAGGCCACGGAGAAGCGGTAGGCCCGCAGCCCCAGCCACGCCATGAGCTCGACGTCGTCGGCGTAACGGTGGTAGTGGTCGCACGCCACGTCGCCGGTCTGGCCGCCGGCGACCTTCCCGGGGGTGTGGGAGAAGGTGTCCCAGATGGAGGGGACGCGGCCGTCCTCGTCGACGGCGCCTTCGATCTGGTAAGACGCGGTCGCCGCGCCCCACAGGAAATCATCCGGAAAAGAGATCATCTTGTACTTTCGCGAATCGTCAACCGGGGTTCGAGGAGCGTCGACTGCGGCACGGCCTGGCTTTCCAGCTTGGCCATGAGCAGCCGGACGGCCTGGTGGCCGACGTCCTCGGCGGGAATCAGAACGGAGGTCAGCGCAGGGCTGGCCCGCTCGGCGATGTCGTCGGGGCAGATCGCCATCACCGAGACGTCCTCGGGCACCCGCCTGCCCAGGATCCGCAGCGCGCCGAGCACATGGCCGACCGCCGCCTCGTTGTGCACGACGATCCCGGACAGGCCCGGGCACTCGTCGAGCAGCAGCTTCACCGTCTCATACACCTCGTCGAACGACTCCTCGCAGGGTCGCGCGTTCGCGTCGATCCCCCGGCTCCGCGCCGCCTCCAGGAACCCGGCGAGCGTGCGCTCCGCGAAGCCGGTGCCCCGCTCGTAGACCACGCGGGGCGCGCCGAGCAGGGCGATCCGCCGGTGCCCGAGGTCGGCCAGGTGGTCGGCGCACAGCTTCCCCGCGTGCGCGAAGTCGAGATCGACGCAGGTCAGCCCTTCGGGGTCGGCGGGGAAGCCGATGAGCACGCTGGGCTCGGCGAGCTCGCGCAGCAGCGGCACGCGCGGGTCGTGAATCTCCACGTCCATCAGCAGCAGCCCGTCGACCAGGGCGCTGGCCGCCACGCGGCGCAGCCCGTCCGGGCCCTCGTCGGCCGTCATGAGCAGGACGTCGTGGTCGTACTGCCGGGCCGTGGTGACGACCGACGTGGCGAACTGCATGAGCACCGGCAGGTTCAGGCCCGCGCGGAGCGGGAGGACCAGTCCGATGACCTTGGCCCGCTTGCTGGCGAGGGCGCGGGCACCGGCGTTCGGGTGGTACCCGAGGGACCGCACGCTGTCGAGCACCCGCTGCCGGGTGGTGGCGGAGATCGCCCTCTTCCCGCTCAGCACGTACGAGACGGTGCTGACCGCGACCCCGGCGTGCTTGGCCACGTCGGAGATCGTCACCGTCCTCACTGGCGGAACTCCAGGTTGCTCATGATGACACCCTCGCTCTCGAACACCACATAAAGATCGCGCACACCCGTCGCCCCGGCCAGGGGCGCGGCGATCTCGACGAAGTCGTGCCGGTGCGCCGTGGGCGGCACGGCCGCCGTGCCGAAGACCTCGCCGATCAGCGGGTCGTCGAGGCGGAGGGTGACCATCCCGCCCTCGCCGCCGGACACGGCCAGCACGCACTCCTTCGGCCCGGCCGGGCCGAAGTCGGCGCCGCGGAACGCCACCCATGCTCCCGGCCCGGTGGAGCGGACCGCGTCCCCGGCGTCGATGGCGGCGTCGCACAGCACAACTCCGTCGTACTCGTCGTGATCGGCCGCGTCCAGCCTTCCGCCGGTGATTTCGCGCGGCGGGACGCGCTCGCCACGCACCGTGAACGGCGCGCTGAGCCGGATGTCGCGGGACGACCGCCCCACCAGGACCCTGTGGGCCGCCTCCTCCACCACGAACCGGCCGCGGGTGACGTCCCAGAACGCGAGGTCGCCGACGGGGACGTCCACCGACACCGTACGGCTCTGGCCCGGGGACAGGTGCACCTTGCGGAATCCGCGGAGCTGGCGGAGGGGCTGCTTGACCCGGGACCGCTGCTGGTGGGTGTAGACCTGTACGACCTCGTCCCCCTCCCGCCACCCCGTGTTGGTCACGGTCACCCGGACGGTCAGCGTGCCGCCGGGGTCGAGGTCGCCGGAGGACAGCTCCAGATCGGAGTAGGTGAAGCGGGTGTAGCTGAGCCCGTGACCGAAGGGGTAGAGCGGCCGGCCGCGGTAGTAGAGGTACGTCGCGTCGGACGCGATGATGTCGTAGTCGAGCGGGTCGGGCAGCTCGGCGGCCGAGCGGTACCAGGTCTGGGTGAGCCGGCCCCCCGGGTCCTCGTCGCCGAACAGGACGTCGGCGAGCGCGTTGCCGTACTCCTGCCCGCCGTGGGCCGACCACAGGACGGCCGGCAGGTGCTCCTCGGCCCAGGTGAGGGAGAAGGGGCAGCCGCTGCCGACCACGAGCACGGTCGCGGGGTTGGCCGCGTGCACCGCCTTGATCAGGGCCTCCTGCCGGGCCGGCAGCGCCAGGGACGACCGGTCCTCGGTCTCCCTGCCGTTCACCATCGGATGGTCGCCCACGACGACGACCGCGATGTCGGCGCCCGCCGCGGCCGCCGCCGCCTGCTCCGTGCCGCTGTGGACGAGCTCCAGCGCCAGCACCGCCGCCCGGGCGGGATCCTCGGTGGTCCCCGCCACGCCGTCCTCCACCGTGACGTAAAGCCCGGTGTAGACGGTGCGGAGCGCCACGCCCCTGGGCCGCTCCTCAAGGTGGAACGCCTGCCGCACCTCCCATCCGTTCGGCCCCGGCTGGTCGTTGGCCGGGACGCCGTCCTCGCCGACCGACACGTGCCGGCCGTTCGCCGCCGCGCGGAAGGAGAACGCGCCCCCACCCCAGTCGAACAGGTCGAAGCCGGACCGCTCGGCCCCCACCGTCAGCGGGCCGCCCGCCGGGTCGGGGTTCGCCACGAGGTAGCCGCCCTCCACCCGCAGGGCGACCCGGTCGACGCCCTCGCAGTAGACGGTCGCGCACCGCTCGGCGATAGCCGCGCGCGCGGTGACCTGGTAGGGCAGGGTGCCGCTGTACCAGTCCTCGAACAACACGTCGGCCAGCGGGCCGATCACGGCGATCGTGCCGGGCGAGTGCAGCGGCAGGATCCCCTCGTTCTTGAGCAGCGTGATCGACTGCCGGGCCGCCTCGCGGGCGAGCCGCCGGTGCTCGGGGCCGTTGACCACGTCCTGCGTGATCTCGTCGTACGGCGTGGCGGGGTCGAACTCGCCGAGCCTCACCCGGATCGACAGCACGTGCCGTGCGGCGGAGTCGATGTCCGCCTCGGTCAGCAGGCCCCGTTCGAGCGCCGTCCTGATGTGGCCGGCAGTCTCCGCGGGGCGGTCGTCGTCCTGCGTGAAGGAGTCGAGCCCGGCCCTGATCGCGTGCGCGTACGCCTGCGGCAGGTCGTCGTGGTAGCCCTGCTCCCCCACGAGGTTCCCCGGGGCGTGGGCGTCGCTCACCACGAGGAGGTCCTCGTCCGTCCAGGTCCGCAGCGCGCCGTTGATCAGCGGCGACAGGTGCGCCGGGCGGCCGTTGACCAGGTTGTAGGACGGCATCACCGCCACCGCCGCGCCCGACTCGATGGCCGGGCGGAACGCCTTGAGCTCGTACTCGTGCAGCACCCGGGGCGGAAGGCCGCTGGAGGTGACGCACCGGTCGTTCTCGTTGTTGTACGCGAGGAAGTGCTTGAGCGTGGGCGCGGTCCTGAGCACGGCGTGGTCCCCGCGCAGGCCCCGCGCGTACGCCGTGCCCATGAGGCCGGTCAGCCAGGCGTCCTCGGAGTAGCCCTCCTCGTTGCGGCCCCACCGGGGGTCCCTGAGGGGGTTGACCACCGGCGCCCACACGTTCCGCCCGACACCCGCGGGGTCCTTGTGGTGGAAGGCCATGACCTCGTCCCCTGCCGCCTCCCCCACCTGCCTGACCAGCTCGGGGTTCCAGGTGGTCGCCAGGCCGAGGGCCTGGGGGAACACGGTCGCCGGGCCGTGCCAGGCGAGCCCGTGCAGCGCCTCGGTGCCGGTGCGGAACGGCGCCAGGCCCAGCCTGTCGACCGGAGCCTGGTGCTGGTGCAGCAGGCCGATCTTCTCCTCCAGGGTCAACCGGCCGATCAGGTCGGTCACCCGTTCGCGGGTGGTCAGCGCTGGGTTCCTGAACGCCGGTCCGGGAGCCGGTTCTTCCATGAGACCCACCCTTCGCGTCGAAGCGCTTCGAGGACCTAGCCGAGAAAACGCGCGGAAAGGGCGCGCGCCATGAGGACCGAGGTTCGTCGGGAAGCGCCACTTCGAAGCGCTTCGACAGCGTTACCGAAAGTTTCAGTGGTGTAAATCGAGGCTTATCCGGAAGATTGCCCTCTCGGGCGGGCGGGGTCAAGACCCTTTCGCCGAACGGCGGCAGGCCCGCCGCCGCCGTCATCCCGGATGTCCCGCGGCTCGGCCCAGGTCACCGCGTGCCCGATCCTCTGCGGCCGCCGCCGACCCGGTCAGTGCCGGCCGGTCAGTGCCGGCCGGTCAGTGCCGGCCGGTCAGTGCTGGCTGGGCAGGCGGCCGGAGTCGACCGAGTCGAGGACGCGGGCGGCGGCCCCGAGCGCGGCGGCGCCGTACCCGAGTGTCGAGACCTCCAGCCGGGAGCCCCCTCCGCCCGGCGCGAGGACCCGGGCATACATCTCCTCCTCGGCGCAGCGGATCAGCCACGGCGCCAGGGGGACGTAGTAGCCGCCGAGGATGACCACGTCCGGGTTGAGCAGATTGGCCACCACGGCCATCCCCTTTCCCAGATTGCGGCCGACGTCCTCCAGCAGGGCGAGGATCTCCGGCTCGCCGCTCCCGGCCCGCCGGACGACCTCGTCGATCTCCAGCTCCAGCTCGGCCAGTGAGGTGTCGGGCGCGATCCGGGCGAGGACGGCGCTCATCCCCGCGACCGCCTCCAGGCAGCCGCGCCGGCCGCAGCGGCACGGGGGGCCCGCGGGGTCGATCTCGATGTGGCCGATCTCGCCGCTGAAGCCCTGGCCGCCGCGCCGCAGCCTGCCGTCCATGACCACCCCCGCCCCCACCTCCCCCGTGACGTACACGAGGTTGGCGGCGTTGCGGTGGGGGCCGAACCGGTGCTCCGCGAGTGCCGCGAGGTTGGCGTCGTTGTCCACCAGCACCGGGAACCCCGGGTCGCGCAGGGCCTTGGTGAGATCACCGCGCAGGTCGGCGTCGCGCCAGCCGAGGTTGGGCGCGAGATGGACCGAGCCGTGCACGTCCACCAGGCCGGGCACGGCCACGGTCAGGCCGAGCACCTGCCGGGCCTCCTTGGTCATCCGGCTGACCACCCGCCTGGCGAGCGCGGCCAGCGCGACCACGCCCTGGCTCGCCGTGGACGTCCCGCCCGGGAAGGAGCGCCGCCAGCTCAGCAGCTCCTCGCCCTTGAGGTCGACCGCCACCGCGGTCATGTAGTCCACGTTCACCTCGACGCCGATCGCGGCGTACGGCGAGCCGTCCAGGACGAGCATCGTGGCCGGGCGGCCGACGCGGTTCTCGGTCAGGCCGGTCTCGCGCAGAAGCCGCCGGTCGATGAGGTCGGCCACGAGGCTCGACACGGTGGCCTTGTTCAGCCCGGTCGAGGCGGCGATGTCGGCACGCGAGCACGGAGCGCACTCCCGGACGAACCGCAGCACGACGGCCAGATTGGTCGCCCGGACGTCGGTGAAGTCGGCCGGCTGTGGCCCGTTGTGGGAAGTGATCAATGGACAGCCCCGTTCCTGCTCCGGCTCATCATGCCGCATGCCGCGAGTTCCTGCCGCGCTTCGCCATTTGTTTGGCCATAAGACTAACTAAAGACGCTGCGGACTCAAAGCGCGCGGAAGCGGCGGTCACCGGACGGGGCGCGGATCATCCGCTGAAGCGGGCCACCCGTCTGAGTTTGTTGACCGCGTCGAGCGCCGCGACCTTGTACGACTCCGCCAGGGTGGGGTAGTTGAAGACCGCGTCCACGAGATAGTCGACCGTCCCACCGCAGCCCATCACCGCCTGGCCGATGTGGATGAGCTCGGTGGCGCCCGTGCCGAAGACGTGCACCCCGAGCAGGGAGCGGTCCTCGGGGGACACCAGCAGCTTCAGCATGCCGTAGGTGTCGCCGATGATCTGGCCGCGTGCCAGCTCCCGGTAGCGGGAGACGCCGACCTCGAAGGGGACCAGGGCGTCGGTGAGCTCGTCCTCGGTTCTCCCGATGTAGCTGATCTCCGGAATGGTGTAGATCCCGATCGGCTGGAGCGCGTGCATGCCGCTGACCGGTTCGCCGCAGGCGTGGTAGGCGGCCAGCCTGCCCTGCTCCATGGAGGTCGCGGCGAGCGACGGGAAGCCGATGACGTCCCCGACCGCGTAGATGTGCGGCACCTCCGTGCGGAAGAAGTCGTCGACCCTGATCCTGCCCCGGGCGTCGGCGGCGAGCCCGGCCGCGGAGAGCACGAGGTTCTCCGTCATCCCCTGCCGCCCCGCCGAGTACATGACCGTGGCGGCGGGGATCTTCTTGCCGCTCTCCAGGATCGTGAGCGCGCCACGCGGATGCCGCTCCACCGCGGCGACGGTCTCGCCGAACCGGAAGGTGACCGCCAGGTCGCGCAACTGGTACTTCAGCGCCTCGACCACCTCAAGGTCGCAGAACTCCAGCATCCGGTCACGCCGCTCGACCACCGTGACCTTGGTGCCGAGCGCGGCGAACATCGAGGCGTACTCGATGCCGATCACCCCGGCGCCGACCACCACCATCGAGTCGGGCACCTGCTCCATGTGGAGGATCCCGTCGGAGTCGATGATCGCCTCGTCGTCGAACTCCACGGTGTCCGGCCGCGCCGGGCGGGTGCCGGTGGCCACGATGATCTTGTCGGCGGTGACCTTGACCTCGTGTCCCTTCTCGTCGACGACGGCCACCGTGTGCGGGTCCACGAAGTGCCCCGAGCCCGTCAGGACGGTCACCCGGTTGCGGGCGAGCTGGTTGCGGATCACGTCGATCTCGCGGCCCACCACGTGCTGCGTGCGCACGGTCAGGTCGGCGACCGTGATGTTCTCCTTGACCCGGTAGTTCTGGCCGTACATCTCCCGCTGGCTCAGGCCCGTCAGGTAGAGCACCGCCTCCCTGAGAGTCTTGGAGGGGATCGTCCCGGTGTTGATGCAGACGCCGCCGATCATGTCGCGGCGCTCGACGATGGCCACCCGCCGCTCAAGCTTCGCGGCCGCGATGGCGGCCTTCTGCCCTCCCGGGCCAGAGCCCAGGACAAGTACCTCGAAATCGGTCACAGGGCCAGTGTGCGGGGCGAAGACAGGGCCGGAAAGGCCCCTGATCCTTCACCTTCCGTCACGGCGGCACGTGAAGTCCCCGCCCGCGGATGTCGCCTATTCTTCGATCATGACAGGCCTGCGGGCGGCGTGGCGGGCCCTTCGCCGGCCGCGCGTCGCCGACTCCCTTCTGGCGCTGCTCGTCTGGGCGTTCCAGGCGTCGCTCGCCTTCTCCACCGGCGCGCCGGCCTCCCCGATCGCCGTGCTGGCGCTCGACACCGCCGCTTCCGCGGCGCTGCTCCGGCGCCGCGACCGGCCGTTCCTCGTCGTGACGATCACCGTGGCCTGCCATCTTGCGGGCGTCGTGATAGGCCATGGGCAGTGGGCCGCCGGGGCGGCGACGTGCGCGTTGTACTCAGCCGGCCGGCATGGCGCGCCGCGGCGGGCCTGGATCACGGCCGTGGCGGTGGACCTGAGCCTCGCGGCCGTCGCCCAGACGCGCTACTTCGTCGACGGTGTGAAGCCGTCGCCCACGGGGGCGCTGGGAGCACTGATCATCGTCGGGCTGGGCCAGTTGCTGCGGTTGCGCCGGGAGCTCGCCGACCGGGCCAGGGCCGACCTCGCCGAGGCCGCCGTACGGGCCGAGCGCCACCGGATCGCCCGGGAGCTGCACGATGTCGTGGCCCACCACATCAGCACGATGAACGTGCTGATCGGCGCGGCGCGCACCACCATGGCCCGCCGGCCGGAGCAGGCCGAGGCGACGCTCATCACGGCGGAGCACACCGGGCGCGAAGCCATGGCGGAGATGCGCCACCTGCTGCACGTGCTGCGCGCCGACGACGCCTTCCACAACGGTCCCTCAGGCGCCGGGTACGGCACAGCCGCGCTGCCGGGACTGGTCGCCAGGGCCTCCGACACGGGCCTGCCGGTCACGTTCGAGGTGACCGGCGATCCCGTCGAGCTGGACGCCATGGTGGACCACACGATCTACCGGGTCGTCCAGGAGGCGCTGACCAACATCCGCAAGCACGCGGGAGGCGCCGGCGCGAGCGTCCGGCTCGGCTACGAGCCCGGGGCTGTGGAGGTGGAGGTGCTCGACGACGGCCCAGGCCTGCCGGGGAGCACCGAGGGCCCCGACACCGGTGCCGGGGGCGGGGTCGGGGGCGGAGGAGGCGCTCACGACCCGGACGCCGAAGGCGGATACGGCCTGGGTGGCATGGCCGAGCGGGTGGCGGCCTGCGGCGGCCGGCTGCGGGCCGGGCCGCGCCCCGGGGGAGGCTTCGAAGTGCTCGCCCGCCTCCCCCTGTCCGTCACAACGATCGTGCATGCCGCGTATACCGCGAACACCGCGCAAGGGGCAGGCACCGGACCTGCCGTAGAGGCCGCGCAGGCGGCGGCGACCGCACCGGGTCCGGCCGCACAGGAGGACAAGCCGTGATCAATGTGCTGATCGTGGACGACCACGCGCTGGTCCGCGCGGGTTTCCACATGATCCTGGACGCCCAGGACGACATGAGCGTGGCGGGCGAGGCCGAGGACGGCGAGCAGGCGCTGCGCCGCGCCCGGGAGCTGCGGCCCGACGTGGTGCTGATGGACCTGCACATGCCCGGGGCCGACGGCATCACCGCGACCGCCGCGATCACCGCGGAGCTGCCGGGGGTGCGGGTGCTCGCGCTGAGCACCTTCGACCTGGACGAGTACGTCGTGGACGCCCTGCGGGCCGGGGCCTCGGGCTTCCTGCCGAAGGACATCTCCCCCGAGGAGCTGGTGGAGGGCGTCCGGGTGGTGCAGCGGGGCGAGTCGGTGGTGGCGCCCCGGCTGCTGACCCGGCTGATCGGCACCTTCGTCCGGGCCCCCCGCCCCGCGCCACGTCCGGCGGCGCTCGCCGAGCTCACCGATCGCGAGCGTGAGGTGCTGACGCTCATCGCGCGCGGTCAGTCCAACGCCGAGATCGCCGCGAGTCTCCAGGTGGCCGCCTCGACCGTGAAGAACCACGTGACCAGCCTGTTCGCCAAGATCCGCGTACGCGACCGGGCCCAGGCCGTCATCGCCGCCTACGAGGCCGGGCTCGTCACGCCCGGTGACGCCTGACGCCGGGCACGGAGGCGGCCCGGCGGGCAGGCGGGCAGGCGGGCAGGCGGGCAGGCGGGCAGGCGGGCAGGCGAGCATGACAGGTCAAGACGAGCCGGTCAGGACGAGAACGCGCGCCCGTCGAAGGAGCCGGAGACGGGAGGCCGCTCACTGGCCTGGAAGGCCGACCACGACAGAGTGAGCCGGTGCGCGCCGGCGGCTCCGGTGACGACCAGCTCCGCGGCGGCCTCACCGTCCGGGGTGAGGCGGATCCTGCCTCCGGCCGTGAGATCGCCGACGAAGCGGACGTCCTCAAGGGCGATCGTGCCCGCATCGTCGTCGAAACGGATCACGCCCCCGCGCAGGCCGGGCTCCGTCTTGAGCAGCGAGTGGACCACCGAGTAGGGGTTGCGCCTGGCGGACGCGTCCTGGACGGTCGCGAAGGCCGCCGCGACGAGCCGCCGCTCCTCTTCGGAGAGGCCGGGCGCGCTGATCGGCCGCACGTCCTTCACCGACCGGGGGAACGCCCCCACCGCGCGGTAGTTCTCCGCCCCGCAGTCCACGGCGGGCACCGGACCGTGCGGGTCGGCCAGGAAGGACCGCATCGCCGAGCGGACGCACCGGTTGACCGGCAGCTCCCCCCAGGCGAGGCTGTGGCCGCCGAAGCGGACCCGCGCGAACGTGCCGTCCGGGAAACGACGCACCGCCCGCGCCACTTCGGCTGGAGTACCGGTGTCGAAGTCCCCGCCGACCGCCAGGACCGGCACCGGGGGATACTCGGCGCCGTCCGGCACCGGCGGGCTGTGGCGCGGCGTCGGCCAGTTGACGCACAGGTCCAGAGGGGTCTTCCCGCCGACGTCGGCGATGGTGAACGGCCTCATCGGGCGCTTCTCCGCGTAGTAACGGTCGAGCTGCCGCCTTCGCTCCGCCGGGGACGCCTGCCTGTCGTACGGGAGCGCGCTGTCGCCACACCGGTAGGCCAGGAAACCGGCCCATTCCGCCCCCCGCATCGGCGGGGTGGGGCTCGCGCCCACGGCGCTCACGAGCCGGTGCAGCGGCGCGGCGTCGCCCCGCAGGTACGCCGTGGCGGCGGCGTTGGCCTCGCGGCCGAATACCGGCTGGAAGAGGCTCTGTCCCATGGCGGACAGCGAGATGAGCGGCGCCTTCGGATCAGGGTGGGCGCGCAGGCGTTCCACGAGCCGTGACCAGGTGCCGCCGGGAGTGCCGGGCAGCTCCCGGCACTGCCGAGAGGGCGCGCAGACGAGACCGAGGAGGTCGAGCCGGGTGCGGGTGGGCCAGGTGGCGTAACCCTCCGGGGTCGTGGTCACGGTGCTGTCGAGGAACAGCGCCTCCGTGCCGCCCGGATGACGAGTCGCGTACGCCTGGGCGAACAGTGTGCCGTAGGAGTTGCCGTAGAACGTCACCTTGGGCACGCCCAGGGCCTCGCGGACCGCGTTCATGTCGGCCACCGCCTGATCGGTGGTGAAGTACCGCACGCGAGGCCCCAGCCGCGCCGCGCACGCGCCGACGGTGTCCGGAGCGTTCAGGTCGAGGCCGGGACACAGCAGAGGAGCCGACGCGCCGAACCCGCGGGGCTCGACCACCAGCAGGTTCCGCCTGTCGAGCACCGGGCCGAGCGCGTTCACGACGGTGGGGAGCGCGGGCAGCGCCGACCCGGGCCCACCGGGGTTGGCGAGGATGGTGCCCGCGGCGTCCTTCGCGGGCAGCCAGGTGAAGGCGACGGTGATCCGCTCCGATGACGGGCCGCCCCAGTCGAGGGGCACGGACAGCGTGCCCTCGCAGCGTGTGACGGCTTTCGCGCACTCATGGAGCCGCTCAGCCGGAGCCGTGGCGGCCGCCGGGGCGGCGGGTGAGACGACCGGCGCCAGGGCCGCGGCGATCGCCAGATTCGTGATCTTCATGTTTCAAGCGTCGCGCCCGGCCCGCCCGATCTCGTCCTCCCGTGAGGTCATCTTTCGCCTGGGAGGACGGTCCCATGTCCGGGCCTACCAGGCTCCCGGTCCCAGAGCGTATGAGGGCGAGCCGTAGGATTCACCATGAAAGCGGCGGATGCCAATCCACCGGACATCGGACTGCAAGAGATCTCCAAGCGGGACCGGGGAGGCTTGGCGACATGTGGAAGAAGGACGCCTCGCGGTACCTCGGCGAGCTGCTCATATGGGAGATCGAAGACTATCTGAGCGCCCAGACGGCACAGCCGGACCGGGCGCGGGTGGCCTTCATCCGGCTCGCCGACCGGTTCTCGGCGGACACGGTCGCCGCCGACCTGGAGGCGGGCGGGAGCTTCTACGCCGCCGCCAAGCGCGCGCAGGCGCTGGGCATGACCGTGCCCGGTGAGATGTTCGGCGTGGTGACCCGGGCGGAGCGCCCGGAGGTGTTCGACGCCGTGCCCGGCACCACGTTCCCGCCGGTGCCCGAAGGTGAGAGCTACCTCATCGTCCGCCTCGTCGCCTTCGAGACCTGAACCGGACCTGACCCGTCTGACCCAGACCTGACCCGCCGCCACGACTCACATCCACTTGCACGGCCGCGTAAATGTTGTCAACCTGGCCGACATTTCGCATGAGCCCCCGGGTAACAACGCGCTGCGAGCATGCGCGACATGCGGGCCACCGAGACGCACTGCCCCTACTGCGCTCTGCAGTGCGGGATCGCGCTGACCACGGAGAACGGGGCGGTCCGCCTGGGCCCGACCGACTTCCCGGTCAACCGGGGCGGCCTGTGCGTGAAAGGCTGGACGGCCGCCGAACTGCTTCACCACCCCGACCGGCTGGTCACCCCGCTGGTCCGCGAGGTGCCCGGCGACCGTACGAGTCCCCTGCGGGAGGCCGGCTGGGACGAGGCGCTCGCGCTGGTCGCCGGCACGATCAGGGCCACACAGCGGCGGCACGGCCCTGACAGCGTCGGCGCCTTCGGCGGAGGCGGGCTGACCAACGAGAAGGCGTACACGCTCGGCAAGTTCGTCCGGGTGGCGCTGCGGTCGTCGGCGATCGACTACAACGGCCGGTTCTGCATGTCGTCCGCGGCCACCGCGGCCAACCGCGCCCTCGGGGTGGACCGGGGGCTGCCGTTCCCGGTGGCGGACATCGCCGAGGCCAGGACCGTGCTGCTGGCCGGCGCCAACCCGGCCGACGCGATGCCGCCGTCCATGCAGTACCTGCATGCCGGTCGGGCCGCCGGCGCCAGGCACATCGTGGTGGACCCGCGCAGGACGGCCACCGCGGCCGGCGCGCACCTGCACCTGCAACCGCTCCCGGGCACGGACCTGGCGCTGGCCAACGGCCTGCTGCACATAGCGATCCGCGAGGGCCTGGTCGACGACGCCTACATCCGTGACCGGACCACCGGCTTCGAGGCCGTCCGCGCGGCGACCAACCCGTACTGGCCGGGCCGGGTGGAGCGGATGACGGGGGTGCCTGAGGCGAGCCTGCGCGAGACGGCCCGGCTGCTGGCCGGCGGCGGCCCGGCGATGATCCTCACCGCGCGCGGCGCGGAGCAGCACAGCAACGGCACGGACACGGCGCAGGCGTACCTGAACCTGGCCCTGGCCCTCGGCCTGGTCGGCAGGCCGTACTCCGGGTACGGGACGATCACCGGGCAGGGCAACGGGCAGGGCGGCCGCGAGCACGGGCAGAAGGCGGACCAGCTGCCCGGCTACCGGCGGCTGGACGATCCGGCCGCGCGGGCGCACGTCGCCGCCGTATGGGGCGTCGACCCGGACGAGCTGCCGCGGCCGGGCAGGTCCGCGTACGAGATGCTCGACCGTCTCGGCACCGACGGCGGAGTCCGGGTGCTGCTCGTGCTGGCCAGCAACATCGTCGTCTCGGCGCCGGACGCCAACCGCGTCGCCGACCGGCTGAACGCCCTGGACCTGCTGGTCGTCTCGGACATCTTCCTGTCCGAGACCGCGGCCATGGCCGACGTCGTCCTCCCGACCGCCCAGTGGGCCGAGGAGGAGGGCACGATGACCAACCTGGAGGGCCGTGTGCTGCGCCGCAGGCGGGCCCTGCCGCCGCCGCCCGGGGTCCGCACCGACCTGCAGACGCTGACCGACCTGGCCGGGCTGCTCGGCCGGGGGCGGTACTTCAGCGCGGATCCGCGCACCGTCTTCGACGAGCTGCGGCGGGCCAGCGCGGGCGGGATCGCCGACTACGCGGGCATCAGCTACGAGCGGATCGAGGCGGAGCAGGGCGTGTTCTGGCCCTGCCCGGCCGACGACCATCCCGGTACGCCGCGGCTGTTCGCCGACCGCTTCCCCACGCCCGACGGCCGGGCCCGGTTCGTCCCCGTCGAGCACCGCGACCCCGGCGAGCTGCCGGACCGCGACTACCCGTACGTACTGACCACCGGCCGCAACATGCAGCAGTACCAGAGCGGCAACCAGACCAGGCGGGTGCGCGCCCTGGCCGACGCCCTGCCCGGACCGCGCGCCGAGATGCACCCCGACCTGGCCCGCCGGCACGGCGTCGCGGACGGCGACATGGTGGAGTTGCGCAGCCGCCGCGGCCGTGCGGTCTTCCGGGCCAGGCTCGACCCCGGCATCCGGCCGGACACCGTCTTCGCCCCCTTCCACTGGGTCGGCGCCAACCTGCTCACCAACCCGGCCCTGGACCCGCACTCCAAGATGCCCGCGTTCAAGGCGTGCGCGGTCGCGATCGCCTCCATCGACGAAGGGACCAGACAAGTGCACTCCACACCCCGCTTCCTGCAAGGCGTGTTCGCCTTCGAGGGCAAGGGACTCGACCAGCCGGTGCCGGTCGACGGCGCGCTCAGCTACGTCGTGCCGGCCGGGACCGTCGCCCAGGCGGTCTACTTCCGCGGCGGCAACTCCAGCGACGAGCTGATCTGCGTGGTGCTGATGCGCGACGGCAAGCCGATGCGCTGGTTCCCCATCGGCGCGAAGGCCGACGTGCACATCCCGCTGCGCGTCGTCGAGGACCTCGACTCCGGCACGGCCGTGGAGCTGTACCTCTCCGCTCCGCCGGGGGTCGCCGGGATGGTCGTGGTCGATCTGGGCCTGATGGAGGTCTGATGAGGCGGCGACTCGTGGTCATCGGCAACGGGATGGCCGGCGCCCGCACCGTCGAGGAGATCCTCACGCGCGGCGGCGGCGACCAGTTCACCATCACGATGTTCGGCGACGAACCGTACGGCAACTACAACCGGATCATGCTGTCCAACGTCCTGGCCGGCGTCGAGGAGGAGTCGGGGATCTTCCTCAACGACATGGCGTGGTACGCGGCCAACGGCATCACGCTGCACTCCGGCCGCCGGATCACCCGCATCGACAAGTACGCGAAGCGGGTGTACGCCGACGACGGCACCGTCACGCCGTACGACAAGCTGATCATCGCCACCGGCAGCCGCGCGCACGTCCCGCCGATCCCGGGGATCAGCCGGCCCGGACGCGGCTTCCACCAGGGCGTCTTCGCGTTCCGCACGCTCGACGACACCCGCGCCATGATGCGGTACACCCGCGAGCACGAACGGGCCGTGGTGATCGGCGGCGGCCTGCTCGGCCTGGAGGCCGCCCGCGGCCTGCAGAACCATGTCACCCACGTGACGCTGGTGCACGCCGCCGGGCATCTGATGAACGCGCAGCTCGACCCGCAGGCCGGGGAGATCCTGCGGCGCGGCGTCGAACGCCTGGGCATCGAGGTGGTCACCGGCGCGCGCACCACCGAGATCCTCGGCAAGCACGCGGTCACCGGCATCAAGCTCGCCGACGGCCGGGACATCCCGTGCGACGTGGTGGTGGTCGCCGCCGGCATCCGGGCCAACGTCGAGGTCGCGGAGGTCAGCGGGCTGGTGGTCGAGCGCGGCGTCGTCACCGACGATCAGATGCGCTGCCTGGACGAGCCGGACATCTACGCCGTCGGCGAGTGCGTGCAGCACCGCGGCCAGACGTACGGGCTGGTCGCGCCGCTGTGGGACCAGGCCAGGGTGCTGGCCGACCACATCACGGGACGGAACCCGCGGGCCGCCTACCACGGCTCGCGGTTCGCCACGAAGCTCAAGGTGGCCGGCGTCGACGTCGCGGCGATGGGCCTGAAGGAGCCGGAGCGGGACGACGACGAGACGCTGGTCTTCAGCGAGCGGAAGAAGGGCGTCTACAAGAGCGTCATCATCCGGGACGGCCGGCTGGTCGGCGCCACCCTGATCGGCGACGTCAGGAAGGTCGCGTTCCTGATGCAGGCGTTCGACCGGGGGCTGCCGCTGCCGGAGGAACGGCTGGAGCTGATGTTCGACCTCGGCGCGCCGCCCGCCGAGGTGAGCGCCGCCGAGCTGGCCGACGACGCCCAGGTCTGCAACTGCAACGGCGTCTCCAAAGGCATGATCACGGCCTGCGTGGCCGACGGCGTCAAGACGGTCACCGGGGTGATGGACCAGACCAGGGCCGGCAAGGGCTGCGGCACCTGCAAGGGCCTGGTCGCGCAGATCGTCGAGTGGGCCGCGGGAGGAGCGGTCGAGGAGGACCCCGCGGCCTCCTGGTACGTCCCCGGCGTGCCGATGCCCAAGCCGGAGCTGATGAGGGTCATCCGCGAGCGCGGGCTGAAGTCGGTCTCGGCGGTGTTCGCCACGCTGGCGCCGGACGGCGAGGAGGACGCCAGGAGCAAGATGGGCCTTGCGTCGCTGCTCAAGATGATGTGGGACGACGAGTACGTGGACGAACGCGACGCCCGGTTCATCAACGACCGGGTGCACGCCAACATCCAGCGCGACGGGACGTTCTCCGTGGTGCCGCAGATGAAGGGCGGTGTCACCACCCCGGCCCAGCTGCGCAGGATCGCCGACGTCGCCGACAAGCACGGCGTGCCGATGGTGAAGCTGACCGGCGGCCAGCGCATCGACCTGCTCGGCGTCCCGAAGGAGAGGCTGCCGGAGATCTGGGCCGACCTGGACATGCCGTCCGGGTACGCGTACGGCAAGAGCTTCCGCACGGTGAAGACCTGCGTGGGCTCGGAGTTCTGCCGTTTCGGAGTGGGCGACTCGACCGCGCTCGGCATCGCCATCGAGGAGCGCTACCAGGGCGTCGAGGGGCCGGGCAAGATGAAGCTGGCCGTCACCGGCTGCCCGCGCAACTGCGCCGAGGCCTACGTCAAGGACCTGGGTGTGGTGGCCATCGACGGCGGCAAATGGGAGATCTACGTCGGCGGCGCGGCCGGGGCCCACGTGCGCAAGGGCGACCTGCTGGCCACCGTGGGCTCCGCCGACGAGGTGATCACGCTGACCGGCCGGTTCCTCCAGTACTACCGGGAGAACGCCAACTGGCTCGAACGCACGTACGCGTTCGTCCCGAGGGTCGGCATCGAGCGCATTCGCCGGATCGTCGTGGACGACTCCGACGGCATAGCCGCCGGCCTGGACGCCGCGATGGCGAGGGCCGTGGCGGCGTACCGGGATCCGTGGAAGGAACGGGCCGCGCCGGTCACGCCCGGGCAGTTCCGCCCGTCGCTGCCGCTGATCGAGCAGCCGAGGGTGCCGGTGCGGGAGCCCGTGCCGGTCGGCACTCCAGGGCCCGTGGTGCCGGCGGTCGGCTCGGCGGCGGCCGGCCACTCATCCTCACCGGAACGGGAGGCGTGATGGCCGGCATGACGACCCGGCACCGGCTCGGGCCGCTGGACGAGATCCCGGTCGGCGAGGGCCGGGCGTACGCCGTGGGCGACCTGATGATCGCCGTCTTCCGGCTCCGCGACGGCGGTGTCCGCGCGGTGTCCGCCGTGTGCCCCCACGCCGGCGGCCCGCTCGCCGACGGGCTGGTCGACCGGCGGCTCGTGGTCTGCCCGCTGCACCAGCACACCTTCGACCTCGGCACCGGGTGCTCCACCACCGGGCAGCCGCCGCTCACGGTCTACCCGGTCAGCGTGGACGCCGACGACCAGCTCGTACTGGAGACGTGACGGCCGCCGCATCCCCACTGTGCCCCCTGTTATGCCGTCACCGGCCCGCGGTCCGGCGCACGGCCGTCCTCGGCGTGACCTCGCGCCGCTACATCTGCCCGGCGGCCGAGACCTCCCTGTCGACGATGCGCTTGGCGCCGGACTCACGGGCGCAGTGGGCGCAGCAGTACCACCGGCCGTCGACCTCGCTCCCGTGGCCGACGATCCGGCACCCGCAGTGCTCGCACACCGGCGCCATCCTCGTGATCGCGCACTCGAAACTGTCGAAGACGTGCACGGCGCCCTGTGAGTGCACTTCGAACGCCATGTCGTACTCGTTGCCGCATACCTCGCAGGTCGCCATGATTCCCCCCGTGAGCTGGTAGTCGAATGGGGGCATACCCCCACGGACCTGGGAGGACACCACACGCTCAGAGGGCCGCGAGCAATGCCTTGGTCACCTCCTTGACCCCGGCCGTGGCCTCCTTCATGTCCATCAGGACGGACTCGGGAGCGTTGATCGGGGTGCCGGCGGGCCGGTCGCTGCCGCCCAGCATCACCCAGACGACGTTCTTCCCGTCCAGGGCGTAGATCTCGTACCTGTTGGACTGCGCGGTGTCGGTGCGCTGCCGGATGGCCTGGCCGAACGCCTCCTGCCCGAAACCCGGCAGATTCTGGATCTTGCTCCATCGGATGCCGCCGATGCCTCCGCCCGCGGTGGTCTTCGCCTTCGCGCGCTCGTCGATGAGGTTGTAGCGGGCCGACTGGGCGTCGGCGAACGCGCGTACGGTGACGCGGAGGTTGCGCCACCGGACCTTGCCTCCGCCGAGAGGCATCTTGTCGTTGAACCACTGGCACTGGGTGACGGTCGCGCCGCCCTCCTTGCTTCGCGCGGCGGCGCCCTCTGTCTTCGGCACCAGCGTCGCGGCCAGCGGCTTCATGCTCGTGCACGCGCTGGGAAGCGCGATCAGGGTCGGCGTGGGCGACGGGCTCGGGCTCGGCTTCGGCCGCAGGTGATACGGCAGCGGCCGGCCCGCCCGCCAGGCGGTGACCGACTCGGCGAGCTGTGTCATGAGGCTCCGCACCTCGCGCAGCGCGTTCTCCTCGGTGATGGACTGCGTGCCCTCCCCCGAGAAGAGATCGGCCTCCTTCTTCTGCTGGCTCGCCTCGTACTTCACCTTGAACACCACGTCGCCGACGCGGCCCACGCCCTCGCCGAACGAGTACCAGTACGTGTCCTCCCGCGTCCACTGGTAGTGGGCGGCGGCCCCGTCGCCGATGCCGGGGAACTCCTTCACGGCCGCGTAGTAGCGCTCCTTGGTGGAATGGGCCGCGCCGTACTTGTACTGCCCGAGCTCACCTTTGTACTGGATCTGCGCGGACGCCTCGGCGGTGGTGGTGCCGATCGCCTCGTACCGGGATACCTCTGCCGTGATCTCCCGGCGGCGGGTGACGTCCTTGTAGGAGATGTTCCGGTTGGACCATCTGCAGGTCCACTGCACGTAGCTGACCAGCGTGCCGTCACGGTTGTCGTTCGCCGAGGCGTCGACCTCGGATGAGGGGACGAGACGCTCGGTCGTCGCGGGGTCGAGCATCGAGCAGACGTCCGCGGCGGGGACGCCGGCCGGGGCGGCCGGGCTCCGGGACGCCACGACGGCTCCCGTCGTCACGGGCGCGGGCCGCGTGCCCTCGCTGCGGACCGTCATGAACGCGAAGGTCCCGCCCGCCACCGCGAGCACGGCCAGCACCGCCACCAGCGGGACGACCCACCCGCGCCGCCGCGGCTGGGACGGCTGCGTCGGCAGCTGCCACAGCTCCGGCGGCGGGGGTGTCGTCCCCTGCCACCCCTGCCCCGATCCCTGCGCCGTCCCTTGCCACCCCTGCCCCGGCTCTGGTGGGCGCGGGGGCGGCGTCCCCTGCCACCCCTGCCCGGCTCCGGGCCACCCCTGCCCCGATCCCTGCCACGCGCCCTGTCCCGATCCCTGCCACGGGTCCTGCCCGGCCTGACCGTACGGCCGGCCCTGTTCCTGAGCACCCGGCGGACCGTACGGCGGAGGGTACTGAGGGGCGCCCGGCGGCGGCGCCTGCTGAGGACCGGGGAAGGATCCCCGGGAAGGATCGGAGGCAGGCCCCTGCGGCGGCGCCTGCGGAAAACCCGGGAAAGGTGCCTGCGGAGGAGCCGGGAAAGATCCCTGCGAAGGGCCGGAGGGAACACCCTGCGGCGGGTCTGAGAAAGGTCCCTGTGGGAAGCCCCGCGGAGGACCGGGGAAAGATCCCTGCGAGAAGCCCTGCGGCGGCGCCGGCGGAGGACCGGAGGGAGGACCTTGCCACCCGGCCGGGGCGGCAGGTGACCCGAACCATCCCTCCTCCCGCGGCCGTTCCTGAGGCCCTGACTGCTCGGGCCGCGCCGGAGAACCGGGAGGCCCCGGAGGCCCGGAGCCCTCAGGCCGCCGGAGATGCCCAGCCTGTCCGCGCCCCTCGGGCAGGGTCGGCTCAGGGCGCCCAGGCCGTTCGCGCTGCTCGCCCTGCTCGGGCTCCCCGGGCGGCTGAGGTTGCGGCGTCTGGCCGTAGGGCGGGCCGTCGGGGCGCACTGTGCCATCGGGGCGCACTGTGCCATCGGGGCGCACTGGCCGGTCGTCGCCGCTGGTCATGTCGTCTCCTGGAAATGGGGTCGGGGAAGGCGGGCGCGGGGTCAGCCGAGCCCGACGCCGACGAGCCGCGCCGCGTTCTCAGCGGTCCGCCGGTCGGCTTCGGTGATCGTCTGGTCGCCCGAGCGCCGGTAGGCGACCTCGACGACGAGGTTGCTGAGGCGGAACCACACGGTGGCCCCGGTGGCTCCGGCCGTGAGGTAGTGCACATCACAGGCGAACGCCTCGTCCCCGATGTCAGGCCGATCGCGGCAGGCGCCCTTCGACAGGCGGGTCATGCCCGCCCGCCGTCTCTCGAAGTCGAGCTCGGCCGCCGAGGCGCCGCCCTCCCCCTGGCTTGAGGGAGGCAGCACGTACGTCACGGTGATCGTCCCGTTGTTCCCGCCGGCCAGATCGCTCCACTGGCACGCGGAGGCCGACGGCTCCGCCCTGGTGTCGGCGCCGAGGACCTGACGGATCTCCGCGTCCGTGAGGCTCCGGCACGGGTCGGGAGCGGCGGCGAAGCGGCCCACCTCCCCGCCCCCGCCGGACACCAGCCGCCAGGCGCCGAGCCCCGCCGCCACGCCGATCACCACCACGAGCGCGCCCGCGAGGAGGAGCCGCAGCGTACGGCGAGGCCGTACGGCGGGGGCGGGCGGCCGCGGGGTGTCGACGGCGCGCAGGGCCTGCCGTACGACGCCGGGCGGAGGACGGCGGGCCGGGTCCTTGTCCAGCAGGGCGAGCACGATCCAGGCGAGCGGGGGCGGGGCAAGGGCCATGGGCCGCGGCTCGTGGAGGAGCACGGCCGCGACGACGGCGGCGGCCAGGGTCCGCTGGAACGGCGGCTCGCCCTCCACGGCGGTGTAGAGGGTCGCGCCGAGCGACCACAGGTCGGAGGGCGGCCCGTCCGGCTCGCCGCGGAACCGCTCCGGCGCCATGTAGGCGGGCGATCCGGCCGAGCTCTGCCAGGCGGCCGTCCCGGCCTGGCCCATGGGGGCGGCGATCCCGAAGTCGGTGAGCACGGCCCGCCCGTCCCGCCCGATCAGGACGTTGCCCGGCTTGACGTCGCGATGCAGGATCCCCTGGGCGTGGGCGGCCTGCAGCGCGTCGAGGACGGCGAGCCCGATCTCGGCCACCCGCGCCGGTGGGAGCGGGCCGTCCTCGCGCACCACCTTGTCCAGCGACCGGCCGGGCACGAGGTCCATGACGATCCACGGCTGCCCGGCGTGGCCGACCACGTCGTGGATCATCACGATCGCGGGGTGGCTGAGCCGTCCGGCGGCCCGCGCCTCCTGGATGGCCCGCCCGGTGAACGCGGCCCGGTCCTCCTCGCTCAACCCGGGCGGGATGCGGAGCTGCTTGATCGCCACTTCGCGGCGGAGCAGCTCGTCGACGGCCCGCCAGACGGTGCCGCCGCCGCCCTCACCGATCCGTTCGGCCAGCCGGTAGCGGCCGGCGAGCAGGTCCACGGCTACGCCAGCCCTCTGAGGCCCTCGGCGACGGCCGAGGCCGCCTCGACCCCCCGCCGGCGGACCTGCGCCGGGGCGGGGCCGTCGAGGTCGGCGTACTGGAGGCGCGCCACGAGGTCACCGAGCCGGAACACCACGACGGTCCCCTGCGCCTTTCCCTCCGGCGTCGTGAGGTCAGAGGCGAACGCCTCGTCGGCGACCCCCTCGACCGCTCGCGCCGCCGACTGGATCACCGGGGCCCTCCGGTCGAGGCCGATCTCGTACCAGATCCAGTCGCCGTCCTGGGGGCCCGAGGCGTACTGCCTGCGCAGGCCGGCCATGAGCGTGCGGGCGGAGCCGGTGGTCAGCGACCACGGGTCGGGGGTGTCGGAGTCGGTCTCGGCGGTCAGCGCGATGCCCGTCCCCTGGAGCGTCCACTGGCAGCTCGCCTTGCCGGAGCGTGCGCGAACGGGCGCGGCGGCGCCGAGGAGCCGGCCGGTGTCCGGGCCGGTCAGGGCGCGGCACAGGTCGACCGCGCGGGTGAACGTCGGGGAGACCCGCGCGGGCCGCGCGACGGGCCCGGTCTCATGACTCTGTACGGAGACCAGCACGGCCGCCGCCACCCCGAGGGCCACGGCGGCGGCCGCCACGGGGATCCACCACCGCCGGAAGCCGCCCCCGGCACGCCCGGGGCCCTGTACTGAGCCGCGTCCTGAGCCGCGTCCTGAGCCGCGGCCGGAGTCACGGTGTGACGGGATCCGCGGCGAGCCCCCGGCCTCGACCTCTCTGAGGAGCGCGATCGCGGTCGCCGGGCCGGGGCGGTCCGCCGGGCCCCTCGCCATCATCCACGCCAGCACCGGACCGAGCGGGCCTGCCAGCGCCGCCGGGCGGGGATCGGCCGTCAGCGTCGCGCGGATCACCTCGGCCTGCGAGCCCTGGTACGGCGAGACGCCTTCGACGGCGGTGTAAAGGGTCGCGGCCAGCGACCACAGGTCGGCGGCCGGCCCGCCGGGCTCGCCGGCCAGCCGTTCCGGCGCGATGAAGCCGGGCGATCCGACCAGCAGCCCCGCCTCGGTCAGCGCGGTGCGGTCGGCGGGCCTGGCGATGCCGAAGTCGGTGAGCACCACGCGGCCGTCGGCGGTGAGGAACACGTTGCCGGGCTTGACGTCCCGGTGCTGCACGCCCCGGGCGTGGGTGGCCGACAGCGCCTCCATGAGGCGCGCGCCGAGACCCGCCACGACAGGCGGGGGCAGCGGCCCACGGGCGGAGACCTCTCGGGCGAGGTCGCGGCCGTGCAGCAGCTCCATGACGATCCACGGCTTGCCGTCCGCGAGGAGCACGTCGTGGACGGCGACGATCCCCGGATGCCGGACGCGCGCGGTGACCTCGGCCTCGCGCATCACCCTGGCCACCAGCTCGGCGCGGTCCCGCTCCCCCAGGCCGTCGGGGAGGCGAAGCTCCTTCACCGCGACCTCACGGTCGAGGACCGCGTCCCTGGCGAGCCAGACCGTGCCCATGCCGCCGGACCCCAGCGGGCGCAGCAGGTGGTATCGGGCGGCCACCTTCTCCCCCAGCGAGTCGGCCATAACGGTGAGAATACCGAAATAATGATCGATAGCCCGGCGAATTGCGGCGCCATTCGTGAGTACATCGGATAATGAACCGCCATGGTCGGTTCGCCTGGAACGGGGGTCGATTTGCTCGCCATCAGCCCGTTACGACCGGAGGACAGGGAACGGCTCGGCGACTATCGGCTGCGCGGCCGGATCTCCGAGAACGACCGGAGCGTCGTCTACGCCGCCGAGTCAGGCTCCGGTGAGCAAGCCGTCCTGACGCTGTACGAGGTCGAGCTCGACGATCCCGACCGCTTCCTGTCCGCCGTCGACATGCTGCAACGGCTGCCCGCCTACTACCTCGTGCCGGTCCTCGACGCGGGCACCGTGCGGGCCCGGCCGTACGTCGTGACGGAGCAGGTGGACGGGCCCACGCTCACCGAGGAGGTGCGCGACAACGGGCCGCTCGCCGGTCCGGCGCTTCACCGGCTGGCGGTCGGCACGGTCACCGCGCTGGTCGGCGTCCATGAGGAGGGCGCCGTACACGGCGGGCTCCGCCCCGACGCCGTGCTCCTCGCCGCCGACGGCCCCCGGGTCGCCGGCACCGGGCTGGTCCCGCTCCTCGAAGCCGCGCCTGCCGGTGTCACCCAGCCGGCCGAGGCGCTGGGCCCGCTGACCCCCGAGGCGCTGAACGGGGAGCCGGCCGGGCAGCCGGCCGACATGTTCGCGTGGGCGTCCGTCATGGTGTTCGCGGCCACAGGGCGTCACCCGTTCGAGGCCGGGTCGGCGGCGGCGTCGATCAACCGCGTCCTCAACGAGGAGCCGGACCTTTCCGCGCTCGGCGAGCCGCTGCGCGGCCTGGTCGCCCGATGCCTCGCCAAGGATCCAGCGGGCAGGCCCACCGCCTCCGACGCCCTGCTCACCCTGGTCGGCCACTCCCTGCTGACCGGCCGTCTCGACCTGGGCGAGGCCGGAATCGCGCTGCCCGGCCCCGCCGGAGCCGCCGTGTCAGCGGCCGGGCGAGGCGAGAGCGCCATGGACGCGGGGGTGACAGAGCCCGCCGAGGACGCCACCGTCCACATCGCGCGTACGGAGCCCGCGCTGCCCTTCCCGAGAGCGGGCGAAGCGGCGGGAGCCGACCGCCCAGACCCCAGGGCGCGGGGAGTGGTGGCGCCCCGGGGGGGCCGCGCGGGTTACGCGCTGTCCCTCGCCTTGGGCGGCCTGCTCATCGCGCTGGCCTTCGGGGGCGGCACCTACGCCGTCGTTTCGCGGCAGCAGACCGCCGCCGCGTCCTCCCGCTCCACCGCTTCTCCGGCCTCCGCCACGCCGCCGCCGGTGCAGGTCGTGTCCGCCGTCCCCGACCCGCCCACCCCGCCGCCGCCGACCACCAGCCTGGCCCTGCCGGGCCCGCACATGACGCTGCGCGAGAACCCCGCCGACCCCGTACGGCTGACCGCCTACCGTTTCGGCAAGGACACCTACGTCCGCTCACTCGACGGCGGGACGTTCACCAAGGCCGACGTCTCCGACGCCGACCCCGCCCCCTCCCCCGACGGCACCTGGGTGGCGCTGGCCACGAAGGACACCGTGACGTTCGAGAACCGGCGCACCGGCGCGCGGTTCGAGGCCCACCCGGGGGCCCCGGCGCCGCTGGAGCGGGGCCTCTGGTCACCTGACGGGAAGCGGTACCTGGCCACCTCGGCGGACGGGCAGGACCCCGCCGGGTTCGTGATGATCGATCCGGCCACCCGCGCGGTCTCGTACGTGGACACCCGGCCGGCGGTGCCGAAGGGGATCACCCCGTTCGCCTGGCTGCCCGACGGGTCGGGGGTGGCGGTCACCTCCGTCACCGCCAAGGGCACCGGCGTCACCTTCCTCGACCTCGCCGGCCGGTTCCAGCGCGAGATGCACTGGGTCGGCGAGACGGTGGGCCGCCGCCTGTTCTCCCCCTCGGGCCGCCGATTCGCCACGCTCTGCCCCAGTGGCGGCACGATCTGCCTGTGGGACGCCTCCAGCGGCGGGCGGCTGGCGTCGATAGCGATCTTCTACGAGGGCAGCGCGTTCTGGGGCTGGTACGACGAGGACCACGTCGTCATGCTCGACGCGAGCGACAAGAAGACCCACAAGGGCGTCGTGATGGACCTGCGCGGCCGCGAGCAGCGTGTGATCGCCGAGATCGCGGCCAAGGACACGAGCGACCTGACCGTCAACTACATCCGGAGCTGACCCCCATGTCTCCCGTCGTTCCGCTCTCCCCCGAGGAGCCGGCCACGCTGGGGCCCTACCGTCTCACCGGCCGGCTCGGCCCGGCCGTCTTCGTCGCCACGTCCCCCTCGGGCGAGCAGGTCGCGGTGAAACGCTTTCCCGACCGGCGCGACAGTCGTCCCGACCCCCGGCGGGTGGCGGCGCTGCGCGAGGCCGCGCCCATCGGGACCGCGCTGGTCCTCGACTCCGGCCCGGACTACGTCGTCACCGAGCTCGTGGACGGGCCGTCCCTGGACGAGACGCGGCCGATCATGGGGGCCGCGCTGCATCGGCTCGCCATCGCGACGATGACCACGATCGCCGCGCTGCACCAGGCCGGGATCGCCCACGGGCACGTGCGGCCCGACCAGATCGTGCTCGGGCCGGACGGCCCCCGCCTGCTCTGCCACGGCTCACCGGCGCCGAACCCCGCCGCGTGGCGCTCCCCCGAGGAGGCGGCCGGGGAACCGGCCGGCCCGCCCGCCGACCTGTTCGGCTGGGCCGCCACGATGGTGTACGCCGCGAGCGGGCGGGAGCCGTTCGCCGCCGGCTCCTCCCCGGGAAGCCAGGGAGAAAGCCCCGGAGGAAGCCCGGAAAACCCGGATGAGACGACCTCCGAGATGCGGCTGGCCCACGGCGCGGCCGACCTGGACCCGCTGGAAGGCGATCTGCGGCAGCTCGTGGCCGACTGCCTCGCCTCGGAGCCCGGCGACCGGCCCTCCGCACACGAGGCGCTGCTGCGGCTCATCGGGCACACCGGGGCACTCGACACGGTCGTCCCCGGTGTGGCCGGGCGGGCGATCACCGCCCCCGCGCCGGACGGCGGCACCACCGCTCCGGGCGGCCCCCCGGAGCCCGCCCGGGACGTGCCGGATCCCGCGCCGCGCCGGCGGCCGTCCGCGCTGGTGCTCACCGCCGCCGGCCTCGCCATCGCCCTCGCGTCGAGCGGCGCCGCGTACGCCCTGACTCCCCGCCACGTCGTCACCGCCGCCGCCCCCGGGCCCGCCACGACATCCGCGTCCGCCCGGGCCACGCCATCCACGCCATCCACGGCCGCGTCCCCCGCCGCCTCCCCCGCCATGCCGCTCACGGCCGTCCACGAGACGCCGTCCGACCCGGTCATCCTCACGTCGTTCCAGGTGACCGGCGAGACGGGGAGCACCACCTGGGCCCGCACCCCCTCCGGGGGCTTCCAGCGGGCGGGCGGTGACAACGTGTTCACCGCCCTCTCCCCGGGCGGCCGGTGGCTGGCCACGGTCAACGAGATCTATCTGGCCCAGTCGGACCGGCAGTCGATCACGTTCACCGACCAGCGGTCCGGCGAGCGGTTCTCGATGCCGATGCTCACCCTGCCGTACGCCGCCCAGTGGCCCGCCTGGTCCCGCGACGGCAAGCGGGTGCTGCTCACGGTCATGAACCTGGAGAAGGGGGTGGGCAATTTCCATCGGGCCGGATTCCTCACCGTCGACCCCGTCAGCCGTGGCGTCCGGTTCGTCCAGACGGACAACGCGGAGGACGTCAAGGAGTACCTGGCTCTGCCCAAGAACAGCCGTCCCATAGGGACGTTCCGCTGGACGCCCGACGGAGCGTCGGTGGCGGCGCTGTACATGACGCCCGAGGCGACCTACGGCACGCGGTTCTGGGACCTTTCCGGCCGGATGGTCCGCAGCATGCACTGGACCGGTTACATGATCGGGCTCAACGACCCGTTCTCCCCCTCCGGGGCCTACCTGCTGACGACCAACTGCGAGAAGCGGCTCGCGGTCTGCCTGTGGGACATCCGGACGGGGAACCGGGTGGCCACGGTGCCCGGCAAGGAGCACCGGGACGTGATCGGCTGGTTCGACGACGAGCACGTCATCCAGGGCCACTGGGTGGACGGCCACCATTACCGGACGCTGCTGGTGGACCGGTCGGGCCGGGACGGGCGCGTCCTCGCCGAGTTCAGCGCCCCGAAGCAACCGGTCATCCGGCTGTCCTACACGCGACGCTGAGGAGGGGCGGCATGCCTGACACCCTCGTCCTGCGCCCCGGCGACCCGGGCCGGATCGGCGGACGGCGGATCGTCGGCCGTCTCGGCGCGGGCGGCCAGGGCGTGGTCTACCTCGCCGAGGAGGGCGACGGCCGCCGGGTGGCCGTCAAGGTGCTGCACACCACCGGCGACCCGGAGGCCGACGCCCGGTTCCGCCGCGAGGCCGAGGTGCTCCCCGGGGTGGCGTCGTTCTGCACGGCCCAGGTGCTGGAGGTCGGCTCCGCCGACGGCGTGCCATACATCGTCAGCGAGTTCGTCGAGGGCCCGACGCTGCAGCAGGCGGTGCGGGACCGCCGGCCGCTCGGCGGCCGGGAGCTGCGGCGGGTGGCGGTCGGGACGGTCACCGCGCTGGCCGCCATCCACCGCGCCGGGGTGGTGCACCGGGACTTCAAGCCGGCAAACGTCCTGCTGGGCCGGGACGGGCCCCGCGTCATCGACTTCGGCATCGCGCGTGCCGTCACGCCCGACGCCGCGCACGGACCGGAGATCACCGAGGAGGGCGTGCTCGGCACCCCGGCGTACATGGCGCCCGAGATCCTGCACGGCGAGCGCCCCACCCCCGCCGCCGACATGTTCGCCTGGGCCGGGGTGATCGTCTTCGCCTCGTCCGGGCGTGCGCCGTTCGGGGACGACGCCCTCCCCGCGGTGCTACGCCGCCTGCTCACCGGGGATCCCGACCTGGGCGAGCTCGACGGCGACCTGCGGGAGATCGCAGCCGAATGCCTGGCGAAGGACCCGGCGGCGCGGCCGGCGGCGAGCGCCGTGCTGCTCCGCCTGCTCGGCCACCCCGTGGCACCCGCCGCCGCACGCGAGGGCACCGATCCGTCCGGGCTGCTCAGCCGGGGATCGGCGGCGGCGTCCCCCGGCACGATCACCGCCCCCGCCCACGTCGCCGCCACCGCGCCTCGTCACGCCCCCGCGCCTCACGGCTCCGTGCCTCCTCACGACCCCGCGCCCAGCCCCGTGTCGCCGCCCGGGCCGGTGGGCCGCATCCGGCCCGGCGTACGCAGGGGCATCGCCGTCGCGACGGCGGGCGTGCTGCTCAGCGCGGGCGTGTCCGCGTACGTGATCACCCGCGGGCCGCGGACGCCGGGGCCGGGCACATCGGCCGCGCCGGCCGTCGCGCCCGTGCTCAGCGGCCCGCCGCCCGCAGCGGCGGCCCGCGTCGCCGTGCCCGAGCTGAAGGCGACCCTGTACGAGGCGCCGGGCGATCCGGTCGCCGTCACCTCGTTCCTCGTCAAGGAGAGCCGGATGTCCTCCCCCGCCTATCTGCGCAGGCCGGAGGGGGGCGTGGAACGGCTCACCGAGTTCCTCGACCCCGTGGTCTCGCCCGGTGGAGGGATGGTCGCCGCCGTCTACGTGTCGCCGGACAACATCCCCGATCACGCCGACGACGTCTTCTTCACCGACCGGCGCACCGGGGAGCGGTACGCGGTGCCGACCGTGGAACGACCGCTGCTGGTGGGCTCCCCGCAGTGGTCGCGGGACGGGCGGCGGCTTCTTCTCACGGTGTCCACGGGCAAGGACGACGACCGCGAGGCCGTCGGTTTCGTGGTCGTGGACCCCGCGTCGAGGACGGCGCGGCTGACCCGGATCGACGACCCCCGGGCGGGGGCCACGGAGTACGGCTGGGCGCCCGACGGCGCGTCGGTCGTGCGCGGGAACGGCCCGCTCGCGAACCCGAGGAACGGGATCTCCGTCTACGCCCTCGACGGCACGCCGGTGCGCACCATCCCAGGGCTGAGGTGGCGGGACAACATGATGGCCGGGTTCTCCCCCTCGGGCCGGCTGCTCGCCGCCCAGTGCCCGCAGAAGGCCAAGGCGGTGTGCGTGACCGACGCGGCGACGGGGAAGCGCCGGCACCGGTTCGGACTTCCGGACAAAGGCGGCCTGTGGGAGTGGTACAACGAGGACCATCTGATCGTCTTCGACGGCACCCGGTCCCCCTGGCAGGCCAGGATCGTGGACCTGAACGGCAAGGCGGCCCGGCTCTTCGGCGAGTTCCAGGGCGGCGACGACACCTGGTGGCTGCTGCACATCACCCGCAAGGCGGCGTGAGCCCCGGCGGACGCGGATCGCGCGCCCGCCGGGACCGGCCGCCCCTTCATGGGGCGGAGGACGTCACCCGGTGGTGAGGGTGATGTCCTTGATCCTCAGGTCGCCCTTGAAGACGACGTACAGGTCCTTGACCCCGTTCGCCCCGGTGACGGCGGCGGTGGCGGTGGCCCAGTTGTAGATCCCGCCGGTGGCGGCGACGGGAACGGTGGAGATCAGCGTGCCGGTCGGCGAGCCGAGCCGCAGCTCGACCGAGCCGCCGGCCGTGGCGGCGACCCCGGCCGTGACCTTCCTGGGCGAGCCGAGGGCGACGTCCTTGAACGCGATCCAGGCGCCCGCCGTGCCGGCGACGGCGTCGCCGCGGGCCTTGGTCTCGTCGACCAGGTGGACACCCGAGTAGTCGTCGAAGTCGATGGCCCGGGTGGTCTTCGACAGGTCGCGATGCGGGATCGTCTCACCGTCGACCTTGACCGTGGTCCGCTGCCGGATGGCCCCGGACGACGACCCGACCAGGACGTCGTGGGTGGACGACTCCACGGCCCACCTGTTCCGGGTGACGTCCCATAGCGCGAGGTCGGACTTCTTCACGTCGAACGTGACGGTCTTCGTCTGGCCGGGGGCGAGCGGCACGCGCTGGAACCCGCGCAGCTGCTTGACCGGCTGCTTCACCCGCGACTTGTGCTGGTGGGTGTAGAGCTGGACGACCTCGTCACCGGCCTTGGACCCGGTGTTGGTGACCTTCACCGACACCTGGACCCCGTCGCCCTTCTGGACGGCCTTGAGCCCCTGGTAGCCGAACGTGGTGTAGGACAGCCCGTGGCCGAAGGGGTAGAGCGGCGAGCCCTTGAAGTACAGGTACGTCCGGTCCTTCTTGACGATGTCGTAGTCGAGGATGTCCGGCAGGTCGGACGCCGACCTGTACCACGTCTGGGTCAGCCGCCCGGCGGGGTTGACGTCGCCGTAGAGCACGTCGGCGACGCCGTGGCCGGTCTCCGCGCCGGCGTGGGTGGTCCACAGGATCGCGGGGACGTTCTTCTGCTCCCAGTTGATCGTCGTCGGGTAGCTGTTCTCCAGCACCACGACCGTGTGGGGGTTGGCCGCCCGCACGGCCTTGACCAGGGCCTCCTGGCCCTCGGCCAGGTTCATGTCGGTCCGGTCGTGGTCCTCCCGGCCGTTGATGAACGGCATGCTGCCGACCACCACGACGGCGACGTCGGCCGCCTTGGCCTTGGCGACGGCGTCGTCTAAGCCGGTGCTGACGGTCTCCTTGGCGAAGTGCGTGGCGTCGGCGGCCGTGCTGAGGGTGAGCGTGCTGTCGGCGTTGACCTTGACGTACGCGTTGGGGCCGAACCAGTCGTAGGCGGTCTCGTACCCGGCGTAGTGGAGCAGGTAGGAGCCGTCGGACTGCCGCTCCAGCTTGAACTGCTCCTGGACGAACCAGCCGGCCGGCTGCTCGGCGCTGTTGGCGAGCGTCGACCAGTTGGCGCGGCTGACGTACCTGCCGTTGGCCACGGAGCGCAGCGTCACCACGCCCTGGCCCCAGTCGAACACGTCGAACTTCTCGGTGTCGCCCAGGGTGGCCGGGCCGGCGGTGAGGTCGCCCCCGGCCGCGGTCGTGGGGGCGGTGAGGTACCTGCCGGTGGCGACGTCCTTGAGCGCGATGCGGTCGGCGCCCTCGGACGAGGTGACCGACGCCGCGCGCTCCTTGATCCCGTCGAGGGGCGTCATCTTGTACGTCGGGGCGCCCGAATACCAGTCCGTGTAGAGGACGTCGGAGAGCGGGCCCACCACGGCGACCTTCTTGCCGGGGCTCAGGGGCAGCGCGCCCTTGTCGTTCTTCAGCAGCACGGCCGCCTTGCCCGCGGTCTCCCGGTTGAGCTCGCGGTGCTCGGGGCTGTCGACCACCGCCGGGGTGATCTTGCTGTACGGCCCGCCGTCGGGGTCGAACTCGCCGAGCCGGAACCTGACGCTGAGGATGTGCCGGACGGCGTTGTCGACGTCCGACTCCTTCAGCAGGCCCTGCGACAGCGCCGCCTTCACGGCCGTCACGGTCGGCGCGCCGTTGGTGTCGTCGACGGTGAAGCTGTCGATCCCCGCCTTGATC
Organism: Microbispora sp. NPDC049125; assembly: GCF_040802045.1. Classification (NCBI taxonomy): domain Bacteria; kingdom Bacillati; phylum Actinomycetota; class Actinomycetes; order Streptosporangiales; family Streptosporangiaceae; genus Microbispora; species Microbispora sp. NPDC049125. The sequence goes on along the minus strand of NZ_JBEZDW010000011.1, from coordinate 84,678 downwards.
ACCGCGGCGTCGGCCTCGGGCTGGGTGTCGTAGTAGTGCTCCGAGGCGGTGAGGTTGTTGGGCGCCCAGGCGTCGCTGACGTTCATCAGGTCCCGCTTCGTCCAGGACCGCACGACCTCGTTCAGGTCGGGGCTCACCGTGTTCGGCCGGCCGTTGACGAGGTTGTAGGACGCCATCACGCCGGTCGCCGCGTCGGCCGCGATAGCGGGCTTGAACGCCGCCTCGTCGTACTCGTGCTTCACCCGCGGCGGCAGCTCCGAGGAGGTGGTGTCGCGGTGGACCTCGTTGTTGTTGGCCAGGTAGTGCTTGAGGGTCGGGGCGGCCCTGAGGTGGTCGGGGTCGTCGCCCTCGATGCCCGAGCCGTACGCCGTCGAGATGGCGCCGGTGAGGGACGGGTCCTCCGAGTAACCCTCCTCGTTGCGCCCCCACCGGGGGTCGCGCAGCAGGTTGACGACGGGCGCCCAGAGGTTGAGCCCCCACACCACCGGGTTCTGCGCGTTGAACCCGCGGGCCTCGTCGCCGACGGCCGCGCCGACCCGCTTGATCAGGCCGGTGTCCCAGGTGCTGGCGAGGCCGACCGCCTGGGGGAAGACCGTGCCCTTGGCAGTGACGACCGCGCCGTTGTTGGCGTAGTCGGTGGACCAGGCGACGCCGTGCAGGGCCTCGGTGCCGGTCTTGAACAGCTTGATGCCGAGACGGTCGATCGGCGGCTGGTACTGGTGGAGCATCGAGACCTTCTCGTCCAGCGTGAGCCGGCCGAGGAGGTCGTCGATCCGCTGGGAGAGCGGCAGGGCGGGATTTCGGAAGGGGAAGTCTTCCGCCGCTCGCGCGGGTGCCGTTCCTAAGCTCAGGGCGAGAGCCAGGACGGCCGCCGCCGACAGGGGTCGGCGAAGGGACATTGCGCCTCCAGGTCAGGTAGTGACGCGCGGGGTGAACTGCTCGGCGGGCCCTTTGACTTGCCGGGTTACTCGCTGGGTTACTTGATGGCGCCCACCGTGACGCCTCGGGTGAGGGTGCGCTGGAAGATCAGGAAGAAGGCGACGGCCGGCACGATGCCCAGCAGCGCGGAGGCGCTCGACATGGTCGCGTCCATCATCTTCTCCCCCTGCAGGACGCCGAGGGCGACCGGCACGGTCTGGTTGTCGTTGGAGATCAGGAAGATCAGCGGCAGGAAGAACTCGTTCCAGGTCCAGATGAAGAAGAAGATGAGCAGCACGGACAGGGTCGGCCGGCTGATCGGCACGACGATCCGCCACAGCGCCCGCCACCTGCCCGCGCCGTCGATCGCCGCCGCCTCCAGGATCTCGTGGGGGAACTGCCCGAGCACCGCCGAGAGCAGGTACGTCCCGAACGCCGCCTGGATGACCGTGAAGATCAGGATGACGGCGATCTTGGAGTCGTACAGGCCGGCCTGCTTGGACAGGAAGTAGAGCGGGTAGGCCAGGGCCTCCTGCGGAAGGGTGTTGGCCACCAGGAAGAGCACCAGGATCCAGAGCCGGCCCCTGACCCTGCCGATCCCCAGCGCGTACGCGTTGAGCACGGACAGCACCACGGCACCCACGGCGACCGAGGCGCTGATGACGAAGCTGTTCCAGAGCTTCTCGCCGAAGTCGACCCGGTTCCAGAAGTCGATCAGCCCTTGGAGGTAGAGGCCCTTGGGCAGGCTCAGCGGGCCGCCGGAGGAGTACTCGGCCGGCGACTTGAACGCGTTGAGCGTGACGATCAGGAAGGGGAACAGCATCACGACCGCGAGCACGGCCAGCGCGGCGAGCACCGCCCACCGTCCGGGGCCGCGGCCGGAGGGGCCGCGCACGACGGGAGCGCGGACGGCGCGAGCGGGCACGGCCGGCGCGCGAAGGCGTTCCGAGGTCACGACTCACGCTCCTGGACGCGCAGGAAGAGGAAGGTCACCACGACGATGATCAGGGCGAGGACGGTGGCGATCGCCGAGCCGTATCCCACGTTGACCTTCTCGAAGAAGTTCAGATACGAGAAGTACGAGGGCACCATCGTGGCGCCGCCCGGCCCTCCCCTGGTCAGCACGAAGATCGGCCCGAAGACCTTCAGCGCCGCGATCGTGCAGGTCAGCAGCACGACGAAGATCTCGGGGCGGATCTGGGAGATCGTGATGTGCCAGAACCGCCGCCACCAGGAGGCGCCGTCGATCTCGGCGGCCTCGTAGAGCGCGGGGTCCACCCGCTGGAGCCCGGCCATGAAGATGACGACCGGGTAGCCGAGCTGGAACCACACCATGATCGCCATGACGGTGGCCAGGGCGTAGTCGGGGTCGCCCAGCCAGTTGACCTTCAGCCCGAAGATCTGGTTCACCGCGCCGTACGACGGGTTCAGCATCCAGCCCCACACGACGCCGGCGACGGCGACCGGGAGGATCTGCGGCAGGTAGTACGCCGCGCGCAGCGCCGCGGCCGTGCGGAAGCCGAACCGCTTGCCGATGTAGTCGAACAGCGCGGCGGCGAGCACGAGCCCGAGGATCGTCGGCACGACGGCCATCGCGACGATCAGCGCGACGTTGTGCTCGAACGACGTCCAGAACCGCGCGTCCTTGAACAGCTTCGTGTAGTTGGCGAACCCGATCCAGGTCGGGGTGCCGACCCCGGACCAGCGGGTGAAGCTCGTCGCGACGTTCATCAGGAACGGCACGACGATGACCGCGAGGAACAGCACCAGGCTCGGGATCAGGTAGAGCCAGTAGCCGCCCCTCCCTCGCGGGCGCGCCTGGATTGGCGCCATGAGCAGACCTTTCGCGCTATGCCCGGCGGCGGGACGCCGATCGCGCCGCGTCCGCCGCCGGGAGGGTTGTGCCGCCTGAGTGAGGTCAGTTGCCGATGTCGGCCAGGTTGTCGTTGTACGGCCCGGCGAGCTCGTCGAGCACCTGGTCGGGCGTCTTGCTGCCGTTGATCAGCTCCTGGACGCCGGAGACCATGACGTCGTAGTAGCCGGGTGCCGGCCAGTCGGGGTAGAAGGCCAGGCCGTCCTGCGACGACAGGGTGTTGAAGTTCTCGATCAGCTCCTTGCTCTTCGGGTCGCTGATGGCCGCCGCGTCGGCGGCGACGGGCACGCCGCCCGAGTTGCCGAGCAGGTTCTGGATCTTCTTGCTCATCGTGATGTCGATGAAGTCGTACGCCAGGTCCTTGTTCTTCGACTTCTCCGGCACGACCCACAGGTTGCCGCTGGATCCGGGGGCCATCTTGTTGCCCGGGAACAGCGACGAGGTCCAGTCGAAGTCCTTGATCTGCTCCTGGAACCTGCCGTACCACCAGCTGCCGGAGATCATGATCGGGAACTTGCCGCCGATGAACGACACGCCCATGTCCTCGGCCTTGATCCCGGCCGCGTCCTTGCTGATGTAGCCCTTCTTCACCCAGTCGGCGAACGTCTGGGCCGCGTACGTGAACTCGGGGCCGTGGAAGTCCGTCTTGCCCTTGTAGAGCTGGAAGGTGTCGACCCAGGCGCGCTGGGCCTTGCTCAGCGCGAGCATGTAGAAGATCTGCTGCGCCGGGTACTCCGCGCCTCCGGTGTCGATGGGGGTGACGTCCTCCTTGGCGAACTTGTCGAGCGCGGCGGTGAACTCCTCGAAGGTCGTGGGGATCTCGATCCCCGCCTTCTTGAAGGCGTCCTTGTTGTAGTACACCATCACGTACTCGCCGTAGTTGGGCACGCCGTACCACTTGCCGGAGCCCATGATGCCCCGCTCGTCGTACTTGGCGGTGGTCTGCAGCGACGGGCTGAGCGCCTTGTCCCAGCCGCGCTTGGCGGCCTCCTCGCTCAGGTCGCTGAGCAGCCCCTGCTTGGAGAGCAGGCCCGCCGTGGCGTTGCCCTTGTTGTACTCCATGATGTCGGGCGCCTGGTCGGAGTTGAGGACCATGCCGGCCGTCTTCTGGATCTGCTCGAAGCCCTTCTCCTCGAACTTCACCTTGACGCCGGGGTGGCTCGCCTCGAACTCCTTGATCGCCTCCGCCCAGGCCTTGCCCATCGCGCTGTCCGCGCCCTCGTAGTGCCACAGCGTGAGGGTCCTGCTCTCAGCCGAGCCGCCCGAGCCGCCCGCGCTGGGCTTGTCCGTGGACGAGCCGCACGCGGCGAGCGCCAGCGCCATGGCGGCCACTGCCGCCACCGCCGCGCTCCTGCCTACCTTGACCATGGTCTTTCTCCAGGGGGTTGACTAGTTGATGACGACCGGGGCGCCGGGCCCCACGAACTCGACGCCCGCGATCCGCTTGGGGCCCTCGGCGGTGACGACGACCCGGTCGCCGTCCCGCACCGCCGTGACCGTCGTGTCCCCGTCCAGGTCCCTGATGGTCGTACGGCACTCGCCTTCGGGGACGCCGAAGGCGAGCAGCGTGACGACCGGGTCGTCGGCGACCGTGTCGCCGGGCTCGGTCACGGGGATCAGCGCGCCGTGCCGGGCGAACAGGGGGATCCGGTCGATCGGCGGGGACACCGTGATGTACCGGCCGCCGTCGACCGCCTCGCCGGTCCAGTAGTCGACCCACACCCCCGAGGGCAGGTAGACCTTCCGTACACCGTCGGCCGAGGTCATGGGGGCGACGAGCAGGTCGGTCCCGAGAAGGTACTCCAGGTCCGCCTGCCACGCCACCGGGTCGTCCGGGTAGTCCACGCACAGGGCGCGCATCATCGGCGCGCCCGTCTCCGCCGCCGTCACGGCGGCCGAGTAGATGTACGGCATGAGCCGGTAGCGGAGGCGGATGGCCTCGATCGCCCCGCGTTCGGCGTCGGCCGGGAACTGCCAGGGCTCCCTGCTCGTGGTGCCGTGGAACCGCACGAGGGGCGAAAGCGCGCCGAACTGCGCCCACCGGACGTACAGGTCCGGCGCCGGCGTGCCGGTGAAGCCGCCCGCGTCGTGGCTCCAGAACGGGATGCCGGACAGCCCGTGCGACAGGCCGCCCCGGATCGTGCTGCCCATCGAGGGGTAGACCGCGTCGACGTCGCCGCTCCACTGGGCCGGATGGCGCTGGCCGCCGAGGAAGGACGAGCGGGCCCACACCATGCCGTGCCCCGCGATCTCCCGGGTGACCTCCGCGACGGCGTCGTTGAACAGCAGCGTGTAGACGTTGTGCAGGTCCGTGCCGGTCATGCCGTTGTACGCGACGGCGTCGGCCGGGACGCCCTCGGCGAAGTCGGTCTTGAACACGGCGACGCCCTCGCGCAGGCGGTCGCGCAGCAGGCCCTTGAACCACTCCACCGCCTCGGGGTTGGTGAAGTCGACGATGCCGCACGCCGGGTGGGAGCCGTGCCAGGAGTCGGCCACGTAGACGTCGCCGTCCGGCCTGCGCAGGAAGTAGCCCTTCTCCGCCGCGCCGGGGAAGGCGGGGCTGAGGTGGGAGACGTACGGGTTCATCCAGAGGCAGACCTTGAATCCCTGCTCCTTCAGCGTCGCCAGCATCCCGGCCGGGTCGGGGAACGCCTCCGGGTCCCACCGCAGGTCCGACCAGTGGGTCTCGGTCTGCCAGTAGGTGTCCAGGTGGAGCACGTCGCAGGGGATGCCGGCGTCCCTGATCCTGCGGGCCCGCTCCAGCACCCGCTCCTGGCTGTCGCGGAAGAAGCCGGAGGAGATCCAGGTGCCGAACGCCCACTTGGGCGGCAGCACCGGCTTGCCGGTCAGCGCGTCGAACCGGCCGAGCACGTCGGCGGGGGCGGGCCCGCCGATCACGTAGTAGTCGATGAGGTCGTCCGGCACGATGATCTGCACGGTGCTGTGGGTCGACTGGCACATGTCGAACTCGACCGGTGCGCCGCTGTCGACCAGGATTCCGTAACCCCTGCTCGACAGGTAGAACGGCACGTTCTTGTACGCGCGCTGCGACTCGGCGCCGAACGCGTCGAAGTTCCACATCAGCGGGCGCTGGCCCCGCTTGTCCAGCGGGGTGAACGACTCGCCGAACCCGCCGAACGCCTCGTCCGCGGGGGCCACGAACGTCTCGTGGTAGGCGACGGGCACGCCGTCGACGGCCGACCGGCCGAACGGCAGGGTGCGCACCCGCCCGCTGATGTCCGGCCGCCCCGCGTCCTGCTCCACCAGCGTGCGCCCCGACCGGTCGGTGAACCGGATGTTCCACGGGTCGAGCCGCACCTCCGCCCGCACCGACCCGGCGTCCACGACGACCCGGCCCTCGCCGGCCTCCACCGCGGCCCCGCCGTACCGGCCCGGGGTGACCATCGTGATGGCCCGGGCGGAGCGGGTGCGCGCCTCGCGGTCCTGCCCGAGCCGGACCCGGATCACGCCCTCCCCCGCGACCGTGACCTGCACGATCAGCGTCTCCTCCGTCGAGGTGGAGCCCTTGAGCGTGACGCCATGGTCACCGGAGTCCACCACTTCCGCGCGCCGCACCGCCGACAGCCCCTCCTCACCGTGCGCCCGCACAGGGAGCTCGGGGGGGTCCGCGACGAAGAACTCACGCGCGATCAGGGGAGGACGGTACGGCATCGAGGCACTCCATGGCTCATCCGAAGATTGTGGAGTTAGTTTGCCGTCCATCCCAACAAAGGTCAACGGTCAGAGTGCGGCGATCACATCACGTTATAGCGCGGGTGATCTATTAGTGCATCTTTAAGCTTTATATTCCGATTTATGCCCGTTTAGGGTAATGTGACGGCAATTCTCCGGTCCCCTGAGGGAGAGGTCGCATGGAACGGTTCGTGCACGTGATGCCGCTCGACGACGTCATCGGCCACGAGGGCACGCCCAGCTGCGTCTGCGGCCCCGGCGGCCAGCCCGTCACCGCGGCCGAGCTCGACCTCGCCCACGACCCCGTGAGCGCCGGTTGGACCCGGCCGGCCGTCGGCGTGATCTACCACCACCACGCGCTGAGCCCCTGCCACGAGTGGGAGGCCGTCCCCGAGGCGTGAGGCACGGCTCCCGGGACCCACGGGAGCCGTGTGCGGGGATCACCCGCGCGAGATCACAGCGTCACTGGCGTCACTGCCGGCGTCACTGGTGGCCGAACTCGGCCAGCGCCGGGAGCGCCCGGTCCCCGAAGTCGAACAGCGCCTGGTTCTCCCACCCGTTCCCCGAGGAGGGATCGGCCGGGTCCCAGCCGTTGCCGGAGACCGCCGTCCAGGTCGGCTCCCAGTAGACGACGCCGAGCCCCCTGCCGTCCCGCACCGCCTGGACCAGGCTCATCACGTCGCGCAGCATCGCCGCCTGGCCCGCGGGGGACGCCGGGTAACCGGCGACCGGCTCGGCGGAGGTGATGATGTTCCCCAGCCCGTCCTCGTTCCCCGTGCTGAACGGATAGGCGGTCTCCACGACCAGCACGGGCTTGCCGTACCGGGCCGCGATGTCGTTCAGGTTGGCCTGGAAGGCCCCGAACGTGCCGTGCCAGTACGGGTAGTACGACACGCCGATCACGTCGTAGGCCACTCCCCTGGCCGCCGCGCTGTCGAACCACCAGCGGAACAGCGCGTTGTTCCCTCCCTCGGCCAGGTGCAGGACCACCTTCGTCGACGACGACACGGCCTTGACCGCGGCGTACCCCGAGTTGAGCAGCCCGGCGAGCTTGCCGAAGTCGGAGCTGCGCCCGTCCTCCCAGAGCATCCCGTCGTTGATCTCGTTGCCCACCTGGACCATGTCCGCCGTCGTGCCCTGCGCCTTGAGCGCGCTGAGCACGTCGTAGGTGTGGTCGTAGACCGCGGTCTTGAGACGGTCGTAGGTGTAGCCCGTCCATGCGGCCGGCTTGTACTGCTTGCCGGGGTCGGCCCAGGTGTCGGAGTAGTGGAAGTCGACGAGCAGCCCCATCCCGAGGGCCTTGATCCTCCTGGCCATGGCGAGGACCTGGGTCTTGGTGTTGTAGCCGTCGGCCGGGTTCACCCAGACCTTCAGGCGCGCGTAGTTGACGCCGCCGCCCTTCAGGATCGTCAGGGCGTCGCCGGTGGCGCCGGAGGACGTGCGGTACACGCCGCCGCGCGCCTCGGACTTGGCGAGGCTGGAGACGTCGGCGCCCTTGACGGCGAGACCGGACGAGCCGCGCGCGAACGCGACGTCGTCGAAGTTGGCCCAGCCGCCCGCCGCGGCGGAGGTGCCGAGGACGATCGTGCAGGCCCCGCTCGTCACGGTCTGGGTGACGGCGACCTGAAGCCATTCGGACGACGACACGGGCGCGTAGGTCGTCTTGTCCGGCGACCCGCAGTCGCGCAGCGCGATCCAGCTCTGGCCGGCGGCGCCGCTGCGAACCCAGACGCGCAGGGTGTAGGCGCCGTAGCCGAGGCCGGTGAGGCGCTGCCGGGTCTCGACCCGGTACGCGGCGGTGGACCAGTGGCTGAGGCGGTAGGAGCCGGAGTGGCCGCCCGACTCGGTGAAGTCGGCGGACACCGTGCCCGAGCTGCTCCAGCCGGTGGGTGCGGCGGTTCCGGCGTCGGTCTCGAAGCCGCCGTTCACGACGGTGGCGCCCGCCCGCGCGGGCGTGGCGACGAGCGTCGCGGCGGCGCACAGTAAGAGCGCCACCAGGGTTTTCTTCATGGGTCCTCACTCTGTGAAGGAGTTGTGCGGACACCCCCGATCCCCCGATCGCCTCCGGCCGGGCCGGTGACGCCTATACCCGTACCACCGTGACGTCCCCGGCCGCCACGGTCGCCGCCCCCTCGCACACGGCGCCGTCGAGCACGCTCGTGCCGGTGATCCCCGGCACGGAGACGGCGTCGTCCCCGTGGTTGACGAGGAAGACGAAGTCGCCCCGCCGTACGACCTCGACGGTGGCGGGCAGGTCGCGCGGCCGCGCCACCCCGGCGTGGTCGAGCACCTCGGCGAGCAGGCGGCGCAGCCCCCCGCCGCCGCCGACCGGGTCGAGGGCGGTCGCGACGTACCAGGCCGTCCCTGCGCCGAGATCGTTCCTGGTCACGGCCGGCCACCCGGCGTCGGGGCCGTCGGCGAACGTCCACAGGCCGGTCGCCGCGCCGAGGCGCACCCGTTCGGACCAGATCCTGCCGGTGCGGGGAGCCGCCCCCGGCGGGAGCACCCCGACGCTCCCGCCCTCGGGCAGCGGGTGGAACTCCTCGACCGACAGCCCCAGCACCTCGCGCAGCGCGCCGGGGTGCGGACCGGGGTGGATGGTGTCGTCGCCGTCGACGATGCCGGAAAAGTACGAGACGAGCAGGTGGCCTCCCGCCTCCACGTGACGGTGCAGGTTCTTCGCCGACGCCTCGGTGAGCAGGTAGGAGCTCGGCGCCACGACCAGCCGGTACGCCGACAGGTCGGCCGAGGGATGGACGAAGTCGACGGTGACGTGCTCGCGCCACAGCGCCTCGTAGAACGCCTCGATCCGCTCCCGGAAGCGCAGATCGGCCGACGGCCGCCACTCCAGCTCCAGCGCCCAGTAGGACTCCCAGTCCCACAGCAGGGCCACCTCGGCCTCGACCCGGGCCCCTCTGACCCCGCTCAGCCGCCGCAGGTCCGCGCCCAGCGCGACCACGTCGCGCCAGACCGCCGAGTCGGTCCCGGCGTGCGGGAGCATCGCCGAGTGGAACTTCTCCGCGCCGTAGCGGGAGGCGCGCCACTGGAAGAACAGGACGGAGTCCGAGCCGCGCGCCACGTGGGCCAGGCTGTTGCGGCGCATCTCCCCCGGGCGCTTGGCGAGGTTGCGCGGCTGCCAGTTGACCGCGCCCGCGGAGTGCTCCATCAGCATCCACGGCCGTCCCCCGGCCACCGACCGCGTCAGGTCGGCCGCCATCGCGAGCTCGATGTGCGGCTCCGCCCTGGCCGCGTCCAGGTAGTGGTCGTTGGCGACCACGTCGACCTCGGGCGCCCAGCGCCAGTAGTCCATCTCCTTGCAGTTGGGGATCATGAAGTTGGTGGTGACCGGCAGGTCGCTGAACCCGCGGATCGCCGCGCGTTCCCTGCGGAAGTTCGCGATGTGCGCGTCCACGGAGAACCGCGTCCAGTCCAGCCGCAGGGCGGTCAGCGCGCCCGGCGGCGCGACGGTGGGCGGCTCCACCTCGTCGAACGATCCGTAGGTGAGCCCCCAGAACGTGGCGCCCCACGCCGCGTTGAGCGCGCCCACCTCGCCGTACCTGTCGCGCAGCCACGCGCGGAACGCCTCGGCGGACACCGGGCAGTAACAGTGCTGGTTGGCCCAGCCGTACTCGTTGTGGACGTGCCACATCGCCAGCGCGGGGTGCCCGGCGTACCGGGAGGCGAGCGCCCCGGCCACGCGCTCGGCGGCGGCCGCGTAGTCGGGCGAGCTGGGGCAGAAGCTGTGCCGGGTCCCGCCCGCGAGGACCCGGTTCTCGCCGTCCACCAGCCGGCTCGCGGGGTAGCGCCGCCGGAACCACGCCGGCGGCGACGAGGTGGGGGTCGCCAGGTCGGCCAGCACGCCGCCCGAGTGGAGCAGGTCGAGGATCCGGTCCAGCCGGGAGAAGTCGTACTCCCCCTCAACAGGCTCGATCAGCCCCCAGTTGAAGACCCCCACGGTGACCAGGTTCACCCCGGCCTCCCGCATCAGCCGGACGTCCTCCCGCCACACCTCCTCCGGCCACTGCTCGGGGTTGTAGTCGCCGCCGTAGGCGATGCCCTCGGGCAGGACGGGATATCCGGGCACTGCTCCCCCTCAAAAGGCTCTGTGAACGTGCACAGTAACTCAGCAGGACAAGTGAAGGAAGGCCGGTGGCGATCTCCCCAGATCAGGTCGGACCGTTAACAACCGCGTAACGAGCATTGACAGCCCGTGTGCCTCCTTTCAGTCTGTGAACGCTCCCAGAAGTAATGCGGACGATCTTTCCCCCACCCGCTTGGAGGCATGTATGCGCATCAATCGGCTCGCAGTGGCGGCGGCCGCGGTCCTCGCCGCCGCGCTCTCCGCCGGATGCTCCGGCGGCTCGGGCGGATCGGACGGCTCCGGGAAACCGGCCGCGTCGGCCGCGGGCACGGCGGCCACCGGCCCGGTCACGCTGACCTACTGGACCTGGGTTCCCAACATGGACAAGATCGTCTCGGTCTGGAACCAGGCCCATCCGGACATCAAGGTCAACGTGAGCAAGCAGGCCGGGGGCGACGACGCCGCCGCCAAGTTCCTCACGGCGGCCAAGGCCGGCAACCCGCCCGACCTGGTGCAGGCCGAATACCAGATGCTCCCGTCGTTCGTGGCGGCCGACGCGGTCGCCGACCTCACCCCGCACGTGTCGGCGGCGAAGGCCGAGTTCGGCCCGGGGATCTGGGGGCTCGTCACGCTCGGAACCGAGGCGGTCTACGCGATCCCGCAGGACAGCGGGCCGATGATGCTCTACTACCGCAAGGACCTGTTCGCCAAGTACGGCATCGGCGTGCCGAAGACCTGGGACGAGTACGCCGACGCGGCCAGGAAGGTCCACAAGGCCGACCCGAAGGTCTACCTCGGGACGTTCTCCAGCAAGGATCCCGGCTCCTTCGCCGGGCTGGCCCAGCAGGCGGGCGCCAAGTGGTGGTCGATCAGCGGCGACTCCTGGAAGGTCGCCGTCGACGACGAGCCCACCAGGAAGGTCGCCGACTACTGGGGCGGCCTCGTCAAGGAGGGGGTCATCGACGGCCAGCCGTACTTCACTCCGGAGTGGAACAAGGCGCTCAACGACGGCAGGCTGCTGACCTGGCCGTCCGCTGTGTGGGGGCCGGGCGTGCTGGAGAGCAACGCGCCCAAGGCCAAGGGCGACTGGGCCATCGCTCCGCTGCCGCAGTGGAGCGCGGGCGAGAGCTACAGCGGCTTCTGGGGCGGCTCGTCCACGGCCGTGGCGAGCAAGTCGCCGAACCAGGCCGCCGCCGCGCGGTTCGCCGTCTGGCTGAACACCGATCCGCAGGCCCTCGCTCTCCTGGTGAAGGAGGGAGCCGTCTACCCCGCCTCGGCCAAGGGCGGTCAGGCCCTCACCGAGCCCCCGGCCTACTTCTCCGGCCAGCCGGACTTCTACAAGACGGCCGCCGAGATCGCCGCGACCGCACGGGGCTTCACCTTCGGCCCGAACGTCAACGTCACCTACAACGCCTTCAAGGACGCCTTCGACAAGGCCGTCGAGAACAAGTCGTCGTTCTCCGACGCCGTCCACGCGATGCAGGAGGCGACCGTCGCGGACATGCGCAAGTCCGGATTCCAGCTCGCCCAATGACGAGTCCGCGTCGCGCGCGCGGCGCCCGGCCCCGCGGCCGGGACGCCGCGGCCTACCTGTTCCTCACACCCGCGCTCGTGCTGTTCGCGCTGTTCACCGCCGTGCCGATCGGCTACACCGCCTATCTCAGCCTGCGGCGGACGAAGGTCACCGGGCTCGGGCTGGGCCGCGGCTCACGGACCGAGGTGTTCGCCGGGCTCGCCAACTATGCCGACGCCGTGCGCGACGGCGCGCTGTGGGCCGGGTTCGGCCGCGTGCTCGGATACGGCGCGCTGGTCCTCGCCGTCATGCTCGGTCTCGCGCTGGTGTTCGCGCTGACGCTCGACTCGGCGCAGGTGCGGCTCGCCCGCTTCTCGCGGATCGCGATCTTCCTGCCGTACGCGGTGCCGGGCGTGGTCGCGACGCTGCTGTGGGGCTTCCTCTACCTGCCCAGCCTCACGCCGCTGCGCGGGCTGAACATCGACCTGGCCCTGCTGGGACCGCGGCTCGTGACCTTCTCCATGGCCAACATCGCGGTGTGGGGCGGCACCGGGTTCAACATGCTGGTCCTCTACACCGCGCTGCGCGCCGTGCCGAGGACCTACTACGAGGCAGCCCGCATCGACGGGGCGGGCGAGCTCCAGATCGCGCTGCGCATCAAGATCCCCATCCTGACGCCGGCGATCATCCTGACGACGGTCTTCTCCCTGATCGCCACGGTCCAGGTCTTCACCGAGCCGACCGCGTTGCGGCCGCTCACCAACACCATCAGCTCCACGTGGAGCCCGCTCATGAAGGTGTACCGGGACGCGTTCGTCACGGGCGACCTCTACGGGGCCGCCGCCACGTCCGTCCTCATCGCGGGGGTGTCCCTCGCCCTGTCGTTCGGATTCCTGCGGGTGGTCCGCGACCGCGCCTTCAGGGAGGGCTGATGGCCGCCGTCACGCGGCGCGCGGCCTACGCGCGCTCCCGCCGCCCTCGCGGCCTGGTCCCGACGGCGGTCCTGCTGCTGGGGGCCGTCTACTGCCTGCTCCCGGTGGTGTGGGTGGTGGCGGCGGCGACCAAGTCGAAGGCGGAGCTGTTCTCCACCTCCACGTTCGCGCCGGGCACCGGGCTGCTGTCCAACCTCGCCGACCTGGCCGCGTACCGCGACGGCGTGTTCTGGGTGTGGGTGCTGAACACCCTCCTGTACGCCGGAGGGGGCGCGCTCCTGTCCACCGCCGTCTCGGCGGTCTCCGGATACGCTCTCGCCAAGTACCGCTTCCCGGGCCGTACGGTGATCTTCAACGTGCTGATCGGCGGCGTCCTCGTGCCGTCCGTCGTGCTGGCGATCCCGCAGTACCTGCTGTTCAGCGCCGCCGGCCTGGCCGGCACGTACTGGTCGGTGCTGCTGCCCCAGATCCTCCATCCGTACGGCATCTACCTGGCCAGGGTGTACGCGGGTGCGGCGATCCCGGACTCCCTGCTGGAGGCGGGGCGCATCGACGGGGCGGGGCACTGGCTGCTGCTGCGCCGGGTCGCCCTGCCGCTGATGACGCCCGGCATGGTGACGATCTTCCTGTTCCAGTTCACGGCGATCTGGAACAACTTCCTTCTGCCGTTCATCATGCTGGGCGACGACCACACGTTCCCGCTCACCGTGGGGCTCTACACGCTGCTGGCGGCGGGGGCCAACCAGCCGTCGCTCTACAACCTGATCGTCACGGGCGCGCTCGTCTCGATCATCCCGCTCGTCGCGCTGTTCCTCACCATGCAGCGGTACTGGCGCACCGATCTGGCCGACGGCGCCGTGAAGAGCTAGGCGACAATGGCCACCATGGGGAAACGTCCGACCATCCACGACGTCGCGGCCGCCGCAGGGGTCTCGCGGGGGACGGTCTCCCGGGTGCTCAACGACGACAGGTACGTCAGCCCGGCGGCCCACGCGGCGGTGCGCCGGGCGATCGCGGAGACCGGGTACATCGTCAACCGCAACGCCCGCAGCCTGGTCACCCAGCGGACGGGGTCGGTCGTGATGGTGCTCTCCGAGCCCCACGAGAGGCTGTTCGAGGATCCCAACTACAGCGTGCTGATCCGCGCGGCCACCCGGCGCCTGGCGGCGCGCGACATCTCCCTGGTGGTGATGCTGGCCGCCGACGACGGCGACCGCGAGCGGGTGCTCAGGTACGTGCGCGGCGGCCACGCCGACGGCGTGTTCCTCGTGTCCGCCCACTCCGGGGACGCCCTGGTCGACACGCTGGTGGACACCGAGGTCCCCGCCGTCGCCCAGGGAGCGGTCATCGGCCGCGAAAACGTGATCCCGTACGCCGCCGCCGACGACCGCGAGGGGGCCCGGCAGATGGCCCGCCACCTCGTCGATCAGGGCCGCAGGAAGATCGCCACGATCACCGGGCCCATGGACACCCCGGGGGGCATCCTGCGACTGGAGGGCTTCGCGGACGTGCTCGGCCGCAGGGCCTCCAAGAGGCTGATCGAGCACGGCGACTGGACGCGGCTCAGCGGCGAGAGCGCGATGGCCCGGCTGCTGGAGCGCACTCCCGACCTCGACGCCGTCTTCGTGGCCTCCGACCTCATGGCGGCCGGGGCCCTCGCGACCCTGCGGATCGCCGGGCGGCGGGTGCCCGACGACGTGGCGGTGGGCGGGTTCGACGACTCGTCCGTCGCCGCCTCCACGCACCCGCCGCTGACCACGATCCGCCAGCCCGTCGCCCAGGTGGCGGAGGAGACCGTACGGCTCCTGCTCGCGCTGCTCGACGGCGCCGCTCATGTGGACCCGGTGATCCTTCCCACACGGCTGATCGTGCGCGACTCCGCCTGACCCGCCGGGGAGGCGATGTCACACACTGAGTGTGTGTCCCGTCCTCTGTATGTGAACGACCATGACGACGGCACCGGCGCTCTGTCGGCCGAGTTCCACGCCTTGCGGCCGCGGCTCATAGGAGTGGCCTACGGGCTGCTCGGCAGCGTGGACGAGGCCGAGGACGTCGTCCAGGACGCGTGGCTGCGGCTGCGCGCCGCCACCGCCGGGGACGGGGACGAGGGCGCCCCGGAGAAGATCGGGGACGTGACGGCGTGGCTCGTCGTGACGGTCTCCCGGCTGGCGCTCGACGTGCTGCGGTCGGCCCGGCACCGCCGGGAGGAGTACGTCGGGCCGTGGCTGCCCGAGCCCATCCTCGCCGATCCCGCGCTCACCGTGCCCGACCCGGCCGACCGGGTGACGCTCGACGAGTCGATGAGCATGGCGATGCTCGTCGTGATGGAGTCGCTGAGCCCCGCCGAACGGACGGCCTTCGTCCTCCACGACGTGTTCGGCCTGCCGTTCACCCAGGTGGGCGAGGTGGTCGGACGCAGCCCGGCGGCATGCCGGCAGCTCGCCGCGCGGGCGCGGGCGCACCTCGCCTCCCGGGCACCGCGGTTCGACGTGGACCCGGCGGAGCACCGCCGGGTGGTCAGCGCGTTCGCCCGGGCCAGCGTCGGCGACGACCTCGGCGCCCTGCTCGCGCTGCTCGACCCCGACGTCGTCATGCGCAGCGACGGCGGCGGAGTGGTCACCGCGGCGAGGCGGCCGGTGCACGGGGCGCTCAAGGTCGCCCGGCTGCTCCTGGGCATCCGCCGCTTCGGCACGTCCCGGATGGTGCCCGCCACGGTGAACGGCCGGCCCGGCCTGCTGCGCTACCGCGGTGACGACCGCCTGACGGCCGTGATCGGGCTCACCGTGGCCGGCGGCAGGATCACCGCGATCGACATGATCGTGAACCCGGACAAGCTCGCCAAGGTGAGCTGTCAGGAACATGCCAGATGAGCGATCAGGAGAGGGAACGACGATGACGAGGCTCGACATGATGAAGCTGGCCCCCGAGGGCTACCAGGCCCTCCAGGGAGTGGAGCGCTTCGTACGCCACAGCGGGGTGCCGCAGCCGACGCTGGAGCTGGTGAAGATCCGGGCGAGCCAGATCAACGGCTGCTCGTTCTGCCTGGACATGCACAGCCGCGACGCGAAGAAGGCCGGGGAGACCGACGAGCGGCTGTTCGCCGTGGCGGCGTGGCGGGAGGCGCCGTTCTACACGGAGGCGGAGCGTGCGGCGCTCGCCCTGACGGAAGCGGCCACCCGGCTGAGCGACCGGCCGGACCCGGTGCCCGACGACGTCTGGGCGAAGGCCGCCGAGCACTACGACGAGGAGACGCTCGCGGCGCTCGTCATGGCGATCGCGGCCATCAACGCCTGGAACCGGATCGGAGTGGCCACCCAGCTGACCCCCGGCTCGCGCCGCTGACCCGGCGCCCGCAAACGGGCCCGCGCACCAACCTGCCCGGCGGCGCCGCCGCCCGCGGGCCCGCGCACCAACTGAGGGTTTAACGGAAATCAAGAGGACCTCAAGCGGCGGGGAGCATAGTCTGCTCACGTCCCGGAAGGAGGAAGGGTCAATGAGACGGATAAGGATCTCCCGGCCCCGCACCCCCCGCCGCACATCCGGCGGCCACGGCCTCGATCTGCGCTCACCCTCGGGCCGGATACTCCCCTACTAGGTCGCGTCCTCAACGCCGGCGTCGCCCCTCGGCTCCGCGGGACTGATCCTGCTTGGCCACACGCGGCGGCCGGTCCCCAGGGGGCGCTGATCGGTTGAGTGCAGCCCCGCCAGGAGCAGGTCCAGCAGCGTGCGGATCGCGGCGGGCCGCCGCTCCGCCTGTGTCGTGCGCAGCGAGGAGATCGCCGTCAGGGCGACGCGTACATCCGCGGCGGAGGTTCCGTGCCGCAGGACCCCCTGCTGGTGCGCACGGGCGACGAGTTGTTCCAGGGCCGCGGCGTGAGCCAGCCGGTCGTCGCGGAACGCGGCGCCCGCATCGCCTGAGCCCAGCAGGGCCTCGTTGAGACCGGGAGCACGGATCTGGTGCTCCGCGAACCGGCGGATGGCGCCGCTGAGCGCGATCCAGGCATCAGGCTCGGCCTGCGCGGCCCGCATGTCAGCCCGGCAGGCTGCCACATGATCCGCGAGGGCCGCCCTGATCAGGTCCGTACGGGTGGGAAAGTGCCGGTACAGCGTCGCGATGCCCAGACCGGCGCGCCGGGCGATCTCCCGCATGGGAAGGTCCACGCCCTCCGCGGCGAACGCCTCGCGGGCGGTCCCCACGATGTGCTGACGGTTGCCCACAGCGTCGGCCCTGGCTTTCCGAGTCACTTTTCCCCGCGCCCCTCTCACTTCCTCCTTTATTGGAACATCCGCTCCGGAACGATGTTCACCTCATCGAAGCGTCCGGAGGCTCCGGACGGGAGAGGTGATCATGCTTGCTGTGCTGTTCGACCAGTTCGGGCCACCACAGGTCCTGACCGTGGGCACGGCGCCCGAGCCGCATCCCGGCCCCCGCCAAGTCCGCATCGCCGTCAGGACGGCGGCGGTCTCCCCCGTCGACCTCGGACTGCGCGAAGGCCTGTCCCCCGCGAGCAAGGCCCTCGCCCTGCCGCACGTTCCCGGCGTCGACGCCGCCGGAGTGATCGATGAGATCGGCGCCGAGGTCACAGGCTACGCCGTCGGCGACGAGGTCTTCGGCGCGGTCGACGTGACGAGGCTGGGCGGTGCGAGCGCGCAGTACGCGGTCCTGGACTTCTGGGCGCACAAGCCGCACAGCATGACCTGGGCGCAGGCCGGCGCGGCCGGCACCGGCGTCGAGACCGCCACCCGCGCCCTCGACCTGCTCGGCGTACGCGGCGACACGACACTGCTGATCGACGGTGCGGCCGGCGGCGTCGGCAGCATCGCGGTGCAGCTCGCGGCGGCGCGCGGCGCCCGTGTCATCGGCACCGCACGCCCGGAGAGCCACGGGTTCCTCAAGGAACTGGGGGCGCGACCCGTGGACTACGGTCGTGGCCTGCCCGCCCGGGTCCGGGAGCTGGCCACCGCTCCGGTCGGCCGGGCACTCGACGTCGCGGGAGCCGGGGCGCTGAGCGAACTGATCGAACTGACCGGCACCGCGGACAGCGTCGTCACCCTGGCCGACTTCGGGGCCCCGGCTCTCGGCGTACGGCTGTCCCTGGGCCGCTTCGGCGGCCAGCCCGACGGCGTCCACGGACTCGCGTCAGCCGCGGCGCTCGCCGGCCAGGGCCGCTTCCGCGTTCCGGTCCGGGACACCTTCCCGGCCCATCAGGCGGCACAGGCACATGAGACAGCCGCACGACCGCCCCGGCGGGGAAAGGTCGTCCTCGACCTGACCGATATGGGCTGAACAGCACTAGCGTCGCGGCGGCGCGGCGATCACACTGTGACGATGCCGGACACTCCCCAGCGAACCTGGTCCTTCGCCGTTCCGTGGCCGGTGATCCTGGTGGCCGGTCTGATGGTCGCCCTGCTGCTGGCGTTGTCGGGCGCCTATGGCTTCCACGGCGACGAGATGTACTTCGTCGTGGCGGGCCGGCATCCCGCCTTCGGCTACGTCGACCAGCCGCCGCTGACCCCGCTCCTGTCCGCCGCCTCGGTGGGCGTGCTTGGCGTGTCGCCGACCGCGGTGCGCGTGCTGCCGGCCGTGGAGATGACGCTCGTGGTCGTCCTGGTCGCGCTCATCTCGCGCGACCTCGGCGGCTCGCGACGGGCACAGGTCCTGGCGGCCGTGACCGCCGCCGTCTCCGGGTATCTCGCCGCCGGCCACCTCGACACCACCACCGAGCTCGACCTGCTGGCCTGGGCGTTCATCCTGTGGCTGATCGTGCGGCTTCTCGCCGGCGCCGACCGGCGCCTGTGGCCGGCGGTGGGCCTGGCCGCCGGGATAGCGCTCGAGAACAAGGACACGCTGTTGTTCCTGGCCGCGGGGCTGGCGGTCGGGCTCGTCGTCGCCCGGCGCTGGGACATCGTCCGCTCGGGGTGGGCCTGGGCGGCGGCCGCGATCGCCCTGCTGCTCTGGGCGCCGAACCTCGCCTGGCAGGCGGCGAACGGCTGGCCCCAGCTCACCATGGCCTCGCGCATCGCCGGGTACGCGGCGGACAACCGGGCCCAGATCGTACCGCTGCTCTGGCTCTTCACCGGGCCGCTCCTCTTCCCGGTGACCGCCGCCGGCGTGGCGTGGTTCCTCCGCGCGAGGGACGCGGCACCGTGGCGGGCGATCGGCATCGCCGGCCCGGTCGCGCTCGGTCTCGTCGTGGTGACCGGCGGCAAGCCCTACTACGCGATCGGAAGCGTGGCCGTGTTCATGGCCGCCGGTTCGATCGTCGTGGATCGCTGGCTCACACGCGGCCATGCCCGTCTCAAAGGGGTGGGCTTCACTGTCGCGGCGGCGGCCTCGGGCGCCCTCCTCGCGCTCGTGACCCTGCCGATTCTGCCCGTCACCACATTTGCCGCCGGCTCGCTTCCATCCGCGGTTCCGGACACCGCCAACCAGATCGGCTGGCCACAGTTCGTCTCCACGGTCGAAGGCGTGGTGGCCGCCCTGCCCGCGCCCGAGCGCGCGCGAGCGGTGATCCTGGCCAACGATTACAGCGAGGCGAGCGCGCTCGTCCTGCTCGGATCAGGGCTGCCACCCGTCTATACCGGCCACAACGCGTACTGGGCTTGGGGCCCGCCACCGGCCCGCCGTACCGTCGTCGTGCACGTCGGCGACTGGCGGCCGGCCGACTGGAGCGGCTTCTTCGCGGGCTGCCACGACGTGGCCCGGATCTCCAACGGGCTCGGCGTCCCGAACGGAGAGCAGGGCAAGGCCGTCTCGGTCTGCACCGGGCTGCGGGCGTCGTGGACCACGATGTGGCCCGGCCTGCGGACCGTCAGCTAGTGGGTGACCACAACGTCGGCCCGACTGATCATGCCGCTCGAGTGGCCGGTCGGCCCAGCGGCGTCGCTTCTCGCCGCGGACGCGGACGCGCGCCTGGCCGGCCGTCCGGCCGCGGAAGGTGAAAACACCAGGTTCATGCCGGTAATTAGACGCGGAAGACACCGCGGGCCGGCTGCTGTGATGCCCCCAGATCTCGACACGTATGGGGGAATCCATGCAGAACAATGTCCGCTTACGCCTGATGGTCCTGAGCGCCGCCTGTGTGCTCATGCCGTTCCTGGGCGCGGGAGCCGCCGGGGCACAGGCCGCCGACGACCCCGACCTCACCCGGCCGGCCGCCGCCGTCCCGGACGGCAAGACGCCGGCCGCCGACGACACGGGGCCGCGCGGCCCGGTGCCCGGCGGGTTCGCCGGCTGGAACGCCCTGTTCACCGAGCAGACCCGGCTGAACGGCGTGGCCGACCGCATCCTCGCCGCCGCCGAGAACACCGACGGCTACGGAGGGCTCGTGGCCGACCCGGAGAACCACGAGGTGCGCCTGTACTGGCGGGGCACCGTGCCGCGGGCCGTGCAGGACGTGGTCGAACAGGGACGGCAGACGGCGCCGGTGTCGGTGCTGCCGGCCGCGTACACCCGCGCCCAGCTCCTTCAGGAGACCGACAGATGGACCGAGTCCGGCCAGGTGACGGGTGCGGCCCCGGCGGCAGACGGCAGCGGGGTGAGGCTCTCGGTCGCCGGGGAGGACACCGGCCCCGACCAGTTGCAGCGCCCCGCCGGCGCCACCGCGCCGATCACACTGGAGCGCGGGGAGCGGTTCGATCCCGCCTACAGCAGGCAGGACGACGTCCCCAGCTACTACGCGGGCGGCCGGACCTGGAACCAGCAGTCCGGCGCCGGCTGCACCTCCGGATTCGCGGTCTGGGACAAGTACGGCAACCGCGGATTCCTCACCGCCGCGCACTGCGGCGCCCTCTGGGAGAACTTCTACGACGGTGGGGGCACCTGGTCCGCGGCGAACTACATGGGCCCGGTGACGTGGCGCGTCACCAAGAGGGACGCCGCGATCGTGCAGGCGGACGCGACCGCCGACATGTTCGACGGCAACAGCTCGGCCTCCACCAGCAACAGGGTGGTGGCGCTGTGGAAGGCGCACGTCGGCAACTTCGTGTGCAACTCCGGGGCGTCCCTGGGCGAGAACTGCCTGATCAAGGTGACCGAGACCGGGTGGAGCGGAACCTACTCGAACGGGCAGTACGTCAAGCACATGGTCCGCGCCAAGAGCGTCGACGGCGGCTGCGCCGTGGCGCACGGTGACAGCGGCGGCCCGGTGTTCTCCTACACCAACTGGTTCGACGAGATCGCGGCGCAGGGCATCACCTCCGCCGTCAGCAAGCCGGTGTACTGCGGCGGGCTCGACGGCGGACGAGTGATCGTCTTCTCCCGGGCCTGGGACGTGGTGCTGGAGTTCGGCGCGTACGTGATGGTCCACTGAGGTCAACGGGGCCGGTGTCCCAGGCGCGCGTCCGCGCCCGGGACACCGGCTTCCGGCCCCACGTCCGAGGCGCGACCACGGGCCCGCCCCACCCGCCTTTACGGCCGTTTTACTGGCTTACGTGTATCAATCGTCGTTAGATAACGGAAGCATCACGCGCGGGGGGATGACAGCGATGCTCAGGGTGGTGCCGTCTCTCGCCAAGGTCAGGGACATCCGGACGGCCCTGCGGCGCAGGCCGCGGCGCGACACGAAGGTCGTCGACCTGCGGGCCTACACGGGTGCGAACGTCATCCGCTTCCCCAGGACGTCGGGCCCCACCTCCGCCGCCTGAGCGGGCGGCGGGCTCCGCGACGTACACGACGTACAACCGGTGGGTCTTCTGGTTGAATCTGCCCTCGTGAGCGAATTGTCAGCGACCGAGCGCACCAGGCACCGCCGGCTGCGCGAGCAGGGCCGGACCGACAGGGAGTCCCTCTTCGAGGTGCTCCGGGCGGGATTCGTCTGCCATCTGGGGGTGGTGGTGGACGGCGACCCCATGGTCGTGCCCACGGTCTACGGATTCGACTCCGGCCATCTCTACCTGCACGGGTCGGTCGCCAGCCGCAGCCTCACCCCTGACGCGGTCGCGTGCGTGACCATCACTCACGTCGACGGCCTCGTGCTCGCCCGGTCGGTCTTCGAGCACGGCGTCAACTACCGCAGCGCGATGATCTACGGCGTGCCCCGGCCGCTGGAGGGGGACGAGAAGCTGGCGGCCCTGCGGTGCCTGACCGAGCACCTCGCCCCCGGCCAGTGGGAGTACGCCAGGCAGCCCAGCCGCAAGGAGCTCGCGGCGACCACGATCCTCGCGATCTCGCTGGCCGAGGCATCGGTCAAGGTGCGGCAGGGCCACCCCGGCGACGCCGACGACCCGCACGACGTGTGGGCGGGGGTCCTGCCGCTCGCCCACACGTGGCAGGCGCCCCTCACCGACCCCCAGGCCACGCGGCCCGTCCCCGGCCACGTGCTCCGTCGCGCGGGCGAGCCGCTGTAGCCCCGTCGCCGGACCCGGCCGATCGTCACCCGCCGGCGCGGACCAGGCCGCACTCGCAGGAGAAGATCACGGCCTGCACCCGGTCCCGGAGACCGTCACGCCGGCGGCCGGGCGAGTTTGGCGGCCACGGCGTCGAGGACCCACTCCAGGCCGGTCGCGAAGGACGTCTCGGCGTCCACCTCCGTGCCGTCGTGCACGATCTTGGCCAGCGCCGGGAAGCGGCCCGTGGCCAGCATCCTGGTCATATGCGGGCCGAAGGCGCGCTGCCAGTCGGGCTTGGACAGGCCCGTGGCACGCTCGGCCCGCACGTCCGCGATCTCGCGCCTGATCGCGCCGGTGACGTACGCGCTGACGGTCTCCACGGCGCGCATGACGGTGTCGACGTCGGCGAGACCGTCGAGGGCGGCCAGCTTGGCCTCGGTCACCGCGAACGCGTTCGGGCCCAGCGCCGGACGGCCGCCGAGCAGATCGGCCAGCCATTCGTGGCGGCGGGTGGCCTGCCTGGTGCGGTGGGAGTGGACGCGCAGCGCCTCCCTCCAGTCGCCGAACCGCTCCTCGGTCAGGATCTCGGCGTGCACCTCGTCCACCATGAGGTCGAACAGCTCCTCCTTGGTGGAGATGTAGCCGTACAGCCGCATCGGGCCGGCGTCCAGCCGGGCGGCGACCTTACGCAACGACACCGCCTCCAGCCCGCCCTCGTCGGCCAGCGCGACGGCGGCGGCGACGATCCGCTGCCGGTCGAGCGGCACGGGGCGCGCCGGCGGCTCCGGCCTGTCCCACACAGTCATGGACACATCGTACTGTTGCGATACAGTGTATTGAAGAGATATAGTATATCGACATGAGACATCGTATCGCCGTGGTCGGGGGCGGTCCCGCCGGGCTCACCTTCGCCCGCGTCCTGCACCGCCACGGTCACCCCGTCACCGTCCTCGAACGCGATCCCTCCCCCGACGCCCGTCCCCCGGGCGGCACGCTCGACCTGCACGAAGGGATGGGCCAGCTCGCGCTGGGCAAGGCGGGCCTGCTGGCGGAATTCCAGGCGCTGTCGCGGCCCGAGGGGCAGGCCATGCGCATCCTGGACACCGACGGGACCGTCCTGCGCGACTGGCAACCCCGTCCGGAGGACCGGGCCAATCCCGAGATCGACCGTGGGCAGCTCCGCGACCTGCTGCTCGGCCCCCTCGACGTTCAGTGGGGGCGGGGCGTGGCGGAGGTCGTGCCGGGGACCGGGGACGGCGCGCTGGTCCGTTTCGCCGACGGGCGGCAGGAGAGGTTCGACCTCGTGGTCGGCGCGGACGGCGCCTGGTCCCGGGTCCGCCCGGCGCTCTCGTCCGTGACACCGCACTACACCGGCGTCACTTCGGTCGAGACCTCCCTGGACGACGTCGACACCCGCCACCCCGGCCTCGCCCGGCTGATCGGCGACGGGTCCGTGGCCGCGTACGGCGTGAACCGCGGCCTCGTCGCCCAGCGCAACAGTGGCGGCCACGTCAAGGTATACGCCCACTTCCGCGCGCGGTCGGACTGGCACACGAACGCGGACCGGCGTCCGGGCCTGAATCCGGGCCTGAATCTGGGCCTGAATCCAGGGCCGGACGCGGGCCTGGACCTGGACGACGCCGAGGCCGTGCGATCAAGCCTGCTGGCTCTGTTCGACGGCTGGGCCGCCCCTCTACTCGACCTCCTCCGCCACGGCACCGCTTTCGTCCCCCGCCCCCTCTACGTCCTGCCCGCGCCCCACTCCTGGACCCACGTTCCCGGGGTGACCCTGCTGGGCGACGCCGCCCACCTGATGCCCCCATTGGGGGTGGGCGCGAACCTCGCGATGCTGGAAGGCGCCGAACTCGCCGAGTCCGTCGCCGCCGCCTCCGGCCCCGGCGATCTGGACGAGGCCGTACGCGCCTTCGAGGAACAGATGTGGGCACGGGCCGGCAAGTGGGCGAAGATCACAACGGCCGGTCTGGAACGCCTCGTGAGCCCGGACCCCGCCGAAGCCATCGCCCTCTTCGACGAAGTCCAGCCATCCTGACCGTCTCCTCACGCCCGCACCTGTTCTCGCCGGCTCTCGCCTGCTCGACCGTCAGCGCCGCCTCCAGAAGTCGGCCGGGTGCGTCCGGCGACGTCCGTTGCGACCCATGCGATCCGTGAACGCGGCCCTCGACGAAGCGGTCACCGCCCTTCGTCTCACCGAGCCGCCCGAGCAGCCGGCTTGACCGCCGAACCCCGTGCGGCCCGTGGATTCACTGGACGCCGGTCGCCGGCTTCAGCATCCCTCCCCCGTCGATCCGCAGGACGGTGCCGGTGACGAAGGTGTTGCCGATCAGGTAGGCGATGGCCCCCGCCACGTCGGCGGGCGTCCCCACCCGCCCGACCGTGGTGCCCGAGGCGAAGCCGTCGAGCGCGCTCCGCCGCTCCTCGCCCAGCCAGTCCCACCACTCGGTGTCCACCACGCCGGGCGAGACGGCGTTGACCCGGAGGGGAGCCAGCTCGACCGCGAGGCCGGGGACGACGGCCTCGATGGCGCCGTTCACCGCCGCCAGCCCGGAGATCCCCGCGAGGGCCGCCCCCGCAGAGGCGGCGGACACGAACGTCACCGACCCGCCGGGACGCAGCACGTCGAGAGCCGCCTGCACGGTCATCATGTGGGCGATCAGCTTGTCCTCCACCGCCTGGCGCAGCGCCTGCGCCGTCAGCGACTTCAGCGGGCCCACCGCCTGCCCCCGGCCCGTCACCGTGACGACCAGGTGGTCCACGGGCCCCGTAGCCGCGAGGAACGACCGCGTCGCGTCCGGAGGTGTTCCTGGAGGCGATGACGGACGTCGTGGCGGGCAGTTTCGTCCCCCTGCCCGCCGACCTCGAGATGTTCCTGCGCGACACGTTCACACTGACGAACGGCGTCGCGGGCCAGGTGGTCGTGGGGCTCATGGCGGAGGCGCAGGGCGATCCGGGGCTCGCCGTACGGCTCCGGAACGAGCTCATCGGCCCCCGGCGCGCCGCGCTGAGAGACGTGCTCGTGCGCCGCCCCGTCCCCGCCGGCGCGGACCCCGACCTGCTCGTCGACATGATCTTCGGGGCCATGTGGTACCGCCTGCTCAACCAGCACGCGCCGGTCGACACGGCGCTCGCGCGGGAGATCACCGCGCTGGTGGCCCGCATCTTCTGAAGCACGGATCCGTCTCCCTCGAGTGCTGCCTCAATGAGGGCGGGATGGTGCAGGATGGACGCGTGACGCCTTCCCCAGCGGTCGTCCAGCCCGACCAGGAGCTCATCAAGGAGATCCTCGACGAGCTGGATCTCGAGCACACCCTCGACGCCGAGGGCGACCTGGCCATCTCCACCGCCGCACTCACGATCTTCTTCCTGTTCGGCTCAGAGGGCGACCTGTTCACGATCCGCACCTTCTACGACAGGCACTACTCCGTCGACGAGAAGCCGATGCTGCTCACGGCGCTGAACGAGTGGAACGCCGACACGATGTGGCCGAAGGTCTACGCGTTCACCCCCGACAACGGCGTGATCCGGGTCATCGGCGACGCCCAGCTCTACATCGGCGCGGGCGTCACGAGGGAGCATCTGACCACTGTGATCGCCCACTGGGTGAGATTCTCGATCAAGTTCCACCGCTGGCTCGCCGACCGGCTCGCCTTCGAGACCGACTAGCCGCACGTCCCGGCTCCGCGCCCGGTCGCACCGGCGCGCGGAGCCGCGTCAGGCGGGGGGCTCCCCCGGCAACGAAGCGGCCCCGGCGGCGCGCAGGCCGTCGAGCACGATCCGCAGGTTGCGCTCCCACTGCTCGGCGCCCGCTCGCAGGCCCATCGTCCGCTCCCCGGTCGCCACGGCGGCGAGCAGGAACGGCACGTCCTGCCACGCGACGTCGGACCGCACGACCCCCGCCTCCTGGGCACGCTCGACCAGCCGCCTGGTCAGCTCCCGCAGCTCGCCGAGGATCCGGTCGAGCCCGGGCCCGCAGGCGCCGCCGATGGCGTCGCGGATGCCGCAGCTCTCCGCACGGATCCGGACGTATCCGGCGGCGAACGTCTCCAGCCCGCGCCAGGGATCCGGGTCGGCCAGAGCGCGCCCGCCCAGCTCCGCCGCCTCACCCAGCACTTCGCCGAGGACCGCCTCCAGCAGGGCCTCACGGGAGGACACCCGGCGGTAGAACGTGCCGATGCCGACGCCCGCGCGGCGCGCGATCTCATGGGCGGTGACCTCGACGCCCACCTCCGCGACCGCCGCCCTGGCCGCCAGCACCAGCCGCTCCACGTTCCGCCGCGCGTCGGCCCGGGGCGGGCCACCGGCCACGGCCCTCAGCAGTTCGTCGACGGCGCCGTCCCGTTTGTTCACGCCGCCAGCCTACCAACCGGACTTAGTGCGTCCGCTTATGGTACGGTCGGCGCTAAGCGGACGTGACGAGTCCGCATATTCCGGTGCACGGGAGGCGGGCAATGAGTTCAGGAAAGATCAGGGTCGGCATCGTGGGGGCCAATCCGGACTGGGGATGGGCGGCCCGCGCCCATATCCCGGCGTTGCGGACGCTGCCCGAGTTCGAGATCACCGCTGTCGGCACCAGCCGCGAGGCCAGCGCCCGCGAGGCGGCCCGCCGGTTCGGCGTCGAGCACGCGTTCGCCGACCCCCGGGCCCTCGCGGCCCATCCCGACGTCGACCTCGTCGCCGTCACCGTGAAGGTCCCCCATCACACGGAGCTGGTAACGGCGGCGCTGAAAGAGGGCAAGCACGTGTTGTGCGAATGGCCGCTCGCCCGCACCACGGATGAGGCGCTGACTCTGCTCGCGCACGCGGAGGAGGCGGGGGTGCGCCACTGGATCGGCCTGCAGGCCAGGTTCGCGCCGGCCGTCGCCTACGCCCGCGACCTGCTGGCGGACGGCCGGGTGGGCCGGGTCACCTCGGTCACCGTGTACAGCGCTCTGGGCAGGGGCGCGAGCGGCGCACTGCCGCCGCAGACCGCCTACACCCTCGATCGGGCTAACGGCGCCGGGACGCTGGAGGTGGTCGGCGGCCACACCCTCGACGTGCTGGAGCACCTGCTCGGGCGCGTCGACACGGTCAGCGCGATGCTGTCCCTCCAGCGGTCTGGATACATGGTGGCCGGGGAGACGATCGAGGCGACCAGCCCCGACCAGGTCCTGGTCACGGCGACGTTGACCGGCGGCGCGGTGGCCTCGGGGCACCTCCACATCGCCAAGGTCACCGACGCCAGGACGCGGATCGAGATCGCCGGCACCGAGGGCGACCTCGCGCTCGTCTCCACCGGACCGGGCGGCCCGTTCGGCGTGCAGATCGCCGAGCTGCGCCTGTACGGCACGGCTGAGCCGGGGACGTGGGAGGAACTGCCCGTCCCCGGCCGGTACCTGCGGGCGCCCGAGGCCGCCGGGGGCGTGGAGGCCGTCAACGTCGCCCACCTCTACGCCCGGCTCGCCGACGACCTCCGTACGGGCGGCACGAGTGTGCCCGGCTTCGAGGAAGGAGTGCGCCTGCACCGGCTGCTCGACGCGGTGCGCGCCTCGGCGGAGACCGGGACGCCGCAGCGGGTCAGCCCCGGCTGAGCGCCTCGCGCAGCTCGCCGGCGGTGAACCGGGGGCCGTACGCCGGCTTGTCGCGGTCGAAGCGCCGCCCCTCGGAGAGGGGGCCGGCGTCGACGACGTCGAAACCGAAGGAGTCGATCAGCTCGCCGACGACCTTCTTGGCCTCGGCGTCGTCGCCCGCGATGGCCAGGGCCCGGCGGCCCTCGGCCCCCTTAGGGAGCCCCTGGGTCGCCAGCTCACGGAAGTGGATGGCGTTGAACGCCTTGACCACCCGCGAATCCGGCAGGTGGGCGGCGAGCACCTCACTGGGAGTCGTCTCCCCCGAGTCGATCTCGGCGAAGTGCCCGTCCCGCTCGAAGTAGTAGTTGTTGGTGTCGATCACCACCTTGCCGGCCAGCGGCTCGACCGGCACCTCCGCGTACCGGCCGAAGGGGATCGTCACCACCACGACCTCACCAGCCGCCGCCGCCTCGCCCGCCGTGGCGGCGCGGGCGTCCGGGCCCAGCTCGGCGACCAGATCGGAGAGCGTCTCGGGCCCGCGGGAGTTGCTGAGCACCACCGAGTGGCCGGCGTCCACCGCCAGCTTCGCGAGGGTGCCGCCGATGTGTCCGCTGCCGATGAATCCAATGAGCATGGCCTTGGGAACGCGCTCGCCGCACCGGGCATTCCCCGCCGTGTCCGGCCGCCGTATCCGTGGAGGCCGTGGACGACGGAGCGGGCTCCACGGCTGGACGCGTCCGGCCGTGGAGCCCGCTCCGTAGATCAGCTGCAGCCGCTGGTGCTGCCGCAGCCTTCGCAGACGTAGCAGCTTCCCGCCGGGCGCATCTTGGTGCCGCAGGTCATGCACAGCGGGGCGTCCGCCGTACGGCCCTGGTGGCTCTCCAGAGACGCGCCGGCCGCGCGGCGCGGCTCGGGGACCTCGACCGGCTTCGACCGGTCCTCGACCTGCCTGTCCTCGGTGGCCCGGTCCTCGATCGGCGCCGACTGGGCCAGCGCCGCGGTGTCCACGACCTCCTGGAGGGCGCCCGGGTCCTCCCCGCGCTGCTGCGCGGACCGCTCGGAGGCCGAGAAGATGCCCAGCGCCGCCCGGTCCTCGTACGGGAGGTAGTCGAGCGCCAGCCGCCGGAAGATGTAGTCCATCACGGACTGCGCCATCCGGACGTCGGGGTCGTCGGTCATGCCGGCCGGCTCGAACCGCATGTTGACGAACTTCTGGACGTAGGTGTCCAGCGGCACGCCGTACTGCAGGCCGATCGAGATGGCCACGGAGAACGCGTCCATGACGCCCGCGAGGGTCGAGCCCTGCTTGGACATCTTCAGGAAGACCTCACCCAGGCCATCGTCGGGGTACGACGAGGCCGTCATGTAGCCCTTCGCCCCGCCGACGGAGAAGCGGGTGGTGAGGCTGGGCCGCTGGGCCGGCATCCGGCGGCGGGTCGGGCGGGCGACCTCCACGACCTTGACGGCCTGCTCGGCGGGCTCGGCCTTCTCCCCCGGAGTGCTCTTGGACGCCGACAGCGGCTGACCGACCTTGCAGTTGTCGCGGTAGACGGCGAGCGCCTTGAGGCCGAGCTTCCAGCCCTCCAGGTAGACCTGCTCGATCTCCTCGACGGTGGCCGACTCGGGCAGGTTGACCGTCTTGGAGATCGCGCCGGACAGGAACGGCTGGGTGGCCGCCATCATCCGGACGTGGCCCATCGGGGCGATGGCCCGCTCGCCCATCGCGCAGTCGAACACCTCGTAGTGCTCGGGCCGCAGGCCGGGGGCGTCGACCACGTGCCCGTGCTGGGCGATGTACTCGACGATCGCCTCGACCTGCTCCTCCTGGTAGCCGAGCTGCCGCAGGGCCCGCGGGATCGTCTGGTTGACGATCTGCATGGAGCCGCCGCCGACCAGCTTCTTGAACTTGACCAGCGCCAGGTCGGGCTCGATGCCGGTGGTGTCGCAGTCCATCATCAGGCCGATGGTGCCGGTGGGCGCGAGCAGGGAGGCCTGGGCGTTGCGGTAGCCGTGCTTGTCGCCGAGCCGCAGGCACTCCTGCCACTGCCGGGTGGCCTCGGCGTGCAGGGCCCTGTCCGTCTCGCCGAGGGTGCGCAGGTCGTCGTTGGCCGCCGCGTGCTTGCGCATGACCCGCTTGTGCGGCTCGGCGTTGCGCTGGTAGCCGTCGTACGGCCCGACGATGCCGGCCAGCTCCGCCGACCGGCGGTACGACACGGCGGTCATCAGCGAGGTGATCGCCCCGGCGACCGCGCGGCCGCCGTCGGAGTCGTACGCGTGTCCGGTCGCCATGAGCAGCGCGCCGAGGTTGGCGTAGCCGATGCCGAGCTGCCGGTACGCGCGGGTCGTCTCGGCGATCTTCTCGGTCGGGAAGTCGGCGAACGTGATGGAGACGTCCATCGCGGTGATGATCAGCTCGGTCAGCTTCACGAAGGACGCGACGTCGAAGGTGTCGTCGTCGCGCAGGAACTTCAGCAGGTTGATCGAGGCGAGGTTGCACGAGGAGTTGTCGAGGTGGAGGTACTCCGAGCACGGGTTGCTGGCCGTGATCCGCCCTGTCTCCGGGCAGGTGTGCCAGTTGTTGATCGTGTCGTCGTACTGCAGGCCGGGGTCGGCGCACTCCCAGGCGGCCTTGGCCATCTTGCGGAACAGCTCCCGCGCGTCGACCTCCTCGATGACCTCGCCGGTCAGCCGGCCCCGCAGCCCGAACCTGCCGCCCGCCTCGACCGTCCGCATGAACTCGTCGGAGACGCGGACCGAGTTGTTGGCGTTCTGGTACTGCACCGACACGATGTCCTTGCCGCCGAGATCCATGTCGAACCCGGCGTCGCGCAGCGCGCGGATCTTGTCCTCCTCGCGCGCCTTCGTCTCGATGAACTCCTCGATGTCGGGGTGGTCCACGTCCAGGACGACCATCTTCGCCGCCCTGCGGGTCGCGCCGCCCGACTTGATCGTGCCCGCCGACGCGTCGGCGCCGCGCATGAAGGACACCGGGCCGCTGGCCGTGCCACCGCTGGACAGCAGCTCCTTGGACGAGCGGATGCGGGAGAGGTTGACCCCCGAGCCCGAGCCGCCCTTGAAGATCACACCCTCTTCCTTGTACCAGTCGAGGATCGACTCCATCTGGTCGTCGACGGCGAGGATGAAACACGCGGAGACCTGCTGGGGGGACAGGGTGCCGACGTTGAACCACACCGGGGAGTTGAAGCTGAAGATCTGGTGGATCAGGGCGTGCTTGAGCTCGTGGTCGAAGATCTCGGCGTCCTCGTCGGAGGCGAAGTATCCGTGCTCGACGCCGGTGGTCGTGTAGACGCCGACGACCCGGTCGACGAGCTGCTTGAGGCTCCACTCACGCTGAGGGGTGCCGACCGCGCCCCGGAAGTACTTGGTCGTCACGATGTTGGCCGCGTTGACCGACCAGAACTCGGGGAACTCCACGCCGTGCTGCTCGAAGTTCACCGAGCCGTCGCGCCAGTTGGTCATCACGACGTCGCGCCGCTCCCAGCGGACGTCGTCGTACGGGTGGACCCCCGGAGTGGTGAAGATCCGCTTCATCTTCAGGCCCTTGCGCGGGCGCCTGCCCCCCCGGCCTCCGGCGCCCGGCGCCGTCCCGCTGACGGTCTCCGTCATGACTTCCCCCTCACAGGCCCCCGGTGGGAGCCCCTTCGCCTTGATCCACGCTCTGTATGACCACGCCGCCCCTCACGTGCGACGGCGGTGCCCTGCTCGCCCTGCTGTCTGCTTCACTGCTCGGCCGGCTGTCCGGCCCGCTGCTCGGTCGCCCCGGCGCGGGCCGCTCGCAGCTGCTCGATCTCCACCTCGAAGTCGGCCAATGTCTCGAACCCCCGGTAAACCGACGCGAAGCGCAGGTACGCCACCTCGTCGAGCTCCCGGAGCGGGCCCAGGATGGCCAGCCCCACCTCGTGCGAGGGAATCTCCGCCGCCCCGGTCCCCCGGATGCTCTCCTCCACGCGCTGCCCGAGCTGCGCGAGGGAGTCCTCGCCGACCGGACGCCCCTGGCAGGCGCGCCGCACTCCGGCGACGACCTTCTCCCGCGAGAACGGCTCGGTGACGCCGCTGCGCTTGCTCACCATCAGCAGGACGGTCTCCTGCGTGGTGAACCTGCGCCCGCAGGCGGGACAGGTGCGCCGGCGGCGGATCGCCCCTCCGTCGTCGGTCGACCGGCTGTCCACGACACGCGTGTCCGGATGACGACAGAACGGACAGTGCATGCCATCGCCTCCCTGAACGCACACCGTGTAAACACAAGCTGTGGGGAACTTACACCCATGTGACTACTAGATGTTGTGGTCCAACCGTAGGAGTGCCCGTCCTTGAACGCAAGTCGAACGGGGGGTGGCCCCGGAAGTCGCTGCTCACCCGGCGTGTCGCGGCGCCGCCGCACGGGCGGTGCCCAAGGGGCCGGAGTGACGTGAAAGGGAAGCGCCGGCCAGCGATTGTGACACGGCCCGGCCGCCTGCCCGGCATGGACGCCGTGAGATGCGGTGGATCAGGGGCCCGGCTCGTCATCCGGCGATCCCGAGGACTCCGCCGCGGGGACACCGAGGACGGACAGGAACGCCGCGGCGGCCGGGGAGGGAGGGAAGCGGCTCCAGATGAGGTGCTCCATGCGGGCGGCGGCGTCGCGAAGCCGCAGGACGCGCAGACCGGGGAGCCCGGACACGAAGGCGCCGGGGAGCATCCCGATCCCCAGGCCGTGCCGGATCAGGCGGGTCAGCAAGTCGGCGGTCGTGACCTCGAAGGCGACCTCGCGCCGCACTCCGGCCGCCGCGAAGGCCGCGTCCGAGTGGGCCCGGCCCGCCGTGCCCGCCGGGAAGTCGACGAAGGTCTCCTCCGCCAGCCGGTGCAGGTCCACGTGTTCCCGTCCCGCCAGCGGATGGTCCAGCGCCACCACGGCGACGAGGTCACCGCGCGCCAGTTCGCGGCCGCGGACGCCCTGAGGCCGCACGCCCAGTGGAAGCCCCAGGAAGGCGACGTCCAAGGTGCCCTGCCGCACCCGTTCGACCAGCTCCTCGCTGGGGCTCGTCCGGAGGCTGATCCGTACCTCCCGATGGCGCAGGTGGAACTGTTCGAGCACGGCGGGGAGATCGACCGCGGCGACGGTGGAGATGGCTCCGACGGCGAGCCGGCCTCGGATCTCCCCGGCGGTGGCGGCCACCTCGGCGCGGGCCCGCTCCGCGGCGTCGAGAGCCTGGCGGGCCGCGGGGAGAAACGCCTCGCCGGCCGGGGTCAGCCGGACGCGGCGGCTGGTGCGCTCGAAGAGCTTGGCCCCCAGCTCACGTTCCAGCCGGGCGATCTGATGGCTCAGCGCGGACTGGACGACCAGGCACTGCTCGGCCGCGCGGGTGAAGTTGCTCGTCTCCGCGACGGCGACGACATAGCGCATCTGCTGAAGCTCCACGAATCAATCGTGATGCACGATCGTTCGGATGACAAACATGCGTTGGACTCATTGATCGTCCATCACCGAGGCTGGACGCATGACAGCGACGACACTTCACCCGGCCCGCGGCATGCGGCGCGGGGTGCTCCTGCTCATGTCGGTGGCGACCGGGCTGGCGGTCGCGGGCAACTACTTCACCCAGCCGTTGCTTGACCTGATCGGCCGGGAGCTGAGGCTCGGCCCGTCGCTGGCCGCCCTGACGGTGACGGCCGCGCAGGGCGGGTACGCGCTGGGGCTGATCCTGCTGGTGCCGCTCGGCGACCTCGTGGAGCGGCGGCGGCTGGCGGTGTCGCTCTACGCGGCGACCGTGGTGTTTCTGCTGATGTCGGCCACCGCCCCCAACGGCACGGTGCTCATGGTCAGCACGGCCCTGACCGCGCTGACCTCCGTGGGAGCGCAAGTGGTGGTGCCGTTCGCGGTGACGCTGGCGGCGCCGGCCGAGCGTGGCCGGGTGGTCGGCACGGTGATGACCGGGCTGTTGTTCGGCGCGTTGCTGGCGCGCACCGCGTCCGGAGCGCTGTCCGAGCTGGGCGGATGGCGGACCGTCTACTGGGTCGACGCCGGCCTGATGGCACTGATGGCCGTGCTGCTGCGTGTCTTCCTGCCCCGGCTCGGCGGCGACGGCGGGCGCCTGTCCTACCCCGGCCTGCTGCGCTCGACGGTGGCGATGTTCCGGTACGAGCCGCTGCTGCGGTGGCGGGCGGGGATCGCCGCCCTGAGCCTGGCTTCGTTCAACGTGCTGTGGACGGCGCTGACCTTCCTGCTGGTGCGGCCGCCGTACGGCTGGACGGAGTCGGCCATCGGCCTGTTCGGCCTGGTCGGCGCCGCCGGCGCGCTGACCGGCACGGTGACGGGGCGGCTGGCCGACCGCGGGCGCGTGCAGATCGTGACCGGCGCCGGAACGGTCCTGCTGGTGGCGTCGTGGCCGGCGATCGCCGCCGGGGCGCACTCGCTGGTCTGGCTGTTCGCCGGCGTGATCGTGCTGGACCTGGCGCACAAGGCGGTGCTCAACAGCAACCAGAACGTCCTCTACGCGCTCCGGCCCGAGGCCCGCAACCGGATCAACTCCGCCTTCATGACCTCCTTCTTCGCCGGCGGCGCGGTGGGCTCCGCGCTGACTTCGGTGGCCTGGGTGCACGGCGGCTGGGCCGGCGTGTGCGTCCTCGGCGCCGCCTTCTCGGCGGGGACCGTCGCGCTGTGGGCCATGGAACGCGTCACCGTCAACCGGGCGGCGGGCAGGCCCGCCAAGACCTGCGACCCGATTCCGGTCCGCATCCCCACCACCACGGGAGATTGAGCGTGTCACGCACCGTACTGATCACCGGAGCCACCGGAACCGTGTCCACCGCGCTGATGGACGCGCTGAGCGGGGCCGATGTGGACCTTCGCGCTCTCGTCCGCGACAAGTCCAAGGCGGACGGCCCGGCTGGAAAGGGCGCCGAGGTCTTCGTCGGCGACCTCGGCGACCCCCGGTCCCTGCCTCCCGCCTTCGAGGGTGTGCGGGACGTGTGGCTGCTCACCCCGAACGACCCGCGCGCCCCGGAGAACTCCATGAACGCCCTGTGGGCCGCACGCCAGGCCGGCGTGGAGCGCGTCGTGCGCCTGTCCGTCGTCGGCGCGGCACACGACGCGCCCAACCGCAGCGGCAGGCTGCACGCGCTGTCGGACCGGGAGCTCGAAGTGTGCGGCATGCGCTGGACGATCCTGCGTCCGCACTGGTTCATGCAGAACCTGCTGAACGAGGCGGGCGACATCGCCGCCACCGGCACGTTCTCGCTGAACATGGCCTCGGCGCGGATCGGCATGATCGACGCCCGCGACATCGCCGAGTGCGCCGCCCGTGTGCTCCTCGACGGCCCGGATCGCCACCACGGCGCGACGTACACCCTCACCGGCCCGCGCTCGCTGACGTTCGGCGAGGTCGCCGGCCGACTGGGCCTCGCCCTCGGCAGGCCGGTCACGTACCTGCCGGTCGGCGACGACACCAGGCGCACGGCGCTGCTCGGCCACGGCGCTCCACGATGGATCGCCGACATGCTTGAGGAGTACGCGCAGGCGTACGCCTCCGGCTGGGGAGACTTCACCACCGGCACGGTCGCCGGCCTTCTCGGCCGCCCCCCGCGCGACGTCGTCGAATTCGCCCGCGACCACGCCGCGGCGTTCACCTCGGGCGGCGGCTGAAACCACGATGCGCCGGTCGGCCGCGGGATCGGCGCACCTCGGCGACGACGCTTCACCGGCTCCGCCCTCGACGGACTTGAGCGCCGATCGGGCGCCGGCGATCTCACGAACGCGCCTCTCCGCTTTTCTGTCGCTTTTCGGCGGCATTTCTGAGCTGGGCCGACACCACTTGACGAAGATCGGGAAATCGAACACGATGTCGATCGAACTCACGTACGATGTGGGCGGATGACAGGCGGTTGCGATTTCCGGTGGAAATCGAACAATTGTTTGATGATGATCTTTAATCGCGGTACGGTCGCTCTGAGCGACCTGAGGAACACGGATTGAGAGGTGGCATCGTGAGTGACCGAAGTGAGCAGGCGGAGGCCGTCGGCGACCTCGCGGTTCGCAGGCGCGACTCGCTTGGTCTCACCCCGAGGCAGCGCAAGATCCTGGAAGTGATCCGCGACTCGGTCCAGCAGCGCGGCTATCCGCCGTCGATGCGGGAGATCGGGGAGGCGGTCCAGCTGACCAGCACCTCCAGCGTGTCGCATCAGCTCACCGCACTGCAACGCAAGGGCTACCTCCGCCGTGACCCGCACAGGCCGCGCGCTCTGGAGGTCCGGTTGCCGGGCGAGCCGGTGCTGTGGGTCGACCCGGACGCCACCGAGGAGGACAGCGGCTTCAACCGCCCCACCGCGGCGTACGTCCCGCTGGTCGGCCGCATCGCCGCCGGCGGCCCGATCCTCGCCGAACAGAGCATCGAGGACGTGTTCGCCCTGCCCAAGCAGCTCGTGGGCGAGGGCACGCTGTTCCTGCTCCAGGTGACCGGCGACTCGATGATCGAGGCCGCCATCGCCGACGGCGACTGGGTGGTCGTACGGCAGCAGCCGGTGGCCGACAACGGCGACATCGTCGCCGCCATGATCGACGGCGAGGCCACGGTCAAGACGTTCAAGCGCAAGGACGGGCACGTGTGGCTGGTGCCGCACAACCCGAACTACGAGCCGATCCCCGGTGACGAGGCCACCGTCCTGGGGAAGGTCACGGCCGTCCTGCGCAAGCTGTAGCGGCGATGCTCCGCGGCCACCGGTACGGCCGCCGCCGCGGAGCCGCCAAGCTACTCATTGCGGACGCAATAGGGTGAGTCGGGTGGATTTCGACTCGCTCACCCTTGACGCCGCCCGGACGCGTGACGGGATCAAGTGGGCCCACGCGGCTCCGGACGTGATCCCCGCGTGGGTCGCCGACATGGACTTCCCTACGCCGGACGCCGTGGTGGACGCCGTCACGCGGCGCCTGAAGACCGATCTCGGCTATCCCGCCTGGCTCGACATCCCGAACTGCCCTCCCCTCGCGGAGGCCTTCGCCGAGCGCATGGAGACCAGGTACGGCTGGCACGCCGACCCCGGCCACGTCCGGCCGTACACCGACGTCAACCAGGCCCTCCAGGTGCTGCTGGACGTCATGACCTCCCCCGGCGACGCCGTGGCGACGCACGTCCCCGCCTACGACCCCTTCCTCACCACGATCACCGGCATGGGGCGGCGTCTGCTGCCCATCCCGGTCGCCGCCGACGGCACGTTCCAGCTCCCCGCCGAGCCGGCCCCGGTGGTGCTCCTCGTCAACCCGCACAACCCGTCCGGCCGCTGCTTCACCCGGGCCGAGCTGGAGGCGGTGGCCGGGTACGCGGAGCGTCACGGCAGCCTGGTGATCGCCGACGAGATCCACGCCGAGCTGACGTACGCGCACGCGCGGCACATCCCGTTCGCCACGATCCTGCCCGGGCGCACGGTCACGCTCACCTCGGCCAGCAAGGCGTTCAACATGGGCGGTCTGCGCTGCGCGGTGGCCCACCTCGGCTCCAAGGCCGTCAGGGACGCCCTCGGCGGGCGGCCGCCCCACGTGTACGGCGCCCCGGGCGTCCTCGGGGTGGAGGCGACGATCGCCGCGTGGCGGGACGGCGGCCCGTGGCTGGAGGAGGTGCTGACGGTCCTCGACCGCAACCGGCGGATGGTGGCGGGGCGCCTGCCGTCCCGGATCGGCCACCGCACCCCGGAGGCCACCTATCTCGCCTGGCTGGACGTCGGAGTCCCGGACGCCGCCGGGTTCCTCCTGCGGGAGGCACGGGTGAAGCTCAACCCCGGGCCCATGTACGGGGGCGCGGACACCTGCGTCCGGCTCAACTTCGCCACGTCGGCGCCGATCCTGGAGGAGATCCTGACCAGGATCGGCGCCGCGATGGAGCGACGCCCCACGGCCGCCTGACCGCTCGGCATCGCACGGGCCGGCACGTCGCAGGCCCGCACTTCGGCGGCCTGCCGCCGGGCCGCCGGACCGCTGAGGCCGCTCCTCAGGTCCGCCGCTCAGGTCGCCGTGCAGGTCACCGAGGGCACAGAGTTGCCGCCGGTCAGCGTGCCCATGAAGCCGAACATGGTCGTGGCGTTCGGGGCGAGCGCGCCGTTGTAGTTGACGTTCCTGACCGTGATGTTCGCCCCGCTCGCGGACAGCGTGCCGTTCCAGAGCTGGGTGATGGTCTGACCGTCGGCGAACGTCCACCCGACCGTCCAGCCGGTGGTGGCCGCCGTGCCGGTGTTCTTGACCGTCACCTCGCCCTGGAAGCCACCCTGGTAGGAGCTGTTGATCCTGTAGGTGGCGGTGCAGCCCCGGTTCCCGGTCGGAGACGGGGACGGAGAGGGAGACGGAGAGGGAGACGGCGACGGCGACGGCGACGGAGAGGGAGAGGGAGAGGGAGAGGGAGAGGGAGACCCCGACGGAGACGGTGACGGCGACGGCGATCCAGACGGCGACGGCGACGGATTGCCACCTGTCGGCGGGATCAGGTACGGCTGCAGGATGCTCTGCTTGGCCTGATCGACCGTGGCCCAGTCGTCCTTCAGGATGCCGCCCGTGTCACCCGAGTTGGGATTCCACGACCAGTAGGTGAACGACATCCCGTTGACCCCGGTCCCGAGGTACTTCATGAGCTCGGTGAGCCAGATCCTGTCGGTGTTGCTCGCCAGCGTCGTGCCGAACTCGCCCATCATGATCGGGGCGATGTTCTGCTTGTAGAGGTACCCGAAGTACTTGTCCCAGATGGCGGGCATGTTCGCCGGGTAGGAGGGGTCGTCGAACCAGGCCTGGTGGTAAACCGATGTGGCGTACTCGTGGGGCGAGTAGACGAGCCGGTTGGCCACGTTGAGCCGGACCGGGTAGTCCTTCGCCTTGGACAGGTTGCCGCCCCACCAGCCGCAGTCCTCGTCGTTGCTGGTGTCGTTGTCCCAGACGTTGGACAGCCCGCCGCTCGGGCAGCTCACGCCCTCCACGAAGATCAGCCAGTTCGGCTGGACCGACAGGACCGCGTTGCCGGCCCGCTCGGCGGCCAGCCGCCAGTCACGGTTGACGTCGCCGCAGCCCCAGCAGGCACCGGTCGCCTGGGGGTTGGTGCCATCGGCGTGCGGCTCGTTGTGCAGGTCCGCGCCGATGACCGTGGGATTGCCCGCGTAGTGCTGGGCCATCGCCTTCCAGTCGGCGATCCAGGTGGCCTCGGACACCCCGGCGGTGTACCAGAGGGCCGACTGGCCGGCGCTGGTCGGCCGGTGCCGGTCGAGGATGATCCGCATCCCCTTCTGGCCCGCGTAGTCGACGACCTTGTCGAGGATCTGCATCGGTGACAGCCCGACGAGATCGGGATTGGAGTAGGTGTTGACGCTGGTGGCGACCGCGCCGGGCTTCACCGCGTCGTCCGACCACGGCACCCGGATGGTGTTGTACCCCAGGCGCGCCATCAGGTCGAGTTGGGCACGCCAGGGATTGTTCGCCCACAGACCGTGGAAGGTCTTGTTGTCGGTCTCCATGCCGAACCAGTTGATCCCGGTGAGGCGTACGGTCGCCCCGGTACTGTCGACGATCTTGTTCCCGCTGGTGTGCAGGTAACCCGTGCCGGTGCCGGCCGCGCTCGCCGGCGAGCCGGTGACCACGAGGGCCGTGGCCGCGATCGCGGCGACGGTCGTGAGCCCTCCGAGAAAACGTCTGGACAAGACGTGCCTCCCCTGCTGGGAGCACGCCGACGGAGAGCCGGATGGTCAGGCGCACGCCCCAGCGCCACCGCTCACGCGGTGGTTGGTCGCGGCATGCCCTGACCGCACGCCTCATCGATATGTCAGTCTTCGGCTCGGGCGTCATTGTGTCCGCTGGAGCGGACGGCCGTCAACGTCGGCTCACGGGACGATGTTGACGAGCTTCGGCGCTCGCACGATCACCTTGCGGGGCGCGCCGTCCAGGTACGGCCGGACCTTGTCGGAGGCCAGGGCCAGCGCCTCCAGGTCCGCATCGGAGATCTCCGGGGAGACCTCCAGCCGGTCGCGGACCTTGCCCGCGACCTGGACGACGGCCGTGACCGAGTCCTGGACCAGCAGGGCGGCCTCGGCGGACGGCCAACCGGCGCGTCCCACCGAAGGCGCGTGGCCCAGCCGCTCCCAGCCCTCCTCCGCCGTGTACGGCGCGACCAGCGACAGCATGATCGCCAGCGTCTCGGCGGCCTCCCGGACGGCGGGGTCGCCGGCGCCGGGGCCGGTGTCGATGGCCTTGCGGGCGGCGGAGGTCAGCTCCATCATGCGGGCCACCGCGACATTGAACCGGTAGCCCTCGACGAGGCGGGTGACCTCGTCGATGGTCCGGTGGGTGACCTTGCGAAGCTCCAGGTCGCCCGCCGAGAAGTCGGCGCCCGGGGCGGAGGCGGCACCCGCCTCGGTCATCACGCGGAACGCCCTGGCCAGGAACTTCTGCGACGCCGCAGGCGAGACGTCGGCCCAGTCGATGTCGTCCTCGGGCGGCCCGGCGAACACCATGGTCAGCCGTACGGCGTCGACGCCGA
Organism: Microbispora sp. NPDC049125; assembly: GCF_040802045.1. Lineage (NCBI taxonomy): Bacteria > Bacillati > Actinomycetota > Actinomycetes > Streptosporangiales > Streptosporangiaceae > Microbispora > Microbispora sp. NPDC049125. The sequence goes on along the minus strand of NZ_JBEZDW010000011.1, from coordinate 44,274 downwards.
ACGCGTCGATCTGCTCGCCGAGGTCGACGCCGTTGCCCAGCGACTTGGACATCGCCTTGCCCTGGTTGATCACCTGTCCCTGGTTGAGCAGGCGCATGAACGGTTCAGTGAAGTCGAGCATGCCCATGTCGTGCAGGACCTTGGTGAAGAACCGCGAGTACAGCAGGTGGAGCACGGCGTGCTCGACCCCGCCGACGTACTGGTCGATCGGGCCCCACTTGCGGACCCGCTCCACGTCGAACGGCCCGTCGGTGTACGACGGGTCGGTGTACCGCAGGAAGTACCACGACGAGTCGACGAACGTGTCCATGGTGTCGGTGTCCCGCTGCGCGGGGCCCGAGCACTTGGGGCAGCTGACGTTGACCCAGTCGGTGGCGGCGGCCAGCGGCGACACACCCTTGGGCTTCAGGTCGGCGCCGCGCAGGTCGGGCAGCGTGACCGGGAGCTGGTCGTCCGGTACGGGCACCTCACCGCAGTCGGGGCAGTGGATGATCGGGATGGGGGTGCCCCAGAACCGCTGCCGGGAAAGCAGCCAGTCGCGCAGCCGGTAGTTGACGGCCGCGGTGCCGGTCCCCCGCTCCTGCAGGACTTCGACGATCTTGGCGATGGCCTCGGTCTTGGTCAGCCCGTCCAGCGGCCCGGAGTTGACCAGCGTGCCCTCGCCAGGAGTGGCGACACCGGTCTCGCCCGGGTCGGCCAGGCCGGTGTGCACCACGACCTGCACCGGCAGGCCGAACTTCAGCGCGAAGTCGAGGTCGCGCTGGTCGTGGGCGGGCACCGCCATGATCGCACCGTGGCCGTAGTCGGACAGCACGTAGTCGGCCGCCCACACCGGCAGGCGCTCGCCGTTGACCGGGTTGATCGCGTAGGCGCCCAGGAAGACGCCCGTCTTGTCCTTCTCGGTCGACAGCCGCTCGATGTCGGAGAGCTTGGCGACCTCGGTCCGGTAGACGGCGAGGGCCTCGCGCTGCTCCGGGGCGACGAGCTCCTCCGCCAGCGGCGCGTCGGGGGCCACCACGAAGAACGTCGCGCCGTACAGCGTGTCGGGCCGTGTGGTGTAGACCGTGACCGGCTCGTCGCGGCCCTCGATCCGGAACCGGACGTCTGCGCCGGTGGAACGGCCGATCCAGTTGCGCTGCATCGTCAGCACGCGCTCCGGCCAGCCGCCCTCCAACTGCGCCATGTCCTCCAGCAGCCGGTCGGCGTAGTCCGTGATCTTGAAGTACCACTGGGTGAGCTCGCGCCGGACGACCTCGGCCCCGCACCGCTCGCACCGGCCGGCGACGACCTGCTCGTTGGCGAGCACCGTCTGGTCGACCGGGCACCAGTTGACCAGGCCGCCCTTGCGGTAGGCGAGACCCCGCTCGTAGAACCGGTTGAACAGCCACTGGTTCCACCGGTAGTACTCGGGGTCGCTGGTGTGCAGGCGTCGCGACCAGTCGAACGACACGCCGTAGCGCTTGAACGAGGTGGCCTGGGTGTCGATGTTCGCGTACGTCCACTCGGCGGGGTGGGCGTCACGCTTGATGGCGGCGTTCTCGGCGGGCAGGCCGAAGGAGTCCCACCCGATGGGGTGCAGGACGTTGTAGCCCTTCTGGAACCAGTAGCGCGCGACGACGTCGCCGATGGCGAAGACCTCGCCGTGACCCATGTGGAGGTCGCCGGAGGGGTAGGGGAACATGTCGAGCATGTACCTGCGCGGCCTGGTGTCCGCCTCGTCCTCCACGGCGGCGAAGGCGTTCAGCTCCTCCCATCGCGGCAGCCACTTGGCCTGCAGCGCCTGGGGGTCGTACACCGGCTCGTCCACTTTCTACTCCTCGCGGCTGGATCACACGAATCGGGGTGCCCGTCCACGACGAAGCCCCTCGCTATCACACGAGGGTGACCGGCGTCTCCGCGATCGGCTCGCCGGTGTCCAGGGACACCCGGCCCGAAGCAGGGTGGCGGCACGCGCGTCAAGCCTAGCGCAGGGTGGCAACCGGACGCCGACCGATCACGGGGCTGACGTCGCGAGTCAGACGACGATACGCGAGCGTGATAGTTCCGTTGTGACCGAGAATGTCCCTTTAGTTTACTGTCGTCGCCGTGGCCAACTCTTTCCCGCCGGCAGACCTGCCGATGCAGGACCCGCCCACCGACCCCACGGGCGAGCAGTTTCGCGGGGCATTCCCTGGTTTCGCTGCGGCGCCCCCCACGGCGCATGAGATCATGCCAGGCACCCCCAATCCGGGCATGAACTCGGGAGGTGCCGTGCCCTCGGACCACAGCGAACCCCAGCGAGCGACCTCCTGGCCGGAGGTCCCGCCGGCATGGCCTGAGGTCCCCACGGCCTCCTCCTTCACTCCCACCGTCCGCTCCTTCGTGGAGGCGGCGCCCACGCTGGACCCCGCGACGGGCCCCACGCTGGACCCCATGACCGGCCCTATGACGGGACCCATGGCCAACCCCATGACCGGCCCCATGACCGGCCCCATGACCGGCCCCATGACCGGCCCCATGACGGGACCTGGCATGACCGGGGCCGCGCCGGGCGCCGCGTTCGGCATGGCACCCCAGCCCGTCCACGCACAGGCCATGCCGCAAGCGCCCGTGCACCTGCACCAGCCGATGCCGCACGCCCAGCCCATGCCGCAGGCATCCACGCACGCCATGCCGCAGGCGTCCGCACAGGCCATGCCGCAGGCGCCCGCGCACCCGCACCAGCCGATGCCGCACGCCCAGCCCATGCCGGAACCCGCGCCGCAGCCCCAAGCAGCGCCGGGCCCGCAGGGATACGCGCAGCCGCAGGGATACGCCCCGCCGCAGGGATACGCGCAACAGCAGGGGTACGCGCAGCCGCAGTCCCCGCCGCGCGCCGACGACCCCTTCAAGCCGTTCGTCACGGCGGGGCAGATCAGCGGCCCGAAGACGCCGCCCGCGCACCGGCAGCAGGAGCTGTGGAACACCGTCTTCGGGGAGAACTACCGCGCGATCGACGAGTACGAGGAGGAGCCCGGCAGGCCGTTCTGGCTGTACGCCCTCATCGTCTCGGTGGTCGTGGCGCTCGTCGGCGCCCTGGTATGGGCGTTCCTCGCCGGGCCGCTCAGCTCCAGCGGCAAGACCGACCCCTCGGCCGCCCCGGAGTCCTCCACGCCGCCCTCCTCCTCGGCCCCCACCACCAGGCCGCAGTCGCAGTTCCCGGCCCTGCCGACGTACAAGGGCACCCCTTCACCCGTGAACGGCGTGGTGACCGACCAGGCCGCCGGCATCAAGCTGCCCCGGCTCGGCGGCCCGTGGAAGGCCGACACCGACACCCAGAGCATCCGGTCGACGTACGGCTTCGCCACCCGCCAGTACGTCTCCGCCGGGATGACGACGCGGGGGAAGCCGGAGTTCGCGCAGGTCATGTCGGGGCCGCTGCAGAAGCAGCTCGCGGTGAAGTACACCTCGCCCGACAAGCTGGGGCCGGTCATCAGCGCGGTCATGTACCAGGCGCGGCAGTCCCTGTTCCCCAAGGGCAACAAGGTGACCAAGACCGCGCAGCAGCGCCTGTCCCGCAACGGGCTCACCGGCCTGCTGGCGGCGTACAAGGTCACCGCCGACAAGGAGGAGACCACGGTCGTCGTGGCGGCGATGAACACCGGCGGCGACGTTCCCGCCATCGTGTACATGGCGGTGCCGGCGCTGAAGGACGATCTGCTTCCCGACATCACCACCGTCTTCCGCTCGATCCGTCCCGCCGCAGGCTGACCCCCGCCGGAGCGCACGGGCCGCCTCATCACGACGGGTCGCCGACGCCTGCCGAGGGCCGGGTGGCGGCTTTTTCGCCCGGCCCTCGGTGTCCCACGAGCGGCCGGGCGCGCCTCATCGAGCACTTCGCCCGGCTCGCAGCCGCCCGCCCGCAGTGGCAAAGCTCACAGCGGTTCACCACGGGTTGTGGTGGCGTTCGTGTGGACGGTGACGGACACGTCTGTCCCGGCATCTGGCCGTGACCACGGCGTCCGACCCACATACCGACTGGTCGGTGCGGACGTTCGGCGCCGCAGACCGCGAGGGCGCCGCTGTTGACGGCGCGCGGAGCCGCATTGACGACACCCCATATGCGGCGAATGGCATAGTCCGATATCAACAGGACACTCCCGTCTCCCCTATTAAGGGACACGGATCATTCCATACGACCCGTCCATCGGGAAATCGCTCCGTAATAACGGGATTCGGCTCGTGCCGAACTCCCGCCCCAGGCCGCACCCTCCCACGCCAGGCCGTACAGGCCGTGCGAAACGGATACCTCCCACCCGCAACGCTCGAATGCGTCAGCTAACAAATGCCCGATATCAATCGTGCACAAAGGCGTCAAGGCGTTGATCGGGCCCTTTTTTCATGAAATACACATATCTGTCAGAGCGAACGTCAAGGAGGAAACCTTCGTGAAATTCCCCCCCACCGCAGGACGGGTGAACCGCTTCGCCCGCCTCGCGACCGCGCTCGGTGCCGGCCTCTTCCTCGCCGCCCTCGGCGGCACCAGCACCGCCGCCGCGCAGGACCCCGGGAAGGACAACCGCACGGAGGCCATCGAGCCTGGCGGCGCGGTGCCCGGCGGCTTCGCGTCCTGGAAGGATCTCCTCGCCACCCAGGAGCGGCTCGTCCGCGCCGCGGACCGGATCTCCGCCACGGCACAGCAGGACGCCCGCAGCGGCTACGCCGGCATCGTCCTCGCACCCGAGAAGAGCGAGCTGCGCGTCTACTGGAAGGGCCAGGCGCCCAAGTCCGTCAACGGCCTCATCAGTGAGCTGCGCGGCGACGTCGCCGTGAGCCTGCTGCCCGCACGCCACTCGGCGCGCGAGCTCGCGACCGTGACGTCGCGGATCGCCAAGAGGGCGGGCAGCGCGATCACCTCCATCGCCGCCCGTCCCGACGGCTCGGGGCTCACGGTGACCGGTCTCGACGTGGGCAGGGCCCGCTCGGCGGTCTCCAGCGAGACCGTTCCCATCACCGTGGAAGCCGGCGTCAGCCCGTCGCTGGCCACCCGCTGGAACGACTCTCCTCCGTGGTGGGGAGGCGGCGCCTGGCGCAACGCCAGCACCGGCGGCGGCTGCTCCACCGGCTTCGCCGTGTCGTACGGCGGATCCAGCAAGATCCTGTCGGCGGGTCACTGCGGCGACGTGGGCCAGACCGCCACGGACCCCACCGGTGAGGTCATCGGCGGCATCACCTCCGACAACAACGGCCTCGACGTGCTGCTGATCAACACGTCCGCCGCGGGCCGGGTCTTCAACAACCCCGTCGGCAGCGTCGCCACCGAGTACAGCAACCCGGTGATCGGGACCACCAGCAGCTACGTCGGCATGTACGTCTGCACCTCCGGCGCGTACTCCGGCACCGACTGCAACATCCAGGTCCAGCAGACCGGCGTGACCATCAACGTCGGCTACCTGATCAGCGGCGTCGTCCGGGCCGAGCAGCTCGCCCACACCAACGCCGTCGGCCAGGGCGACAGCGGCGGCTCGGTGGAGGTCGTCAACTCCGCCAACACCAGCCAGGTGTACGCCGCCGGCGTCAACACCGCCATCGACTCCAGCACCTCCGTCCCGTGCACCGGCTACGTGACCACCGGCCGGATCTGCGCCTGGCGGATGTACTACTCGCCGTGGAGCAACGCGACCGCGGCGTTCCCGGGCATCTCCATCATCACCGGTTAAACGATCAACGGTTAGGCCTGAGCCTCCCGGCTCGGCGTCGAGCGGGGCCGGTGCGACGCACCGGCCCCGCCTCAGCGCGTCACGACCCTACGCTTGCGACAGGCGAGCGGCCCCGCCAGGCGGGGCACGCTCCGGCAGGAAGGTGGCCGACATGGACCGGCTTCATGACCTGAGCGGGGGCCCGGCGGCCGCCGTGGACGGCGTACCCGGCCCCGCCATGGGCGCCGTCCTCGGCGCGGCCGTACGCGGGGCCCGCGGCCTGCTGGGGGCGGTGGTCTTCGGATGCCTCCTCGCCGCCGTGACCGCCTGCGCCTCGCCCGGTCCGGGCGGCGACGCCCCCGCCCCCACCGGCGGCGCCGGCTCCGGCGGCGACCAGGTGGAGCTGGCCGCGGCGGCCGACCGGATCGACGCCACCCTGCGCAGGAGCTTCCCCGACCACTACGCGGGCGTCGTGTTCGACCCGTCCGGACGTGGGCTGATCGTCTACCGGCGGCCGTCCGCCGCGCTCGACGCCGCACTCCGGACAGCGTTCGCCGCAATCCCCGTGGAGGTGCGGAACGCGCCACACGCGGCCCGGGAGCTGAACGCCCTGGCCGGACACGTGCGGGGTGACGTCGATCACTGGCGGCGGCGGGGGATCACCATCACCTCGGTCGCCGTGCGCCCCGACGGCACCCGCGTCGAGGTGGGCACGACCGACGTCGCCAAGGCGGCGTCCGCGCTGCGCGGACGGTACGGCCCGGCGCCTCTGAGCGTCGTCGGGGAGGCCGGCCCGACCCTCATCCCGGGCGACGGCTGACCGATCCGGATGCCGCCCGCCGTGTCAGAACTCGCAGGTCATGTGCTTGGTGCCGTTGATGAAGCTGGAGAACAGCCGCTTCGGCTCGCCGGCCTCGATCTGCGGGACCCGGCGCAGCAGCTCACGGAACATGACCGTGATCTCGCGGCGGGCGAGATGGGCGCCGAGGCAGAAGTGCGGCCCCGGGCCGCCGAACCCGACGTGCGGGTTGGGGTCGCGGAGGATGTCGAACCGGAGGGAGTCGGGGAAGACCCTCTCGTCGCGGTTGGCCGACCAGTAGTACAGCAGGACCTTCTCGTCCTTGCGGTACTGGTTGCCGTTCATGACGTGGTCGCGGGTGACCTTGCGGCGCATGTAGTTGACCGGTGAGGCCAGCCGCACGATCTCCTCGACCGCTCCGGGCGCCCGCCCGTCGACGTCCTCCAGCCACAGCCGCTTCTGGCCGGGGTTGAGCGTCAGCAGGCGCATGCCGTACGAGATGGCGTTGCGGGTGGTCTCGTTCCCGGCGACGACGAGCAGGATGAAGAACGAGCCGAGCTCCTGCCCGGTGAGCTGCTCGCCGTCGATGTTGGCGTTGACGAGCGACGAGGTCAGGTCGTCCGTCGGGTTGCCCACCCGGTGGGCGGCGAGGTCCTGGACGAGCTGCTGCAGCTCCATCCCGGCCGTGAGCACGGCGGTGGCGATGTCCTCTCCGGCGCTGACGTACTCGGTGTCCGAGGCGCCGAGGATGACGTTGGATCGGTCGAAGACGAACCCGTAGTCGCGCTCCGGGATGCCCATCATGTCGCAGATGATCTTCAGGGGCAGCCGGGCGGCCACCTCGGTGACGAAGTCGCAGCCGCTCCCCTTCTCCAGCAGATCGTCCACGATCCGCGTGGCGGCCACCTCGACGTCGCGCTCGAACTGCTTGATCATCTTCGGAGTGAAGGCCCGTGAGACGATCCGCCGCAGGCGCGCGTGGCGGGGGTCGTCCATGTTGATCATCGAGCCGAAGTACTCGGTGAACTCGGCGGGCATGTCGACGATGTTCGTCGCGCCGCCGCTCCCCGAGCTGAAGACCTCCGGGTTGCGGCTGGCCTCCAGGATGTCCGCGTGCCGGACGAGCGCGTGATAGCCGAGGCCCTTGGGTCCGTCGATGAACGGCACCTCCGGCTCGGCGAAGAAGGCCGGGGTGTCGAGGGCGCGCAGGAGCCGGAACGCGTGCTCCCGCTCCTGCGGGGGCCGTGCCCAGAAGTCCCAGTCAGACAGGTCGATGTCCGCCGGCGATCCGATGGGGCTGCGCTCCGCGGGCCGCGTCATGGTCGGTCCTCTCGAGGGATTAGAACCTTATTCGGTTAAATTCTGCCACAGCATCCCGCAGTGTGGTCATCTCGCAGCACGGTGACCGGCCGTCCAAGACGCGTCAAGGTGGGCAAAGGGATCATTCCACGGAGCAGGGCCACCCATTACGCTGAGGCACCTACCGGTTGGTATGTTCGTGGCCCGAGGGCCCGGTGAGGAGCGGCAGATGCTCAACCTGTCCGTCGTGCTGGAGGACAGCGCCAGGGAGAACCCGGATGGCACCGCCGTCGTCTTCGGCGACCTCCGCCTGCCGTACTCACTCGTGAACACCGTCGCCAACCAGGTGGCGAACCTGCTGGTGTCGCGGGGCATCGGCAGGGGCGACAAGGTGGCCCTGTCCTGCCCCAACCTGCCGTACTTCCCCTTCGTCTACTTCGGCATCCTCAAGGCGGGGGCGACGGTCGTCCCGCTCAACGTGCTCCTCCAAGCCCGCGAGATCGCCTACCACCTGGAGGACTCCCAGGCCAGGGCGCTGTTCTGCTTCGAAGGGTCGCCGGAGCTGCCGCTGGGCGAGCGGGGCCGCGCGGGGTTCGACCAGGTGGACGGCGCTGAGCACCTCATCGTGCTGCCCGCCGCCGCGTCCGCCACCGAGTCGCCGTACGGCGAGACGCTGTGGGCGGCCCTCGACGGCGTCTCCGGCGAGTTCGAGACCGTGCAGACGTCGGCCGAGGACACCGCGGTCATCCTGTACACCAGCGGCACGACCGGCCGGCCGAAGGGCGCCGAGCTCAGCCACCAGAACATGCTGATGAACGCCATGATCAGCGACGAGATGTTCCCCCGGCAGGACAAGGACGTCTACCTCGCGGCGCTGCCGTTGTTCCACTCCTTCGGGCAGACCGTGATCATGAACGCCGGGTTCCGGCGCCGCGCCGCCCTGGTGCTGATGCCGAGATTCGAGCCGGTCGAGGCGTTGACGCTGATGGGCCGGGAGAACGTCACGCTGTTCGCCGGGGTGCCGACGATGTACTGGGCGCTGCTCACGGCGGTGCACAACGGGGCGGGGGCGGCGCCGGCGAGCCTGGTCACCGCCGCCGCCGGAGGCTCGGCGCTGCCGGTCGAGGTGCTCAAGGACTTCTCCGCCACGTTCGGCGTCGGCGTCCTGGAGGGCTACGGCCTGTCGGAGACCTCCCCGGTGGCCTCGTTCAACCAGATCGGCAGGCCGGCCAAGGCCGGATCCATCGGCACGCCCGTCTGGGGCGTCGAGATGAAGCTCATCGACGACGACTGGAACACGGCCGGGGAGTTCGGTGAGATCGCCATCCGGGGCCACAACATCATGAAGGGCTACCACAACAGGCCCGAGGACACGGCGCAGGTCATGAGGGACGGCTGGTTCCGCACCGGCGACATCGCCAGGCGCGACGAGGACGGCTACTACTACATCGTCGACCGCGCCAAGGACATGATCATCCGGGGCGGCTTCAACGTCTACCCCCGGGAGATCGAGGAGGTTCTCCTGACGCATCCGGCGGTGTCGCTCGCCGCGGTCGTCGGAGTGCCCCACGAGTCGCACGGCGAGGAGGTCAAGGCGTACGTCATCCGCCACGCGGACGCCGCCGTCACGGAGGAGGACCTGGTGGCGTGGTGCCGCGAGACGATGGCGGGCCACAAGTACCCGCGGATCGTCGAGTTCCGCGACTCCCTGCCGATGACCGCCACCGGGAAGATCCTCAAGCGCGAGCTGCGCTGAGCCGGCCCGCCCGTCCCCGCCGTGCGGCGGGGACGGGCGGGACCCCGGTCACGGCCAGTCGAGCGAGGGGCGCAGGGGCACATGGGCCGAGGCCTGCGCGTCGAGCTTCACGCCGAGCACCTGGTGGAGCTGCACCTTGTTGCGCTCGAAGCCGACCACGCATCCGGCCATGTAGAGCCGCCAGACCCTGGCGGTGCCGCGGCCGACCTCCTGGACCGCCTCGTCCCAGTGGGCGTCGAGGTTGGCGCACCACTCGCGGAGGGTCAGCGCGTAGTGCTCGCGCAGGTTCTCCTCATGGCGGATCTCGAAGCCGATGTCCTCCATCTCGCGGACGAGGTGGCCGACCGACTCCAGCTCGCCGTCGGGGAAGACGTACCGGTTGATGAACCCGCCCTTGTTGAAGGTCTTCTCCTTGCCCGTCGGGCGGGTGATGCAGTGGTTGAGCAGCCGCCCGCCCGGCTTGAGCTTGCCGTACAGGAACGAGAAGTACGACGGGAGCTGGTCCTTGCCGATGTGCTCGGTGAGGCCGATCGAGCTGATCCGGTCGAAGCCGGTCTCCGGAACGTCGCGGTAGTCCATGTGGCGGACCTCGGCGAGCTCGGACAGGCCCGCCTCGGCGATCGCCTTCTGCGCCCACTCGGCCTGCTGCCGCGACAGGGTCACGCCGAGGGCCTTGACGCCGTACTCCCGGGCGGCGTGCATGACCATGCCGCCCCAGCCGCAGCCGACGTCGAGCAGCCGCATGCCCGGCTCCAGGCCGAGCTTCTTGGCCACCAGGTCGAACTTGGCGAACTGCGCCTCCTCCAGCGTGGCGTCCTGCGACGGGAAGACGGCGCAGGTGTAGGCCATGGAGGGGCCGAGGACCCACTCGTAGAAGCGGTTGGAGACGTCGTAGTGGTGGTGGATCGCCTCGGCGTCGCGCTGCTTGGCGTGGCGGCTGCCCAGCCGGGCCAGCGCGCTGCGCCGGACCTCCTGCGGCGGCGGCGGAACCCGCATCAGCAGCGGCTTGGTCCCGAGCGCGCGGATCGCGGCGATCTTCTCGCTGAGCGGCAGGTCGTTGAGCGTCAGGGACCACATGCGGTCGAGCAGGGTGTACATGTCCCCGTGGACATCGAGATGTCCTGAGATGTACGCCCGCGCGAGCCCCATTTCGCCGGGCGCCTGGGCGAGGTAGGCCACCGCGATGGGTGTCTTCACCTCGATCCGGATGTCCGCGTCTTCCGGGCCCGCCTTGCTGCCGTCATAGGCGACCAGCTGGACGCCCGCGTCAGGACCCACGATCTTCTCGAAGATCTCCGCAAGAGTCATTGCACCTCTCCCGACATGCTTGACGCCTACCTACCCCGGACGCACTTGTCGTACAGGTCGAGCAGCCGGCCGCCCGGGTCGTACGAGCGCTTCACCGGCCAGTAGGCATCCCCGTTGTAAAGCCGCCAGAACTCCTCACGTCCGTAATAGGACGTGGAGTACAGCGACTTGTGGCCGTCGAGCGCGTGGACCGCCCGCTCGATCAGCCGGTTGTGGTACCCGTCGAACTGGCCGCGCGGCAACGGCACCATTCCCCAGAAGCCGAAGTTGACATAGAGGCGCCCCGGCTCCAGGGGGTAGAGCGACCACTCCCCGCTCGCCTTGAGCGGGCACATCCAGACCGGGGCCATCCCGACCTGGTCGTGGAAGAAGTCGAGGAACTCGGCCCCCCGCTCGACCGGCACCTCCACGTCCTGGATCACCGACTCCTGCACCGGGTTGTCGCGCCACCGGTCGAAGCGCGCCGTCAGGCCGTACCGCTGGTCGAGGCCGACCAGCTTGCGGTAGACGTCGGAGCGCAGCCAGCGGCGCGGCAGGACCGAGCGGACCAGCGGCTGCTGCACGCCGAAGGCGCGCGAGCACCAGAACCAGTCGGTGTCCCAGCGCCACAGGTAGTCGCGGATGCTCAGCCAGTCGCGGGTCCGGCTGCGGATCGACTGGTAGTAGATCCGCATGCCGGTGTAGTCGGAGGCGTAGGGCGCCTTGTCGGCGAACGTCCCGACGGTGACGTACATCTCGCCGGGCGCGAAGTAGGTGCCGTCGACGAAGTCCACGGGCTCGCCGTCGTGCTCGCGGCTCTCGCAGATCTCCTGCATGGCCAGCATGCACTTGTCGGCGTCGGTGAACCGCAGGTGGGTCAGGCGGACGAACGGCTTGACGCGGGCCAGCTTGATGCGGATCCGCAGCGCGTAGCCCAGCGTGCCGTAGGAGTTCGGGAAGGAGTGGAACAGGTCGGCGTACTCGTTGTCGGCCCGCGCCACCACGATCCGCCCGTCACCGGTGAGGATCTCCAGCTCCTCCACCGACTCGTGCGGCAGCCCGTCCTTGAAGCTGGTCGACTCGATGCCGAGACCGGTGACGGCGCCGCCGAGGGTGATCGTCTTGAGCTGCGGCACGACGAAGGGCATGAGCCCGTACGGCAGCGTCGCGTCAACCAGGTTCTCGTACGTGGTCATGCCCTGGACCTCGGCCGTCATGGTCGCCGGGTCCACCTGGATCACCTGGTCCAGGTCGCGGGCGGACAGCGTGGCCGTCTTGGCAGGCGTGCGGAAGCGGAACAGGTTCGTCGTGGCCTTGCCCAGCCGAGGCGCCGCGTCCTCGGGAATGGCCGCGTACGACTCTCTGATCTGCTCGACAGCCTTCCTATGGGCGGTCATACTGGCCGTGCGCTCTGGCATGACACCACCCCCATGGATCGTAGAGATCGCCTCTAGGCACGCTATCCCCGGAGAACTTCGCAGACCAGAGTAGACACGTTACGCACGCGAAAACTATCTGGAATCCCCGTTGCGTCCGGGTGGGCGCGTTTCAGCAGCGCCGATCGTATCCTGCCGCCGATCTCCACTTCCGGCGCCCCCTCCCCATCGCGCTAACGGCGGCGTACAAGGGGATCCGCGCCGTTGACCACGTTCGCGACCGGGCGCCCGTCGAGGGCGGCCGTGAGGTTGCTGAGCACGCACCGCAGGAGCCTGGCGGTGGCCTGCGGAGTGACGCCGGCGGCGTGCGGCGACAGCAGCACCGTCGCGCAGGACCTCAGCGGATCCCCCGCCGGCGGAGGCTCGGCGTCGAAGACGTCGAGCGCGGCCCCGGCGAGGTGGCCCGACTCCAGGGCGGCCAGCAGGGCTCCCTCGTCCACGACGCCGCCCCTGGCCGCGTTGACCAGGACCGATCCCCGCGGCATCCGTCCCAGCCGGGCCTCGCCGAGCAGGCCCCGCGTCTCCTCCGTCAGGGGCACCGCCAGGACCAGCACGTCGCTGGAGGCGACCAGCTCGTCCAGGTCCAGGTACGCCGCGCCGTACGACTCGGGCTTGGGCGAGCGCGACCAGTAGGACACGGGGCAGCCGAGGGCGCCGAACATCCGGGCGCAGGCCGCCCCGATCGGGCCGAACCCGACGACGCCGACCCGGGAGCCGGCGAGCTCGCGGCGCTGATGGGCGAACTGCGGCCACCCGCCCGCCCGCATCTCCCTGTCGCCCTCCACCAGGTGGCGCAGCAGCGCGAGCGCCGCCGCCAGGCACCACTCCGCCACCGCGACGGCGTTGACGCCTGCCGTGTTCGCCAGCGGCACGCCGGCCCGGGCGAGCGCGGCCAGGTCGTGGCCGTCCACGCCGACCGACGGCTGCTGGACGAAGGCCAGCCTCGGCGCGAGCCGTACGGCCTCCTCGTCGAGCGCGAGAGCGCCGCTCCAGTCGCCGACGACGATCTCGGTGTCCCGCAGGGTCTCCAGCAGGGCCGCGCGATCGCGCCGGGCCGGGACGGCCACCTCCACCCGGCCGGCGAGATCGGCGAGCAGGCCGCGCAGGGCGTCCTCGGGGAGCGGCGGCAGTGCGAGAACCTTCCACGTCACGCCCGAGAGTCTGCCAGGTGACAGAAGTATGTTCTACTGACCCTCGGTACGGAGATGACGCACGAGGAGAGGCGCATGGACGAGCCCCGGAAGGGCCCGCTCGCGGGGATACGGGTGCTGGAGCTGGCGGGCCTGGCCCCCGGGCCGTTCGCGGGGATGATGCTGGCCGACCACGGCGCGGACGTGCTGCGGGTCGACAGGGTGGCGGCCGTCACCGACGAGCCACGCCGCGACGTCATGGACCGGGGCAAGCACACGATCGGGCTCGACCTGAAGTCGCCTGACGGGGTCGCCGCCTTCCGCAGGCTCGCGGCGCGGGCCGACGTGGTGATCGAGGTGTTCCGGCCGGGCGTCGCCGAACGGCTGGGCATAGGGCCCGGCGACCTGCTGGCCGTCAACGAGCGCCTCGTCTACGGCCGTATGACGGGCTGGGGGCAGGACGGCCCGCTCGCGCATGCCGCCGGGCACGACATCGACTACATCGCCGTGGCCGGCGTGCTGTCGATGCTGGGCCGGGCCGGCGACAGGCCCACTCCGCCGATCAACATCCTCGGCGACTTCGCCGGCGGCGGGCTCATGCTGGCGTACGGGGTGGTGCTCGCGCTGTTCGAGCGGGAGCGCACCGGCAGGGGCCAGGTGATCGACGCCGCCATGGTGGACGGCGCCGCGCTGCTGTTCGCCATGTTCTACGGCGGGGTGGCCGGCGGGTTCTGGGGCCCGCGCGGCACGAACCTGCTGGACACCGGCGCGCCGATGTACGACACCTACGAGACGGCCGACGGCGGCCACCTGGCGGTGGGCGCGCTGGAGCCCCGGTTCTGGGAGGAGATGGTCGCCCGGATGGGCCTGGACGGCCTGCCGGACCGCGATGACCGGGCCAACTGGCCGCTGATCCGTGAGCGGCTCGCAGAGGCGTTCCGCACCAGGACGCGGGCCGAGTGGGAGGCCGTCTTCGACGGCTCCGACGCCTGCGTGGCACCGGTCCTGGAGCCCGGGGAGGCCGCCGGGCACCCGCACAACCAGGCGCGCGGGACGTTCGTCGACGTCGGCGGCGTGCCGCAGCCGGCGCCCGCGCCGCGCCTGCTGGGCAGCGGCCGGAGCGATCTCGCCCCCGCCACCCGGCTGCGCGACCTGACCGGCTGGGGACTGCCGGATGAGGAGACCACGATGCTTCGCGAGGCGGGAGTGCTGGCCTGATGGACCTGTTCGAGGCTCTCTACACCACCCGGGCGATGCGCCGGGTGAAGCCCGACCCGATCCCCCTGAACGTCCAGGAGCAGATCATGGACGCGGCCGTGCGCGCGCCGAGCGGCGGCAACGCGCAGGGCTGGCGGTTCCTCCTCGTGGACGATCCCGGCCAGAAGGCGGCGCTCGGGCCGCTCTACCGGCAGGCGCTGGGCGTGCTGTTCGAGGGGCACTACAAGGTCATGCGGGAGAAGGCGGAGGCCGCCGGCGACGCCGGGACGCTGAGCGTGCTGAGGTCGGCGCAGCATCTGGCGGACCACTTCGAGGCCTACCCGCTGCTGCTGTTCGCCTTCACCAGGAACGACCCCGGCGGCGGCTCGATCTTCCCTTCCGTGTGGAGCGCCCAGCTCGCCGCCCGTGCCTTCGGGATCGGCACCGCCCTCACGACCGTGCTGGGGCTCTTCCACGCCGAGGAGGCCATGCGGATCCTCGGCGTGCCAGAGGGGAAGGGCTGGCAGCTCGCCTGCACGGTCACCTTCGGCTACCCGACCGGCCGCTGGGGCGTGGCCCCTCGCCGGCCCGCCCATGAGGCCACTCATCGCAACCGGTGGGGCGAGCCCGCCGGGTTCACGACCGCGGAGCCTTTGTGGAGCCCCGGTCAGGTGTCGCCGAACGACGGCAGGACGGCCACGTAGAGGTCGGCGCCCCCCGGATGGTGGACCTCCAGGTCCGTGGTGAAGGCGCGAGCCGGCGCGGCGCCCGACTCGGCGTGCTTGCCTGCCTGCTGCCACGCCTCGGCCAGGGCGCCCGGCATGGGGCCCCGCGCCTCGAACAGCATCGCCGGGACCCCGGGGACCCGCACCGCCACCATGCCCTCGGGCAGCCGCGCCGCCGTGTGCACGGCGATGCCCACCACCTGCGTGTACGCCCCGCGCTCCGCGCTCTCGTAGTCGGTCAGCACCGCGTAGAGGTTCTCGTCGGCGCGGCCGGGCACGTGCGCGAAGGCCCCGGGCGCTCCCGCGCGCGCCCACAGACCGGGTAGCTGGGCGCGGGCCGGGTCGGCCTCCGCCTCATGGGTCGTCCGTACGGCGTAGCCGACGACGAGCACCTCCGGCCGGTCAACGATGATCACAGCTTCTCCTCTCGGGGCGAGGTCAATGTATCCCGCGTCCCCGGTCTCGGACCGGCCGTGGCCGGGAATGCCGGATAGTGACCGATCACAACGTAGGCTGGACAAACGTGCGATTCCTCAATGATGTGACGCCGCCCTACGATCTCACGTACAGCGACGTGTTCATGATCCCGTCGCGTTCCTCCGTCGGGTCGCGGCTGGCCGTCGACCTGTCCACCGTCGACGGCACCGGCACCACCATCCCCATTGTCGTCGCCAACATGACGGCCGTCGCCGGCCGTCGCATGGCGGAGACCGTCGCCCGCCGCGGCGGCCTCGCCGTCATCCCCCAGGACATCCCCATCGACGTGGTCGCCGGCGTCGTCGACTGGGTCAAGGGCCGCGATCTCGTCCACGACACCCCGATCACGCTCACGCCCCACGACACGGTGGGCGAGGCGCTCAACCTGCTGCCCAAGCGGGCCCACGGCGCCGTCATCGTCGTGGACTGGGAGAACCGGCCGGTCGGCGTCGTCACCGAGGCCGACTGCCACGGCGTGGACATGTTCACCCAGCTCTCCCAGGTGATGACCCCCTCGCCGCAGACGCTCCCGAGCGGCTCCGACCCCCAGGCCGCGTTCGAGGCGCTGCACGAGGGGCGCCACCGGCTGGCCCCCGTCGTCGACTCCGACGGCCGGCTGGTCGGCATCCTGACCCGCACGGGGGCGCTGCGGTCCACGCTGTACCAGCCCGCCGTCGACTCACGCGGGCGGCTGCGGGTGGCCGCCGCCGTCGGCGTGAACGGCGACGTGGCGGCCAGGGCGAAGGAGCTGCTCGACTCCGGGATCGACCTGCTGGTGGTCGACACCGCGCACGGGCACCAGGAGAAGATGATCAGCGCGCTGCGGGCCGTGCGGGCGCTCGGGCCGGCCGTCCCCGTCGCCGCGGGCAACGTGGTGACCGCGGAGGGCGTACGCGACCTGGTCGAGGCCGGGGCCGACATCGTCAAGGTCGGCGTCGGGCCCGGCGCGATGTGCACGACGCGGATGATGACCGGGGTGGGGCGGCCGCAGTTCTCCGCCGTGGCGGAGTGCGCGGCCGAGGCTCGCAGGCTGGGGCGGCACGTCTGGGCCGACGGCGGGGTGCGTCACCCCCGCGACGTCGCGCTCGCCCTCGCCGCCGGCGCGTCGAACGTCATGATCGGCTCCTGGTTCGCCGGGACGTACGAGTCGCCGGGCGACACCCGGACGGCGGCCGACGGCCGCAAGTACAAGGAGAACTTCGGCATGGCCTCGGCGCGGGCCGTACGGCTGCGCACCGCGGAGGACACGCCCTTCGAGCGGGCCAGGAAGGCGCTGTTCGAGGAGGGCATCTCCACCTCGCGGATGTATCTCGACCCCGCGAGGCCCAGCGTGGAGGACCAGATCGACGCCATCGTCGCCGGGCTGCGCTCCTCGTGCACGTACGCGGGCGCCACCAGCCTGGAGGAGTTCCACGAGCGGGCCGTCGTCGGGGTGCAGAGCGCCTCCGGCTACACGGAAGGCATGCCTCTCCACCAGAGCTGGTGATCTCACGCATATCGGCCGCTCCGCGGGTAGTGCCTGCACGTAACGAACGGACTACCCGCGGAGGCGATCATGTTCGATTCCCCTGCCCAAGGGCCGGGCCCGGCGGTGATCGACCGCCGGCTGCTGGTGAGCTACGACAACTACGCGGCGGCGCAACGGGCCGTGGACACGCTGTCCGACGCCGGATTCCCCGTGGAGACCGCGGCGATCGTCGGCAGTGACCTGCGCCTGGAGGAGACCGTCACCGGGCGGCTCACCAACGGCAGGGCCGCCCTCATGGGCCTGATCAGCGGAGCCGTGTTCGGCCTCATCGTCGGCCTGTTCCTCGGGCTGTTCACCTCGACGACCACCTCGTTCGTCGGGCTCGTCCTCTGGTCGATCCTGTGGGGGGCCATCGCGGGCGCCGCCTTCGGGTTCACCAGCCACGCCTTCCAGGGCGGGACCCGCGACTTCTCGTCGAGGAGCTCGCTGGTGGCGGGGCGCTACGACGTTCTCGTGGCGTCGGCCATGCTGGACCAGGCCCAGGCGCTCCTGCAGGGCGGGATCCAGCCCGCCGACACCGTGGTCGTGCCGCGGCCGCCGTCCGCCGGCCCCGTGACCACGCCGACGGCCGGCCTCCCGACGACGCCGGTGACCGCGCCGCACGACGACGCGGCCGTACGGGCGGCAGACGCGCCGGCCGGTGACGCGCGGCCGGACGAGCTGCGGCCGGACGAGCTGCGGGCAGAGGAACAGCGCGCCCAGGACGCGCAGGTGGAGGAGGCGCGCGCTGAAGAAGCACGCGCCGAGGAGGTACGGGCTGAGGAGGCACGGGCCGAGGACGCCGACGCGGTGCGGGGGCGCCGTCTCTAGGCATCCGCCTGCAGACACCCCAGCCCATGGACACACCGGCCCGTAGACACACGGCTGCGTACATGCGGCTTCGGACATGCGGCTCCCGGGGTCGGTGAAGCCCGTCATGCGACGCCCTTCTCCCCACAGTGGCGAGGAGGGCGTCCTCGCGCGGCGGCCCCCGGTAAAGTCATGCGGCGGCCGGAACGCCCGGCGCGCGGACAACAGGAGAACCACGTGGCACAGGACAAGCCCGAGATCGACTTTCCCGAGGGCGAGCCGCCCGCGGACCTTGAGATCGTCGACATCGTCGAGGGGGACGGGCCGGAGGCCAAGCCGGGGCAGAACGTCACCGTGCACTACGTCGGCGTCGCGTTCTCCTCGGGCGAGGAGTTCGACGCGTCGTGGAACCGCGGGCAGCCGTTCCAGTTCCCGCTGGGCGGGGGCCGGGTCATCGCGGGATGGGACCGCGGCGTGGCGGGCATGAAGGTCGGCGGCCGTCGCCGCCTCACGATCCCGCCGCACCTCGGGTACGGTAACCGCGGCGCCGGCGACCGCATCAAGCCGGGCGAGACTCTGATCTTCGTCGTGGACCTGCTCGGCGTCAGCTGATCACGAAATAGGTGCTTTTACGGTGTCCCGGGCGGGCCCATGAGGACATGATGTTCCGGTGACCACGATCACCGCGGCCCCCCGGGACACCGGGCTTCCCCGGCTCCCCCGGTTCCCCGCCGCCGTCGCGCTGACGACCACCGCCGTCCTGCTGGCGGTCAGCCCCTGGTACGGCTATCACCGCGACGAGCTGTACTTCCGCATGCTGGGTGAACGCCCCCAGCTGGGGTACTTCGACACGCCTCCGATGACCCCGATGATCGCCCGGTTCTCCACGGCCCTGTTCGGCGACTCGGTGACCGCCCTCCGGGTGGTCCCCGCGCTCTCGGCCGGCGTGCTGATCCTGCTCATCGCCCTCGTCGCCCGGGAGCTCGGGGGGAACCGTACGGCGCAGGCCCTGGCGGCGGCGGGGACGGCGACCGGGGTGCTGCCCCTGATCGCCGGGCACACGCTGCTCACCCTCACTCCCGACCTGGTGCTGTGGACGGCCGTCACCCTCTGCCTGCTGCGCGTGCTGCTGCGGGGCGACGGGCGGTACTGGATCGCGATCGGGATCCTGTCGGGGATCGCCACCTACAACCGCGACCTGATCGCCATGCTGCTGGGCACCATCGGGGTGGGCATCCTCGTGGCGGGGCCGCGGGAGGTGCTCAGGGACCGGCGGCTGTGGATCGGCGCCGTGCTGGCGATCGCCATCGCCTCCCCCAACCTGGTCTACCAGGTGACGCACGACTGGCCGCAGTTCCAGATGGCCGAGGCGCTCAAGATCGACGAGGGGACCGACAACCGGATCGCCTTCGTGCCCCTTCAGGTGCTGCTGCTCGGCCCGCCGCAGGCGGTGGTCGCCGTGGCGGGCTGGCTGCGGATGTGGCGGGACCGCCGGGTGCGCGCGCTCGCGATCGCCTATCCGCTGGCGTGCGCGCTGACGCTCTATTCCGGGGGCCGCCCCGACTACGTCGGGGCGTTCCTGCTCTACCTGTTCGCCGCCGGATGCGTCAGCGCCGCCGGCTGGCGGTTTCGCCGCGTGCTCGTGGCGGCGCTGGCCGTCAGCGCGGTCGTCGCGGTCGTGATCGCGCTGCCGGTCATCCCCGCGGCGTCGCTGGGAGACACCCCGGTGGCGGGGATCAACGAGGTGTCCGCCGAGTCCGTGGGCATGGAGCAGCTTGCCGTACAGGTCGCCGGGGTGGTGCGCGCGCTGCCCGAGCAGGATCGGCGCGGCGCCGTCCTGCTCGCGGGCAACTACGGCGAGGCGGGCGCGCTCGACCGGTGGGCGGGCCCGCTCGGGCTGCCGCCCGTCTACAGCGGCCACAACGAGCTGTGGTGGCAGGGCCCGCCCCCGGAGGGGACGCGGGTCGTCGTGGCGGTCGGCTACCCGCGGCGCGACCTGTCCACCGTCTTCGCCCGGTGCGACGCCGCCGGCGACGTCGACGGTCTCCCGGGCGAGGAGCAGGGCGCCCCGATCACCGTCTGCCACGACCCCCGTTCGTCCTGGAAGGAGCTGTGGCCGGCCGCGCGCCACTACAGCTGAGGCCGTGCCCGTGAGCTCAGCGGCTGAAAATTTCAGCCGCTGAGCTGCCCTGACTCCGAGAACGGGCCCCGGTCTTTGACTGCCCCGGCGGGGGGATCGATGATCCGGGAGAGCGGAGTCGCCGCGTCGACACCGTCGGCCGGCGCCACAGCTCGACGTGGCCTTCACGGGACCACCGCACAGCTCGGCCTGGCGCCGCGAAAAGGGCCTGACCCGACGACACCCGAGGTGAGTCGCTCATGGTACTGCGTAAGCCGATCGGGATGGTGATCGCGGGCGCGGCGGCCGCCGCCCTGCTGGCCGTCCCCGCCGCCGCCTCGACTCTCGGCGCCCAGGCGGCCGTCGCCGGCTCCGCCTCCTCCGCCCTCGGCGGCGCCTCGGCGGCCGTCGTGGCCGCGACCCCGACGCGCACCGTCCCGCCGCCCGTGGTGGACCCACCGCCGAGCAAGCCGGTGCTCCGGAACGACTGCGTCCCCCCGCCGCTGCCCTACAGCCCCGTCGGCGTGGCCGTCCTGTGCTGGAACCCCTCAACGGACAACGTCGGCGTCACCGGCTACGAGGTCTACCAGCTGACCGCCGGCGGCTTCGTCAAGGTGGCGACCACGAGCGGGACCAGCGCCTACCCCGGCGGCCTGATATGGGGCCGCGCCTACACCTATTACGTCGTCGCCAAGGACTCGGCGGGGAACACCAGCCAGCCGTCCGATCTGCGCACGACCATCGCGGTGTCGGGGGTGGCGGTGAGCCCGAGCCCGCAGCCGGGTGACACCACCCCGCCCAGCACGCCCACCGGGCTGCGGGACTACTGCATCGCCGACTTCGAGGGCGTGGCGTTCTGCTGGAACCCCTCAACGGACAACGCCGGCGTCACCGGCTACGACGTCTACCGGCAGACCCAGACGGCGTGGATGAGGGCCGGCACGACCACCTGGCCGAACTTCTTCGACGGCGACACCATGCCCGGCCGGTACTACACCTACGTCGTGGTGGCGAAGGACGCGGCCGGCAACCTCAGCCGGCCGTCCGACCCGCTGTCCGCCCTCGCGCACGAGGGCTACGGGCCACCTTCCCCCTCGCCCTCACCCTCGCCCTCCCCGTCGCCGTCGCCGTCGTCCGCGTGCACCGTGGGGTACGACGCCTCGTCGTGGGGCAACGGGTTCAGCGCCAAGGTGACGATCACCAACACCGGCGACGCGACGGTGAACGGCTGGAAGCTGACCTTCCGTTTCCAGGACGCGGGCCAGAAGGTCACACAGGGCTGGTCGGCCACCTGGACACAGGACGGCACCGGCGTGACGGCGGCGAGCCTCCCCTGGAACGCTCAGCTGCGTCCGGGCCAGTCGATCCAGATCGGCTTCAACGGCAGCTCAACCGGGGCCGGCCCGGCCCCCACGGGCTTCGCTCTCAACCAGGCCGCCTGCGCGACGGCCTGAGCGACAGGCTCGCGGTCCCCGGCTCGCCGCGCGGATGTCACCCCGGCATGGGCAGATGTCCGTCCGGTGAGGCAGGATTACGGTGTGTTGCTGATCGACCTTGCCCGGACGTCCGCGGCCGTGGCGTCCGACCCGGCCCGGCTGGCCAAGATCAGGCATCTCGCCGAGCTGCTGGGCAGGGTGGGGCCGGACGAGGCCGAGATCGCGATCGCCTACCTGTCGGGCGAGCTGCCGCAACGCCAGATCGGGGTGGGCTGGCGCAGCCTGCGCGACATCCCCGAGCCCCGGCAAGTCGCCACCGCGACCCTGGCGCAGGTCGACGCGCTGCTGGAGCGGATCAAGTCCCAGTCGGGCCCCGGCTCCCAGGCGGCGCGCAAGACCCTGCTCGGAGAGCTGTTCGGTGCCGTCACACGTCAGGAGCAGTCGTTCCTGCAGCGGCTGCTGACCGGCGAGCTCCGGCAGGGAGCGCTCGACGGCGTGATGATCGAGGCGATCGCCAAGGCGTCGGGCGTACCGTCGGCGGAGGTCCGGCGCGCCCTGACGTTGCGCGGGTGGCTCCCCGCCGTGGGGGCGGCCGCGCTGCGCGGCGGGGTGGAGGAGTTGCGGGCGTTCCACCTGGAGGTGGGCCGGCCGGTCGCGCCCATGCTCGCGCAGAGCGCTCCCAGCGTCACCGCCGCGCTGGAGAAGATCGGCGGCCCGGCGGCGCTGGAGTGGAAGCTCGACGGCGTGCGGGTGCAGGCGCACCGGTCGGGCGACCAGGTCGGGGTGTTCACCCGGACGCTCGACGACATCACGGCCCAGGTGCCGGAGCTGGTGGAGGCCGTGCTCGCGCTCACCGAGACCGATCTGGTGCTCGACGGCGAGGTCATCGCCCTGCGCCCGGACGGCAGGCCGGAGCCGTTCCAGGTGACCGCGGGCCGGGTCGCGAGCAGGATCGATGTGGCGAGACTGCGGCAGACGGTGCCGCTCAGCGTCTTCTTCTTCGACGCGCTGCGCGCCGGCGGCGTGGACCTGCTCGATCTCCCCGACGAGGAGCGGCACGCCGCGCTCACGGCCGCCGTCCCCGAGTCCCTGATCACCCCTCGCATCGTCACCGCCGACGCCGAGGAGGGGGAGACGTTCTTCGCCGACGCGGTACGGCGCGGGCACGAGGGCGTCGTGGTGAAGGCGCCGGGGACGCCGTACGCCGCGGGAAGACGGGGAGCGGGCTGGATCAAGGTCAAGCCGCGGCACACGCTCGACCTGGTCGTGCTGGCCGCCGAATGGGGCAGCGGGCGGCGCCAGGGGTGGCTGTCCAACCTGCACCTCGGCGCGTTCGACCCCGCGACGGGCGGCTTCGTGATGCTCGGCAAGACGTTCAAGGGGCTCACCGACGAGTTGCTCGCCTGGCAGACCGAGCAGTTCCTGGGGCTGGCGCAGGGCCCGACGGACGACTGGGTGGTCACGCTCAAGCCCGAGCTCGTGGTGGAGATCGCCTTCGACGGGGTGCAGCGGTCGAGCCGCTACCCGGGCGGGATGGCGCTGCGCTTCGCCCGCGTGCTGCGCTACCGGCCCGACAAGCGGGCCGAGGACGCCGACACCGTGGAGACCGTGCGCGCGCTGATGCCGTGACGCGCCGGGCGGCCACTTCCCGGGGCGGTCATTTCACAGGGCGGTCATTTACAGGGCGGTCATTTCACAGGGCGGACCGTCAGGGGGTAGCGGAAGTCGTTGCCGGCCAGGGCCGCGACGCCGCCGACGATGGTCAGGACCATGGCGGCGACCCAGATGAACGGCAGCAGAACCACGCCGATGACGGTGAACGGCAGCAGGAAGGTCGCCCCCACCACGGTGAGGTGGAAGTTCAGCGACTCCACCGCGTGCTTTCTGATGAAGGGCGACGTCCGGCCCGCGGCGAGCAGCATCACCAGCGGACCGACGACGAACAGCCCGCACAGCGACAAGGCGTGCGCCGCCGCGGCACCGACCCGCTCCCCTCCGTCCGGCGGGGACGCGGGATAGGAGGGCGGCCGAGGGATGTACGCGGGCCGCGAACCATACAGGTCCGTCATGATCGGAGTGAGGTCCGCGTGCGTACGGGCGGTCATGGCGAGGTGCAGCCGCTCGTCCATCTCGTGCTTGTCGAGCCTGCCCTCCGCGAAGGCCGCCTTGACGTGCTCGACCACCTGGTCCCGGTCGTCGTCGGTCACACGCAACTGGGGATGCTGGGACATCGGGGCCCGTCCCTGCCACGATGGGGTCGCTGTCGCGGGCATCGAAACTTCGCCTTCTCTCAGAGGGTCGTGCTCGGCCATATCGAGTCTGCCTCCATCCTGCGCCGCCCGCGCATGTCGGTCCATCGGGGACATCCCCGACCTGGCCCCGAGAAGACCGCCCCAGGACCCCCGGCCTCCGCCGCGACTGCGGCCTCCGTCGCCAGTGCCGTCGCCAGTGCCGTCGCCAGTGCCGTTGCCAGTGCCACTGCCGTACGGCCGAGCAGACCCATGAGGCGATAAGGTCCCCTTACCCGCTTACACCTCCCCACTTTCCGCCTTTCTGAGGATTCACCCGGAAAGCGGAAGACCGACATTCCCCGCCAGCTGATCCTCGCCGGCGCCGGCGATGTGGAATCGCCGAGCAGGCGACGGGAAACCCCTCAGGGATTCGATCTGATCATCGTTCGGACTATGTGGAGCGTTCTTAACGCCATTGTGATATTCGGGGCGGTATACAAAGGCTATGAGATGGCGAGATCGCTATGGGATTCGGAAGCGGCGCGGCCCACGTGTGGCGAAGTTCGACCGTGAGGCGACGGACGACGACATCGAGGCGCTGATCGAGTTCGCCCGGTCACGCCAGGGGGTGGAGTTCTACGTCGAGCCGGAGACCTTCGCGACCGACACCACCGCCGTGGCCATCGCGCACGACGGCGAGTGGACCCGCCGCCGGGTCGGGTCTCCCGCGGTCATCGGCAGGGTCGCGAGGGATCTCGCTCTGCCCGTCTACGACGTGCAGCTCACCGGGTATCCGGGGCGGATGCGCGCCTACAACGAGCGGCGGCGTCAGACCCAGAGCGGCGAGTCCCTCTAGAGGCGAGCCGCGAGTTCACGGGGTCGCCGGGCTCACCCGGCCAGGGCGGACGGCTCGTCGCCGAGGAGCGCGTGTAAGGGCGCGAGCCAACTCGCCTGCGGCGGCCCCATCTCGTCATCGAGCTCCTCGGGAGTCGGCATGCGATCACTCAGCATGGCCGGCGACATGAGGTGTGCCAGCGCCTGCTGGAGCAGCAGGGCCATCGAGTAGCCGGGGTCCGCCGCCAGGGCCCGCTCCAGCGCCATCCCCGCGAGCGCGCACTCGCCCCGGTGCCAGGCCGCCGCGGCGAGCAGGGAGGCGGCGGGGGCGGCGTGACGGGGCTCCAGCCGCCGGGTCAGGTCACGCCATAACATGACGTGCGCGTCGCCGTCGTCGATCAGCGTCCACGCCTCGTCCCGGATGCGGACGACGGCGAGGTCAAGGCCGAGCCGGGCGGCGCCGTCGTCGTCGAGACGGCCCCCCGAGTCGTAAAGAGCGATCGCCGTCCGCACCCGCGCCAGGCCCTCCGCCACGAACGCCCCGGCGCCTCCGTCAGCACTGACCGAGGCGGCCGCGAGCCGCGCACGCAGGGCGCCCGCGACCCGGCCGGCGGCCTCCCGCGTCGCCGCCCCGCCGCACGGCTCGACCGACAGGCGCAGGCTGCGCCGGTCGCGCAGCGCGACCAGCCCGTGCATGACCGCCTCCGCCGCCACGTGGCTGGTCGACGGATCGTACGGCGTGCCCTCGGCGGGGCAGCAACTCCCCGAGGTGCAGGAGTAGGACCAGTAGCGGCCGCCCTCGGCCCGCAGCGCCTCGGTCACCGCGATGCCCGACTCACGGAGCAGCCCGACGGCCTGGTCGACGGCTGGCGTCACGAGCGGCCCCGGGCCGTATCCCACGACGAACGTCGCGGTCACCCCCTCACGGCGCAGCAGCGGGACCAGCCGGTCGAGGTCGCCGGCCCCCGCCGGCAGGTCCCAGCGGCTGCTCAGCCGCAGCTCAGGACCGGCGAAGCCGGTCACGACCAGGCTGTCCGCCGGGTGGAATCCGACCAGGTACGGCACGGCGGCGAGCATGTCCGCCGGCGAGGAGAGCACGAGCTTCGGCGTCGTCATGCCCGCAAGCGTGCCCCGGCGCGAGCCCCTCCCGCGCCCGCACTCCTGGGCCTGTGGAAAACCGCGCTCCTGTGGACGGCCGTGCGTGCCACTCCACCGCGCGCCCGCTTCAGGAGGGCCGGGGCTCGCCCAGCCGTACGCGGACGAGCATGGCGGCGCCGGCCACCGCGCCCGGCATGGCCACGACGCTGACGAGCGGCACGAGGAAGGCCAGGAAGACGGGCACTCCGAAGCCGAGCGACAGCGCCAGGTTCGACCGGAGCAGCCGGAAGCGCTCCCTGCGCGCCACTCCCCGCCGCTCCAGAGGCAGTGCGGTGAGCTCGATCGCCAGGAAGAACCCGGAGACGACCGCCCCCAGCACGGGCACGATCGTCTGGCCCACCACCGGCACGAATCCGAGCACGAACAGCGGGACCGTGAACATCAGCACGTAC
This sequence comes from Microbispora sp. NPDC049125, assembly GCF_040802045.1. Classification (NCBI taxonomy): domain Bacteria; kingdom Bacillati; phylum Actinomycetota; class Actinomycetes; order Streptosporangiales; family Streptosporangiaceae; genus Microbispora; species Microbispora sp. NPDC049125. The sequence goes on along the minus strand of NZ_JBEZDW010000011.1, from coordinate 18,024 downwards.
AGCAGTGTGATGACGCTGTCGCGCACCGACCGCAGGAGCGACCGCCAGAAAGGCCGGTCCTCGCCGTCGGGAAGGCCGCCGAGGTCTTCTTCCACCTTCTCCGACAGCTTCTCGTAGAAGGGGTCGCCGATGGCGAGAGTGACCGCCGTGAATGTCACCACGGCCAGCCCCAGCCCGCCGATGAAAATCATGAATCCCACGAGGGCGCGGAACCCGGCGCGCCAGCCCCAGTCGTCCGCGAACGGCGTGGCCCAGGCGGCGACGTCGGTGGCGTGCGTGCCGAGCCAGACCAGCGCGACCGCGTAAAGGGTCAGCGCGATGAGCGCCGGGACCAGGCCGAACAGCCACCACCGCGGGTTCCTGGCGACCCAGCCGAGACCTTTGAAGAGGTAACCGATCCCCTCGGCGAAACCGCCGACGCCGCGCCGTCCGATGCCACTCATGGCGGGCAGGCTAGCGCCACAGAGTCGTGACGGACACTCCCAATTCGGCGAACAGGCGGCGAAGCAGCGGCAGGGAGATCCCGAGCACGTTGCCGTGGTCGCCGTCGATGCCGTCCACGAACCAGCCGCCGAGACCGTCGAGCGTGAAGGCCCCGGCCACCCGCAGCGGCTCCCCGCTCGCCACGTACGAGCCGATCTCGTCGTCGGCCGGTGTGCCGAACCGCACCACGGTCGCGGCCACCTCCGACACCGTACGGCCCGCCGCCACGTCGGTCACGCAGTGCCCGGTCAGCAGGCGCCCGGTCCTTCCCCGCATCGACCGCCACCGGGCCACGGCGTCCTCCGGAGACGACGGCTTGCCGTACGCAACGCCGTCCAGCTCCAGGACCGAGTCGCACCCGATGACCAGACCGTCCGTGAGCGTCCGGGCGACGGCCGCGGCCTTGAGCTCGGCGAGCGTGAGGCAGAGCCGTTCCGGGGTCTCCGCGCGGACGGCGGACTCGTCGACGCCGCTGACGACCACCTTGGGGTCGAGCCCGGCCGCCCGCAGCACGCCGAGGCGCGCGGGCGAGGCGGAGGCAAGCACTAGCTCAGTCACAACGGAAGCCTAGCCGCTCCTAATATGTGTCCTTCAATGATCGAATTCGTCTACGGAGGACCCCCCTGTGTCGAGGCCGTCGGTCAAGGAGCGCCTGAGGTACTGGTTCGACAACACGATGGCGAAGGGGACGGCCGCGCTGATCGGCTGGCTGGCCCTGGTCTCCTTCACGTTGATCCTCGTCATCAGCGGGCTGACGCTGTGGCTGACGCCGGATGAGGCGTCAGGGCACGAGGGATGGCCCGGCGTGCTCTGGATGACGCTCATGCGCACGCTCAGCCCCGGGAAGATCGCCAGCGACACGGGCAGCGCGCCGTTCCTCGCGCTGATGCTCGCCGCGTCCCTCGGCGGCATCTTCATCGTGAGCACGCTGGTCGGTGTGCTCTCCACGGGACTCCGCGGGAAGATCGAGGAGTTGCGCAAGGGCCGCTCCCGCATCATCGAGAGCGGTCACACGGTCATCCTCGGCTGGTCGGAGCAGGTGTTCACGATCGTCGGCGAGCTCACGAAGGCCCACGCCAGCGAGGGCGGCTCGGTGATCGCGGTCCTCGCCGGCAAGGACAAGCCCGCCATGGAGGACGCCATCCGCGCGCGGGTGGGCGGCACCGGCGGGACCCGGCTGGTCTGCCGCACCGGCCGGCCCACCGAGCCGGCCGACCTCGACCTGATGAGTCTCGACACCGCGCGGTCGATCGTGGTGATCTCCCCGCAGGAGGACGACCCCGACGCCCACGTCATCAAGACGCTGCTCGCCCTGGCCAAGCGCGCGGGCGCGCACCCGCCGGTGGTCGCGGCGATCGCGTCCTCCCGGAACATGGCGGCGGCCCGGCTCGCCGGAGGGCCCGGCGTCCACCTGGTGGACGGCGACGACGTCGCCGCCCGGCTGATCGTTCAGTCGTCGCGCCAGTCAGGGCTGTCGGCGGTCTGCATGGACCTGCTCGACTTCGACGGCGGCGAGATCTACCTGCGCCGCGACCCCGCGCTCGCGGGAGCGTCGTACGGCCGGGCGCTCGACGCGTACGCGACCGCGACCGTGATCGGGCTGCGCACCTCGGCGGGCGTCGCGCTGAACCCGCCGATGGAGACCGTGATCGGCACCTCGGACGAGGTCGTCGTCATCGCCCAGGACGACTCGCTCATCCGCCGGGCCGCCCACGCTCCGGCCGTGGACGACGACCGGGTGGTCACGGCGCGGCACCCGGCGCCCCGTCCCGAACGCACCCTGCTGCTCGGCTGGAACGGCCGGGCCGCCCAGATCATCCGCCACCTCGACGGCTACGTCGCGCCCGGCTCGGCGCTCGACGTCGCCAGCGACCACCCCGACGCCGGGAACGGCCTCGCCGGCCTGCGCAACCTCACCGTGAACGTCAAGGAGTGCGACGCCACCGACAGGTTCGCGCTGGAGTCGCTCGGCGTCGGCGTCTACCAGCACGTGATCGTCCTGTCCGACGACCGGTACGGCACGCACCACGCCGACACCCGCACTCTCATGACCCTGCTCCAGCTCCGCGACATGCAGGCGACCCTCGGAGAGCGATACTCGATCGTCAGCGAGATGCACGACGAGAACAACCGGGCGCTGGCGGAGGTCACGGAGGCGGACGACATCGTGATCAGCGACACGGTCATCGGCCTGCTGCTCGCCCAGCTCGCCGAGAACCCCCACCTCGCGGAGGTCTTCGGCTACCTCTTCGACTCGAAGGGCTCGGAGATCTATCCCCGGCCGGCGGCCGACTACGTCCAGGCCGGCGCTCCGGTCACCTTCTCCACGGTCATCGAGTCGGCGCGGCGCCGGGGCGAGACGGCGATCGGCTACCGCCTGGCGGCCGAGATCGGCCGTCCGCCCCACTTCGGCGTCGTCGTCAACCCCGACAGGTCCCGGACGGTGACGCTCGGCCCGGCGGACTCGGTGATCGTGCTCGCCGAGCGGTGAGCCGCCGACGCCGGCCCCACCGGGGTGACCTCAGGCGATGTCACAGGCGGCCGTCCACCTTTTGATCAGGCGAGGTTACGCCTGACCTCTCTGAGGAACCGGACGAGCCGCTCGCGATCGGCGGCGTCCAGCGTGGTCAGCGCGCGCTCGTTCAGCCGGTCGACCTCCCCGGCGATGACGCTCTCCAGCTCCCTTCCGCGCTCGGTGAGGCGCAGCCGTACGAGCCTCGCGTCGGTGGGGTGGGGCTCGCGGCGCAGCAGGCCGGCCGCCTCCATCCGTGTGGCGGCCCGGGTGACCGTGGGGGTGGCGAGCTCCAGGCGGCGGGCGATCTCCCCCGGCGTCAGCCCGTCCTCCTCCCACAGGCAGCGCAGGATGAACTGCTGCCCGGCGCGTACGCCGTGGCGGTTGTAGGCCACCTCCGCCGCCTGCGCCATGGCTCGCTTGGCGTTCCAGAAGGCAGTGTGGAAGTCCTCCGCCACCTCTCCCCCTCTCCCCTGTGCACGTGTGAGCGCACGGTAGCAGCGGAAGCGCCTTGACGGCTTTTCGTTAGCCGACTAACGTCTTTCGTTGTCCAGCTAATGATATGTCGGGAGGCGCCCGGGATGACCGGCGGCGACCGCGTGAGCTTCGGCCTCAAGACCGTGCCCGCGCACACCACGTACGACGACGTTCTCCGCGTGTGGGAGGAGGCCGACGAGATCCCGCTGATCGAGCACGCCTGGCTGTGGGACCACATGCTTCCCATGTTCGGCGACCCCGGCGGGCCGGTCCTGGAGGGGTGGACCCTGCTCGCCGCGCTCGCCGCGCGAACCGAGCGGCTCAGGCTCGGCCTGATGGTCACCAGCAACCGCACCCGGGCCCCGGCCGTGCTCGCCAAGATCGCCAGCACGGTCGACGTGATCTCCCGGGGGCGGCTCGTCATGGGGATCGGCGTCGGCGGCACCTTCCAGCCCGGCGACACCGTCGCGCCGCGCGAGTACGACGCGTACGGCCTGACGCTGGTGCCGCCGGGTGAGGGCGTCGAGCGGCTGGCGGAGTCGTGCGCGATCATGCGGCGCATGTGGACCGAGGACGTCTTCGACTTCGACGGACGCCACTACCGCCTCAAGGGCACCCGGTGCGAGCCGAAGCCGGTCCAGCGGCCGGGCCCGCCGATCATGATCGGCGGCTGGGGCGACCGGACCCTGCGGGTGGTCGCCGAGCACGCGGACATCTGGAACATCCCCGGGCCGCCGCACAACGACGCCGCCTACATCGCCGAGCGCTCCAAGGTCCTCGACGGCCACTGCGCCGCGATCGGCCGGGACCCCCGCGACATCGTCCGTTCGACGCAGGTCGTCGTGTCGTACGGCGACGCGGCGGCCGCCCGGGCCTCCGTCCTCGCGGTGATGGGCGCGGGGATCACGCACATCGCCCTCAACCTGCGCAGGCCCTTCCCCGTGGGCATCGCCCGCTGGGCGGCCGAGGAGATCGTCGAGCCGGTGCTCGCGCGGACGCGCTGAGCCGCGAGGCGGCTCAGAGGGTCTTGATGGACGACATCACCTTGTTGATGTCGTGCCATCGCTTCTTCTGGCTGTCGGGGATCGAGACGAACACCAGGGCCGGCTTCTTCCCGCGCACGTCGACGAGCGCGATCGCCGCGGAGGAGGTCCGGTCCTTGCCCTTCAGCGTGTAGTGCACGTCGTAGCCGAGCAGCCAGGCGTCCCGCTTGCCGACCTTGAGCGACTGGGACGCCGTCCAGGTGAGCGTCGCTCCCGACGGGTGGTGGTTGAGCGTCCACCGCGCGGCCAGGAAGGCGGTGTCGCGCAGCGTCTCCTGCACCGGGATCGGCACGGGGCAGGAGACCAGGATCCCCCGGTACGCCGAGCCCTTGACCTTGGGCAGCACCTGCCGGGAGGCGAACGGGCTGGCCTTGGTGAGCTTCCACTCCTTGGCGAACCGGGTGAAGGCGACGCCGGACCGCCGGTCCTTGACCAGGCCGCGGGTCCTCGCCACGTGGCCGGGCAGCGTGCGCAGCTTCTTGTCACTCGCGGGCAGGGGCGGCACGCGCGGGTCCGACAGCGCCGCGTCCATCGCCGTGGTGCCCGGAGAGGGGGACGGAGAGGCGGTCGCCGCGGGGGTGGCGCCGGAGGAAGCCGCTGAGACACCGGGGGACGGAGGCGTCGAAGGCTCCGCCGTCGAAAGCGCCGACGCCGCGCCGGCCGGAGCGCCCGTCGCCACGTCGGTCGGCGCTTGCGAGGAGACCACACCGGCCGCGCCGGGCGTGGAGTCGCCCCCTCTGCCCGCCAGCAGGACCGCGGCTCCCCCGCCGACGACTCCCATGACCGCCGCGATGATCGCGATGCGGTACACCACCCGCATGGGCAGATCCCCGAGACCCTTGCCCGAGCTCGGCGGCGGTGCCGCCGCAGGGACCGTGATCTTCGGCAGCGGTGTCGTCTCCGCCTCGGCTGCTATGTACGTAGGAACGGCTTTCGTCCCATAGTCCCCAGGTGACACGATCGGGAGCGTACGGCATATGCGGGTATTTCGGGTGGGTTCACAGTCACACTTCGAAAACGTCCTGCCGCAGCCAGGAGGCGTCCGCGATCACCGTGGCGGAGCCGGGCTCGATCTCGGTGAACCCCGCGTCCCGCACCACCGGCAGGCCGCCACCCTCCAGGGCGGCCCAGGTGCCGGGCGACGCCGTCCGCACGGCCACGGCCAGCCCCCGACCCCTCCACGCGGCCCTGGCGGCCTCGCCGGCGCCCCACCACGCGAGCTGAGCACCGTGGCCGGCCTGCGCCATCGCCTTGCCCGCCGTCATCTCGAGGTGCGGGTTGACCCACAGCACCGGCTCACCCTCCCCCGGCTCCGGCGGCGGAGCCGGGTCGGTCAGCTCCGTACCCGACACCTGGAGCCGCGCGAGGTCGCGGGGCCAGTCGTCGAGCGGGACCGGGGGATGCACCCGCACCTCGGCCGAGCGCACCGTGACCGTGATCCCCGGGAGGGCGAGCACGCGGCGCCATTCGGATCCACGGGCCCGCCTGACCACCTTCCTGATGCGGTCGCCCTGCCACTCGGCGACGGCCTCCGTCCACTCGCCGGAGTCGAGGATCCGCAGCACGGCGGTGGCCGCCGCCTCCAGCGCGTCGGTCCGTTCCGGGGGATCGGCCCGCTCGATGCGGACGACCAGGGGAAGTACGCGTTCGGTCACCCGACAAGGATGGCAGCCGGGCCGGGCTCGGGGACAACCCGCGTGACGATGCGGAACGACAGCACCGCGGCCACCAGGCACAGCAGGCCGGCGCCGTACCAGGCGGCGTCGTAGTTGCCGAGATGGTCCCTCGTGACGCCCGCGGCGGTCGCCGCGATGGCCGCGCCGATCTGGTGGGACGCGAAGACCCAGCCGAAGACCACCGAGCCGTTCGGACCGTAGATCTTGCGGCACAGCGCGACGGTCGGCGGCACCGTGGCGACCCAGTCGAGGCCGTAGAAGATGATGAAGATCAGCATGCTCGGGTGGGCCGTGGCGGCGAAGAGCTGGGGCAGGACGAGCAGCGACAGGCCACGCAGCGCGTAGTAGGCGGTGAGGAGGATCCGCGAGTCCACCTTGTCGCTCAGCCATCCGGACGCGATCGTGCCGGCGATGTCGAAGATCCCGATGACGGCGAGCAGCGAGGCCGCCACCGTCTCCGGCATCCCGTGATCGTGGGCGGCGGGGATGAAATGGGTGCCGACGAGGCCGTTCGTGCTCGCGCCGCAGATGGCGAAGCCCACCACGAGATACCAGAACGACTTCGTCCGCGCCGCGCCCCGGAGGGCGCCGAGCGCCCGGGCCGCCGCTCCCCCGCCAGGGGTGCGGACCACCGGACCTGTCGCGCCCAGCGCCGTGATGCCGAGCTCCTCGGGGGTGTCCCGCAGCAGGAACCACACGAGGGGGACGACGGCCAGGGCGGCCGCGGAGACCGTCAGCGCGGCCGCCCGCCAGCCCTGCATCTCGGCCAGGTGGGCGAGCACCGGCAGGAAGACGAGCTGACCGGTCGCGCCGCCCGCGGTGAGCACTCCGGTGACCAGGCCACGGTGCCTGACGAACCAGCGGTCGGTCAGCGTGGCGGCGAAGACGAGGGCCATCGAGCCGGTGCCGAGCCCGACCAGCACGCCCCACAGCGCGACGAGCTGCCAGCTCGCGGTCATGAGGATCGTCAGCCCGCTGCCCGCGGCCACGAGCAGCAGAGCGAGCGACACGACCCTGCGCATGCCGAAGCGCTCCATCAGCGCGGCCGCGAACGGTGCGCACAGGCCGTACAGCATCAGGTTCACCGAGACGGCGAGCGAGATCGTGCCCCTGCTCCAGCCGAACTCGTCCTGGAGCGGCGTGATCAGCACACCGGGTGTGGCGCGGAACCCGGCGGCTCCGATGATGGCGACGAAAGCGACGGCGGCCACGATCCAGGCCCGGTGCAGCGATTTCATCCCGCAATGGTGTCGGCGGGCGACTCCCCCCGAAAGTGGCCGGACGGTCAATATGTGAAAGAATCCGGCCATGCATCGCGTCGCCGTACTCGTTCTGGAGGACTTCGCCACGCTCGACGTCGGCGTCCCCGGTCAGGTGTTCTGGGCCACGGGGGACGACGAGCCGCTCTACGAGGTGGTGACCTGCACGCCCGGCGGGCGTCCCGTGGGGAGCCGGGCCGGCTACCGGATCATGCCCGATCACGACCTCGGCGTGCTGGCCACGGCCGACACGGTGGTCGTGCCGGGCATCCACAGCGGGTCCCCCATGGAGGACGGCACGATCGCCGCGCCGATCCGGGACGCGCTGCGCGAGGCGGCCACGCGGAGCCGGATCATCTCCATCTGCACCGGCGCCTTCGTCCTCGGCGCCGCCGGGCTGCTCGACGGCCGCCCGGCCACGACCCACTGGCGCAACGCCGAGTTGCTCCGCTCGCTGTACCCCCGGGTGCGGGTCGATCCCGACGTGCTGTTCATCGACGACGGCGACCTGCTGACCTCGGCCGGCGTGGCGGCCGGGATCGACCTGTGCCTGCACGTCATCCGGCGCGACCACGGCAGCGAGGTGGCCAACAGGACGGCCAGGCGCTGCGTCACGCCGCCGTTCCGTGAGGGCGGGCAGGCTCAGTTCATCGAGCGCCCGCTGCCCGACCTGGCCGAGGCCACCACCGGGCCCACCCGGGCGTGGATGCTGGAACGACTGCGCGAGCCCCTGGACCTGGCCGCTCTGGCCGCGCACGCCCGGATGAGCGTGCGCACCTTCACCCGCAGGTTCCGGGAGGAGACCGGGCTCAGCCCCGCCCGGTGGCTGACCCGCCAGCGGGTCGAGCACGCCCGCCACCTGCTGGAGACCACCGATCTGCCGGTCGACGCGATCGCCCGCGCGGCAGGGTTCGGCACGGCCGTGTCGCTCAGGCAGCACCTCCACACCACCGTGGGCGTCTCGCCGCTCGCCTACCGGCAGTCGTTCCGCACCCCGCCGAGCCCGGGTGCTCTCCGCCGGTCCGCGGCCCTCCGCTAGCGACCGCTCCCGGCTCTGCCGTCGCCACCCGGCGTTCCGGCCGCCTACGGACCGCTCCTCGTTTTCCGCTCACGCCCCGGCGTTCCGGCCACGGCCCTGTGGGCAGCCGCGTACAGGCATAGCGGCGTCCAGGCACAGCGGCGTCCAGGCACAGCGGCGTCCAGGCACAGCGGCGTCCAGGCACAGCGGCGTCCAGGCACAGCCGCGTGCGGGCGCAAGAGAGGAGCACGTCTGTGAGCGTCCACGAATTCTCCGTCGACATCCCCCAGCGAGCCCTCGACGACCTGCGCGCCAGAGTGGAGAACGCGCGGTGGCCCTCGCAGCTCCCCGGCGCGGGATGGGAGCGCGGCGTGCCGGCCGGCTACCTGCGACGGCTGGCCGACCACTGGGCGCACTCCTACGACTGGAGGGCCTGGGAGGCACGGCTGAACCGGTTTCCCCAGTTCATCACCGATATCGACGGGCAGCGCGTCCACTTCCTGCATGTGCGGTCCCCCGAGCCCGGCGCCGTGCCCCTGATCCTCACCCACGGCTGGCCCAGCTCGGTCGCCGAGTTCCTCCACGTCCTCGGCCCGCTCAGCGACCCGCGCGCCCACGGAGGAGACCCGGCCGACGCGTTCCACGTCGTGGCGCCATCGGTGCCCGGGCACGGATTCTCGACGCCGCTCAGCGAGCCGGGGTGGAACCATGCCAGGATCGCCGGGGCCTGGGCCGAGCTGATGCGCCGGCTGGGATACCGCCGCTACGGCGCCCAGGGCGGCGACACAGGCTCGATCGTCTCGCCCGAGCTGGGCCGGCTGGCGCCGGAGAACGTGATCGGCGTGCACATCAACGGCGGGCTGGCCTTCCCCTCGGGCGACGCGTCGGACTTCGAGGGGCTCACCGAGGCCGAGCTCGCGCGGCTCGCCGCCGCCGAGCGGCTCCGGCGGGACGGCACCGGTTACGCCGACATCCAGAGCACCCGCCCCCAGACGCTGGCGTACGCGCTGAACGACTCACCGATCGGGCAGCTCGCGTGGATCGCGGAGAAGTTCCGCGAGTGGACCGACCCGGGCAGGGAACTGCCCGAGGACGCGGTCGACCGTGACCTGCTGCTCACCAACGTGACGCTGTACTGGCTGACCGGCACCGGCGCCTCCTCGGCGCACCTGTACTACGAGACGCGCGTCGCGCCCGCGGCGCCGGGCAGACGTTCCGGCGTGCCGACGGGGGTTGCGGTCTTCCCCCACGACCCCGCCATCCGCCGGCTGCTGGAGCGCGAGCACGCCATCGTGCACTGGTCGGAGTTCGACCGGGGCGGCCATTTCGCCGCGGCGGAGGCGCCGGACCTGTTCGTGGACGACGTCCGGGCGTTCTTCCGTCCCCTGCGCTGAGGCCGCGCCCCGCCATGAGGGGGCGGGCGGCTCAGGGGGTGTCCTGGTCTCCGCGGGGCCGCAGCCCCTCGATGACGAAGGCGATCATGCGGTCGGCGCCCTCCGGCGACCGCTCCGTCGCCACCGAGATCCCGTGGACCAGGTGCAGCAGATCCCCCGCCTCCAGGTCCTTCCGCACGGCCCCCGACGCTTTGGCCCGGGTGAGCAGCGCGTCGGCCGCGGCGCGGATCGTGTTCCGGCAGGTGGCGAACAGCTCCGACTCCCGGCCGAGCGTCGCCATGAGCGCCGTGTTGAGCCCGCGCTTGGTCACGGCGTGCGTCATCATCAGGCGCATCCAGCGGACCAGCGCGTCCGCGGGGTCGGTCCGCTCCGCCAGCTCGTACGCCTCCTCCGCGAGCGCCTCGATCTGCTCCCGGTAGACCGCTTCCTGCAGGGCGTGCCGGGTGGGGAAGTGCCGGTAGAGGGTTCCGATCCCGACTTCCGCCCGGCGGGCGACGTCCTCGAGCGGCGCCTCCGGCCCCTGCTCCTCGAACAGGGCCCGCGCCTCCACCAGCAACCGCTCGTAGTTCCGGCGCGCGTCGGCACGCATGGGCCTGCTCATCGTTGACACCCTTGCAAAGCGGAGGACACCTCCGTATATTCGCGGTTAATCGGAGGCTCCCTCCACTTCATCTCTCGGAGGCTCGTTTGTCGACGCTCACGGTATCCCCTCGTACGGCGGCACACACTCGCGTCGCCCTCGCTGTGGTCCTGACGTGCCAGATCATGATCGCCCTCGACTCGACGATCGTGACGATCGCCCTGCCGAGGATCCAGCAGGACATCGGCTTCTCCGCCACCGGCCTTTCGTGGGTGATGAACGCCTACCTGCTGACGTTCGGCGGCCTTCTCCTCCTCGGCGGGCGGGCCGGCGACATCCTCGGGCGTCGCAGAGTGTTCGTCGCGGGGGTCCTCGTGTTCACGGCCGGCTCGTTCTACGGCGGGCTGGCGACGGCCGGGTGGGGGCTGCTGGCGGCCCGGGCCGTCCAGGGCGTGGGGGCCGCGGTCGCCGGGCCGAGCATCCTCGCCCTCATCGCGACCACCTTCACCGAGGGGGCGGCGCGCAACCGGGCGATCGCCCTCTACTCGGCCGTCACCGGCGCCGGCGGCTCGATCGGCCTCATCGCCGGCGGGCTGCTCACGAACTCGGTCTCCTGGCGGTGGGTGTTCTTCGTCAACGTGCCGATCGGGCTGCTGGTCGCGGCCGTCGCGCCGCGGTTCGTCACCGAGCCGGACCGCCACCCCGGCCGGTTCGACCTCGCCGGCGCCGCGACCGTGACCGGGGGCATGGTCTGCCTGGTGTACGCGCTGGTCACGGCGGGCGACTCGGGCTGGCGGCAGGCGGCGCCCGCATTGGCGGCGGCCGCCGTGCTGCTGGCGGCCTTCGTCGCGATCGAGACGCGGGCACGGCAACCGATCATGCCGCTCCGGCTGCTGGCGCGCCGCCCTCGCGCCGCCGCCTACCTGGGCGAGTTGCTGCTGTCGGCCGGAATGTTCGGGTTCTTCTTCCTCATGACGCAGTACGTCCAGGTCGTGCTGCGGCTGGACCCGCTGGCGGCCGGATTCGCGTTCCTGCCGATGGCCCTGACCCAGTTCTCCGTCGTACGCGTCGTGCCCCGGCTCCTGCCCCGCCTCGGGACAAGGAAGATCGTCGTCACGGGCATCCTGGTGATCCTCGCCGGGATGCTCTGGCTCACCCGGGTCTCGCCGGACACCGGATATCTCGGGGGCGTGCTCGGGCCGATGCTCCTGCTCGGCCTCGGCGCCGGGCTCAGCATCATGCCGCTGAACATGACCATCCTGTCGGGCGTGGACCCCCAGGACTCGGGAGCCGCGTCTGGACTGGCCCAGACCATGGTGTGGGCGGGCGGCGCGCTCGGCTCGGCCGTGCTGGTGAGCGTCTTCGGCACCGCCATGCACCACGGAACGCTCGTGGACGGGATGGCCGCCTCGTTCGCCGGCGCCGCAGTCTTCGCCGCTATGGCGCTCGCGGCGGTCCTCACCATCCGATCATGACCCACCGGCCGGGTCACCGCCTCCGGCGGCCGGACCGGCCGCCTGGGGCGGCGACAGTCGCGGGCGGCCGGACCATGGCCGGGCCGCCTGGGGCAGTGACGGTTATGGGCGGCCGTGACGGCGGCCGTGACGGCGGCCGGGCCGCCGGGCGGCTCAGCGACGGTTACGGGCGGCCGGACCACGCCACATGTACGGGTTCCCCGACTTGCGGCCAGGCTCCCTGAGCGCCTGCGCCTTGCCGGCCTGGGCGCTGCGCTTCTTGCGCATCACCAGCCAGCCGATGCCGAGGATGACCATGCCGATCGGCGTCCGGGCGAGCCACCGTGTGACGAAGAGCTGCAGGATCCGTTTCATGGTCCCCGCCACTACCCTCACAGGGCCGTTTCATGTGCCCCGCGCATCCGGCCACCCGCCTGCCTGCGAGCCCGGAATGGCCGCGCCCCGGAGCCCTCAGGTGGGGAGCGTCGCGGCGAAGCCGTGGCAGAGGGCGGCCAGGCCCGTCTCGAACCATTCGTCGTAGTAGGCAGGGCTCGCCGACTGGGCGGCGTCACCACCCGGCGGCGTGCCCACCTGGGCAAGGGCGTGTCCCAGGACGAAGACGGCCACCGACTGGAAGCCGAGCTGGACCCGCTCAAGGGTCACGGCGCCGCCGAGCTCGACCGCCGCCAGGATGCGGCCCAGGAGGTGCTCGGCGACTTCGGGGCTGACGGGATGCGTGGCGAGCAGCGGGACCGCCGCCGGATGGAGGAGCAGCACCTCACGGTACCGGCGGCCGAAGCCGGCCAGCGCGTCCGTCCAGGCGGTGCCGCCGGGGATCTCCATCGCGGCTCCCGCCGTGAGGTGATCCACCACGGCGGCGAGCATGGCGCTCTTGTTGGGCACGTGCCGGTAGAGGGCCATGGCCTCGACGCCCAGCCGTTCACCGACCCGCCGCATGGACAGATTCTCCAGGCCGTCGGCGTCGATCACCGCCAGGGCCGCCATGGTGATCTTCTCCTTGCTCACGATGGCGGGGCGCCCGCCCCGGGACCGTCCCGCTGCGCTCATCCGCCCAGCGTAGTGACGGCCACAGCCACCAGCATGACCACGGTCATCACGCCCACCACCATGTGCTGCACATCGATGACCACGGCCCTGCCCTCGGTCGGGAGGACCTTCCACGTGCGCGCGTACTCGCGGCGGTAGGTCTCTCGCTGGGCCGCGAAGCTGACTCCGAAGTAGGGCAGCCACCAGTTGACGAGGTGCCCGGCCATCGTCAGGCAGGCGAGGACGAGGGCCACGACGCCGGCGTCCAGGGCGGCCGCCACGGAGATCGCGAGGATCACCGGATAGTTCGCCGCGCCCGCTCCCACCCGCTCCCGGACCGATTGGACCTCCAGGTCGTTGAAGGGGAACAGCGGCACCCAGTCGATGACGAGGAGGTAGGCGACGAGGACCAGTGGCGTGACGAGGGCGAGGGTGTGCATCAGGGCCTCCCGGAGAAGTTTGATTACGTCGTAAGCTTACGTCGTAATCAAACTCATGGCCACCCTTTCGCGAGCCGGATTCCTGCTTCTCCAGGCGCGATCGCCATCTCCAGGAGCGGTCGTCCGGCGGAGGCCGCTACCGGCTCACTGGCCGCAGGGCGGCGGTGATTGAGGATTCGGCGCGTTCCGTCGCGGCGATGGCGCCGAAGGCGACCAGCCGCACCAGTTCGGCGTCCGTCCCGGAGGCTCCCCGCCAGGTCGACACGTCGGTGTCGGTGACGCGGTACGGCGCCAGCGCGGTGAGCAGGGCGAGCCGGGCCGCCGGCCGGTCCCCCGCAGGCAGGCCGGCGATCGGCTCGCTGAGTTGCCCCCCGCCCATCGGCGGGTGCTCGCCGTCCCAGGCCGCCACCGCGTCCAGCACGGCGGCGCGCGCCCGCTCGCTGAGCAGCTCGCCGCCGGCGGTGGCCGCCGCCCGCAGGACGGCGAACGCCGTACCGATCGGAGCGCCGGCCGCCCAGGCGGGGACCGGCCCGGCGGGCAGATCCGCGAGCAGCGGCAGGCTCGCACCCTCGGGCAGCCGCCTGCGCGCGACGCGGGACATCGCCCTGCCGCCCAGGCTGCGTACCAGGCGCGACTTCTGGAGGTTGGCCGGGAGCAGGTTGTCGGTCAGCAGGGCCGAGGCGATCCGGTTGATGAAGTGGAAGACCAGTGCGGTGCCGACGTACTCCGGGGCCAGGGCGGCGGGGACGGGCGGCGCCCCCACCGCGGGCCCGCGGGTGGCCATGGCCCAGCTGAGCAGCGCGGCGTGCTCCGGGTCGTCGGGCACCCGCCCGGACACGATGCTCTCCGCGAGCCGGTGGTCGCCGGTGGCGTGCAGCAGGGTCGTGTGCGCGTCGACGCAGAACGGGCATCCGTTGGCGAGCGAGACGGCGAGCGCGACGATCTCCTTGCCGGTTCTGGGGGCCTGCCCGGCCAGCAGCGATTCGCGCGTCGCGGCCCATGTCCCGGCGAGCACGTCCTCGGCGGGTGACAGCGTCATGAACACCGGCATGCGAGCCATGCCGAAGTCACTGGCGAGCTGCGCGTAGACCTGGGCGATCCGCCCGGTCGCCGCCTCGTGGGCCACCGGTGTCACGTAGCGGAAGGGTCCGGCCATCTGTCGATCTCCGATCGGGTCGAGCGGGTGGGATGCCTGGGGGTCGCCTCGATCGTCGCCTTGGTGACGGGCCGGAGTCGTCGCGCCGGAGAGGACTTCTCGCGCTACGCCCGGGAGCGCACGCGCGGCGGACATACCACGCCGGGAGTAGGCCAAGGTCCGACGACATGGGGATGATCGGAAGCCCGGACCGCTCTACTGTGCTGGAATGAGGTCGCTACCCGGAAGACGCTCGCTCGCCCTGGACGTGGTGCTCGCGGCGTTGGTCGCCGTCCTGCTGGCGGCCGGCGCGCTGTCGGCCCCTGGCGCCGGCCCCCTCGACTACCTGGCCATCGTGGCCGGCTCGATGGCGCTTGTGGCCTGGCGCAGGGCTCCGGCGACGGCCCTGGTCGTCACCGCGGCCTGCATGCTGTTCTACGCGGTCCGTACGGATCCCGGGCCGCCGGCCGCCTTCCCCGTGCTGATCATGGTCTTCGTCGCCGTCAGGGTGGGCCACCGGCTGCTCCCGGCGGCGGCGAGCGCCGCGTTCCTGGGCGGCACCTTCGCCGCCAGCGTGGCCGCGGCCACCGGGCAGTCCACCCAGGAACTGAGCCAGCGCACGACTCTGCTTCTCGGCTGGTTCCTCGCGGCCGGGGTCGCGGGCACGGTCAGCAGGCACCGGCAGGCCTACGTCGAGCAGGCCGAGCAGCGGGCCGCCGAAGCGGAGCGCACGCGCGAGGAGGCCGCGCTCCGGCGGGCCGGCGAGGAACGTCTCCGCATCGCCAGGGAGCTGCACGACTCGCTGACCCACACCATCTCGATCATCAAGGTGCAGGCCGGGGTAGCCGTACACCTCGCACGCAAGCGCGGAGAAGAGGTGCCGAGCGCGTTGCTGGCCATCCAGGAGGCCAGCGGTGAGGCGATGCGCGAGCTGCGCGCCACACTGGAAGTGCTACGCGACTCGGAAGGCGAACCGCCGGGCAGTGGATTGGACCGGCTCGACGACCTCGTGGACCGGGCTCGCGCGGCCGGCCTGCCGGCCACCGTCGAGATCAGCGGGGAGCGCCGAGAGCTGCCCCCCGCCGTCGATCGCGCCGGTTACCGCATCGTCCAGGAGGCGCTCACGAACGTCGCCCGTCATGCGGGGAATGCGCCGGCGCGGGTTCGCATCAGCTACGGCCCGGCAGAGCTTGTCGTCCAGATCGACGACGACGGCGGGCGGCAGCCGTACGTCGAGCCGGAGAGCCAGGTGGAGAGCCCGGCACAGTGCGCCGCGGAGGGCCGGGCGCAGGGCGCGGCGAAGGACGCGGCGGAGGGCCGACCGGCGAGTACGGCAGGGGGCCAGCCGACGGGCGCGGCATACGGCGAGGCGGCCGCCAACGGCGGTCCGGCCTCGCGGCACGACGGAGATGCGAGGCCGGGGGTGGGTCTCACCGGCATGCGGGAGCGGGTCACCGCCCTCGGCGGCCGGCTGCGCGCCGGGGCACGTCCGGGAGGGGGTTTCACCGTCCGCGCCGAACTCCCCCTGAAGGCCGACCAGTCATTGAAAACTGACCAGGCACTCGAAGCCGGCCAGACGCTGAGTACCGGCCAGACGCTGAGTACCGGCCAGATGTTGGGTGCCGGGCAGATGTTGGGTGCCGGGCAAGCTCTGGGAGCCAGGCTTCCCCGCGTAACCGAGACCGGCAGAGGAGCCCAGCCTGGCGGGGAAGCCAAGGCGACCAGGGAAGCCGAGGCCACTGGGGAACCCGAACGTCTCCTGAGCACCGAGTCCCCCGTGGCGACCGACGTCACCCTGCGAGTCGGCGGCCCCGCGGAGAACAACCTTTCCCTCCGGGACGTCTCGTGATCCGTGTGCTCCTCGTCGACGACCAGGCCCTCATACGGGCCGGTTTCCGCGCCCTGCTGGAGGCCGAGGACGACATCGAGGTGGTGGGCGAGGCCGCGGACGGCAGGCAGGGGGTGGCGCTGGCCCGCGAGCACAAACCGGACGTGGCCCTCATCGACGTGCAGATGCCGGTGATGGACGGCATCGAGGCGACGCGGCAGATCGCCGCCGACGAGCGCCTGTCCGACGTCCATGTTGTGATCCTGACCAACTTCGGCCTGGACGAGTACGTCTTCGACGCACTCCGCGCGGGCGCCACCGGATTCCTGGTCAAGGACACCGAGCCGACCGACCTGCTCCACGGGATCCGCGTCGCGGCACGAGGAGACGCGCTGCTCGCGCCGGCCATCACACGCCGCCTGATCGGTGAGTTCGTCGCACGGCGTCCCCACGCCGCCCCTGCCGGGCTGAACGGGCTCACCAACCGCGAGCGTGAGGTGACCGCGCTGGTCGCCCAAGGCATGTCGAACGACGAGATAGCCGCTCACATGGTGATCAGCCCTGCCACCGCCAAGACCCATGTCAGCCGGGCCATGACCAAGCTCCACGCTCGTGACCGTGCTCAGCTCGTGGTCTTCGCCTACCAGTCCGGCTTGGTCGTTCCGCACGCCCCATGAAGTTCATCCGCTCCTTCATAGGTCGTCGACCGAGTATCGCTTTCAGACGCGCTTGGATGCGGCTTGCATCGATTGTGTGTTCGATATAGTGTTGGGGTAGCCGTTACAGGTGAGCTTAGTTGGCGGGCCGTTGTGGGCCATGCGCCGTGTGATGAGTAGCTGAGTCTGCGTGAGAGGGTCCCGGTCCGGGCGATCGGGAGGCAGTCTGTCGCTTTCGTTGCCGGTCAGGGGGTGCCCGCCGTGTCAGCTCCGTGTCCAAATTCGCCGTCGTCTTCGTCCGCATCTTCGCCGTCGTCTTCGTCGGCTCGGCTGCCGGGGTCGCCGTCTGTTCAGTCGCCTGGCTGGGCACCTGGTGGCCGTCCCGCCGTGGCGCGTCCTTTCGCCCTTGTTGGTATGGCGGTGGCCGCCGATCGGTGCTCCGGTTCCTCTGCTGGCGCAGCCGAGGCTGAGCCGGTGCCCCTGCCCGGGTTCGATGCTTATAGCGGTGCAGCCGTGGCCGGCTCCCCGGTCGACCGGGTGCCCCCGCCTGTGGCAGGACCTGCACCCGAACCGATAGCGGCCTTCGTGACCGAGCCGGTGGCCGGGCCGATGGTGCCGCCTGGGACCGAGCCAGTGGTGGGGCCAGTGGTGGGGCCAACGGTGGGGCCTGCGGATGAACCGGTGGCCGATTCCGAGGCCGGGTTGGTGGCCGGCTGTGGGGCTGAGCGCGTGGCTGAGCCGGTGGCTGGGTGGGTGGCTTGTCGTGGTGGGGGTGGGTGGTCTCGGCCGGGGGTGCCGATTCCTGAGGGGCTGGCCGCGTTGCCGCCGGGGGCGGAGCTGGCGCAGGTGCTGGCGGGCATCAACGTGGCGACCGTGTCGGGGTATGACACGGTGGAGGTGTTGAAGGCGGCCTACCGGCAGTCCTGTCATGATCGGGCGTGGTTCTTGCAGGTGATGCTGGAGGTGGGGCTGCGCGAGCAGTTCTCCGCCGGCACGGTGCGCAGGCTGGCGGTGCCGGAGGA